>CAMTYI010000142.1:0-32195 GCA_947085925.1 uncultured Gammaproteobacteria bacterium
ACGCGTCCTCAAATCGCATCTTGCGTAGCTCCTGCATGAATGCTGTCCGGTTCATAGCTTGCCCCCCCCTGTGGAAGGCCACTATAAAACCGGACAGATCATGTGCTACAACTTAGGACAGTTTACTTGCTCGCTACAGTTTATTGACCGCCGGTAAAAAAAGCGTATAGTCAAAACCTCACTTATTTTAGGGGTCTCTGATTTAATGAGTTCGGTGGGCTGAGCACCCTGCCGGGACGTTTATTTGCCGCCGTCTATCCCAAGATAGAGCGGTGGTGACATTACCGTCTTTTGAGGAAGAATATATTTGGATTAAGACCAAGACTAAAGATTAATCGTACAGGTGCCGAAAACAGACTTACACACCACAGCATAGAGGAGGAGCACTGCAATGACTGATTTCAGCAAAATGAATCGAAGGGAATTCCTTGGCATCACGGGCAAGGCGGGGCTGGCGACGCTGGTAGCCAGTGCAGCAGGGGTTTCCTTCGGTATGGTGCAGGTCGCGGAGGCCGCAGGCAACAGTCGGCTTACACCGTTTCGGTTTGCGATTCTGACCGATGCGCATCTCTACGATATCCCTGATCACAAGTTCGACGGCATCCTGAAAAAGGCTGTCGATGACGTCAACAACATGAGTCCCCTGCCGGATTTTGTCGTCTATCTCGGCGACATCGGTCAGTCAGGCAAGCGTGCAGAGCTGGAGAAGGGTAAGCGGATACTCTCCAAGCTGAAAGTGCCACTCAAGGTTATCCCCGGCGAGCACGATTGGTATCTGGACATGGGCCAGGCATGGCGCGACCTGTTCGGCGGAGCAACGTGGTCCTTCGATCACAAAGGGGTTCACTTCATCGGCATGAACTCTATTCTGGTGCGCGATTTCTGGACGATGAAGGGTCTGACGCCGGATGAAAGAATGGGTTTCATGGAGGAGCTGGAGTGCCATCATTGCGGCCTGTGGGGCGTCCGTGAAGAGCAGCTTGAATGGTTGAAGAAAGACGTTAAAAAACTGAAGCCCGATACCCCGGTGGTTGTGTTCACTCACTCTCCGCTGTGGGATTATTACCCGCGTTGGAACTTCCAAACCGAGGACGCGCCGCAAATCCGCGAGATTCTTTCCCGCTTCGAGCGGGTGATGGCGTTCCACGGTCATGTGCATCAGGTGGTGTATAACCGGATAGGCAACCTGTCCTCCATCGGCACCCTGTCTACCTCCTGGCCTTGGCCCTACCCTGGCATCGAGCTGCCCTTCCCCGACATCAAGATGAATCGCGTCGATCCAGGCGATATTCTGGACGGTTTGGGTACGCAATACATTGATCTTGAAAAGGAGTTCAGCGGTGCGCTGCATTATGATACGTGGGCGGATCTATTGCCGGAAGGCGTCAAGAAAGGCGTGAAACTTTAAGGAGGCATGTCAATGAAATCAAATATCAAAAGCCGTTTATTCACGTTCACCGGCATCACTGTTGCTATCGTCTCCTTTTCCTTTCTGACCATTGAGCCAGCACAGGCTAGAAAGCCGTTTACCCAGGACGAGCTAGCCGCCCAGGACAAAGACCTTATGGCGACTGTAAAGGAGGGTGATGACCTGTGGCATAGCGCCAAGCTCGGCAAGAACGGGCTGGCCTGCGCCAATTGCCACCCGGATGCAGCGGCGTCCAATCCCCACACCTTCCCCAAGTGGCAGGCCAATCTGGGACAGGTGATTCCGCTACGCGACATGATCAACTGGTGCATTCAAGTGCCTCTGGAAGGACAGACGCTGGACGCTAACAGCAAGGAAATGAAGGCGCTGGAGGCTTATTCCTTCTACATGCACCGTGGTTTCAAGCTCAAACCAGGCGAGAATACCAAGCAGCATCCGTCGGTCAAAGTGCGTAGCGGCGCAGGCTACCCATAATCTTGCCAAACCAAGAGGCCGCCCGTTTCAACCTGGTGCGGCCTTTTTCTTAAAAAACGAAAACCAAGGAGTCGGGATTATGGCGGCAAAGCACCTCTTTTTTCTGTGCGCGGCAATGGCCTGTGCTGCGCCAGCCTGGAGTTATAACTGTGATACCAAATCTCGTCCCATGTCCACGCCCACCGAGCGCTTCAAGGATAATGGCGACGGCACGCTAACCGATAGCCAGTCGGGGCTGACCTGGATGCGTTGCGCGCTGGATCAAAGCTGGGATGGCGCGACATGCAAGGGCACGCCGGGCGGCTATACCTGGCAGGGCGCGCTGGACGCGGCCAATCAACTCAACAAAAAGGGAGGCTATGCAAAGCATGGCGACTGGCGCGTCCCTCACATCCCCGAACTGGCCATGATCGCGGAGCGGCAATGCACTGATCCCCGTATCAACCTGACGCTCTTCCCGGCCACTCCTGCCGCCCCGTTCTGGTCCGCCACGCCGCGCAAGGGCTTTGACAATGACGCCTATATCCTGAGCTTCGGCCCAGAGGGCGCAACTCGCGGCGACAAAGGGGAAGCACGTTTCGTTCGTTTGGTGCGTGGCGGCAAAGGTACACAACACTAACCTTCCCTCCCCCGCCGTTAACACCGATAATAGAGTGACGGGCTGATAGGGGCCTCACTCTTGGGTAGCGGGAACATCATGAAAAAAAGCGTCATGGCTATTTTCTTCGGACTGGCATTTGTCCTGCTGTTCAGCAGCCAGACCCATGCGGCGGGGAAGAACGGTATCACCCTCATCTACACCAGCAATCTCGACGGCGAACTGGAGCCGTGTGGGTGCAGTCTGGAGGGGGATTTCGGCGGCATCCGGCGTCAGGCTACCATGATTGATCGTTTGCGCAAGGAAAAACCTGGCCTGTTCCTGATTTCATCCGGTGGTTTCTTGCGTAGCGAGTCGGTGCATGACCGGCTCACCGGGGAATACATCCTCAAGGGCATTAAGGCGCTCAACTATGACGCCATCGGCGTGCAATGGACGGATCTCGCCTACGGCACGGATTTCATTAAAAATGACACACTGCCGTGGGTGGCGAGCAACCGGAGTGATGCCACCTTCCAGACCGAACGGAACATCACGCGCAACGGCAGGACGCTGGCCTTTTTTAGCTGGATCGACCCCCGCGAGTCGCCTCTCCAACAGATGGGAGGAGCACACACGATGACAGCGCCGGGCAGCGACGGCGCGGCGCTGGCCCAAGCTTTGCGACACGCCAAACAAAGCGGTGCGCTCACGGTGCTGTCCACTACATTGACGCTGGATGATGCGCGCCGTCTGTTACCGTTGCAGCAGGTGGACATCCTACTGATCCGCTCCGCCTATGAAAAATACAGCGAACCGAAAAAGGTGGACAACACTCTGGTGTTGCAACCGGGATCACGCGGCATGCGCCTGGGATGGCTCGACATCGCGCTGGACAGCACAGGAACAATCCAATCCTGGAAGCACAAGATCATCCCGCTGCCCAAAACCATCCCCGATGCGCCGCGCATGAAGGCTTGGTACAAGCAATACAACGCCCAGGTCGAGGCGGATTATCAAAAGAGCGTAAATATCACCAAGGCGCAGCAAGCGGGAGAGAGCCCCTATGCGGGGGCGCAAGCCTGCCAAAGCTGCCATGGCGAGCAGCACAAGATCTGGCAGACCAGCCGTCACGCCCATGCCTATGGCACGCTGCGCCGCGTCAACAAGGCGTTTGATCCCAACTGCATCGTCTGTCACACCGTGGGGTTCAATAAGCCTGGCGGCTTCATCGACGACGATACCACCGGCAATCTGAGTAATGTGCAGTGCGAGTCCTGCCATGGCCCGGCCCAGGCGCATGTTGCATCAGGTGGTGCGAAGCCTGTAGGAAACGCCAATTGGCCGCGCGAAAAGATGTGTGCGCAATGCCACACTCCAGCTCATAGCCCATCGTTCAATGTTGATACCTATTGGCCGAAGATCAGGCATACGCGCGAAGCGGCGCGGTAGATAATGATCCTGAAAACCTCTTTTTGTCCACGAAAAGCACGTTAGACCTGCCCCACAGAGAGGAGAGTAATCATGCAGCCGAAAGAACATTGGGATAACGTCTACTCAACGAAGTCCACCGATGATGTCAGTTGGTTTCAGGAGCACGCAGAGCAATCATT
Organism: uncultured Gammaproteobacteria bacterium; assembly: GCA_947085925.1. Classification (GTDB taxonomy): domain Bacteria; phylum Pseudomonadota; class Gammaproteobacteria; family Ga007554; genus LNEJ01. Next base: position 4,094 of record CAMTYI010000142.1, read on the forward strand.
GCGCCTCATTCGCGGCACGGGTATACCGCTCACAGCTTCAATCATTGATGTAGGCGGCGGCGCTTCTACGCTAGTCGATGACCTTCTCCGGAACGGGTATTCCTCACTCACTGTGCTTGATCTTTCTGCCGCAGCGCTCGCTGCTGCCCAATCGCGCCTCGGTGCGCAATCAAGCGCAGTGCGTTGGATCGAGGCAAACATCATCGACGCATCGCTGCCCATTCACGCCTACGATGTCTGGCACGACCGCGCTGTATTTCACTTCCTCACATCTCCGCAAGATCGTCATGCTTACGTTGAGACCGTTCTTCGGGCGGTCAAGCCTGGCGGGCATGTGATAATCGCCACCTTCGCAGAAGATGGGCCAACCCAATGCAGCGGCTTGCCAGTCATGCGCTACAGTGCAAACGAACTTCACGCCGAATTTGGTGCGCCCTTTACCTTATTGAGCCACGAAAAAGAAGAACACCTCACTCCTTTCGGAACGATTCAGAAGTTCGTCTATTGCTACTGCCGAAAGTCCTCATCGTGACAGGCAGGTCTAACGCCACGCGCAGGCTAGAGGCAGCCTGCCCCTTAGCCGCATGTTGTCACGAAACAAAAGGTGGGTTGCTTTAGAAATTCACCGGATGGGTGATAAGTAACACACAAAATGGGTTTGAATATTTTCGTGTTTTTTCGTGACAACGTGAATAACTGAGTTTTTAGGATGATTAGAGAATCACCCACATACTCCATTCGGGAAAGTGCTAAAGCAAGGCGCGTCTGTCTGAAGATTTCACCGCTGGGACAGGTGGAAGTGGTGGTGCCGCGCGGCTTTGATCACCGCCGCATTCCGGCTCTGGTGCATGGGAAACAGGCATGGATTAACAAGACGCTGCAGCGGGTCAACGAACAACAGCAATGGCTCGCACCTAGCGCCCACGACACCCTTCCCGACACGATAACGCTGCATGCCATTGATGAAATCTGGCAGGTCGAATACCAGGCTGTTGACTCAAGCCGTGTAACATTGTCGCAAAGTCACGATGCACGGCTGATCGTGCGCGGCGCAGTGGACAATGCTTCCTTGTGCACGTCCGTGCTGCGGCGGTGGCTGGCGGAAAAAGGCCAGACTCATTTGCGGCCCTGGCTGGAGCAGATCAGCCGCGAAACCGGCTTACCCTTTCGTCAAGCGCGCATCCGAGGGCAAAAGACCCGCTGGGGAAGTTGCTCCCGCCAAAAAAACATCAACCTCAACTATAAACTGCTGTTTTTGCCTGCGCCGCTGGTGCGTTGCGTGCTCGTCCATGAACTGTGCCACACCATTCAGCTCAATCATTCGTCGAAGTTTTGGGCGTTGGTGGCGGAAAAAGAGCCCGGCTACAAAGCCCTCGACGCCGAACTGCGCACAGCACGCCGCCATGTGCCAGGGTGGGCGGAGTGAACAGCCAATCTACCCCGGCCTGACAATCCTGCCGGTTGCGGCATCGCGGATCTCGCTGGGATTTCTCCGAAGGCCTATCGCGCCAGACAGGATGCAATCAATGGTATCGCCGAAATAGCCACGCACCTGTAGGGCGTTGCGCGCGGGTTTGCGCCCGCCCGGATTGGCGCTCGTGGAGACAATAGCGCCGCCGAATGCCCTGCACAGCGCCGCCGCCTGCGGGTGGGCGGTGACACGCACCGCAAGGGTGTCGTGTGTGCCGCGCAGCCAGACCGGGGTTTCGGGTGTGGCGGGCAGCAACCAGGTGACGGGGCCGGGCCAGGTGCGGCTTATTTTGTCCATGATGGCTGGATCAAGCGGGCAAACAAACGGCGTGAGTTGCTGGAAGTCGCTGGCGATCAGGATCAAGCCCTTTTCCATGGGACGATTTTTCAGCGTTAGCAGGCACAGCACCGCTTGCGCATTGAGCGGATCGCACCCCAAGCCGTACACCGCCTCGGTGGGATAAGCGATGACCCCACCCTGGCGCAGTTCACGCGCGGCTTGTTTGAGACGCCAGGAATTCAAGGTTTTTCGCGCGCCATGGCGCGATAACCTATATCGGTGCGGTAATACATATCCTTCCAGGAGACCTGTTGCACAAGGCTATACGCACGCGCCTGGGCCTCGGAGACGCTGGCGCCAAGCGCGCAGACGCACAACACCCGTCCGCCTGCCGTGATGACATCACCGTGACTTTTCGTAGCACCGGCAAAGAAGATCTTGCTGTCGTCCGGCTCTTTTTTATTCAGGCCTAAGATCACATCACCCTTGCGATAGTCGTCCGGGTAACCACCCGCCGCGAGCACCACGCCCAGCGCGGGGCGCGGGTCCCATTCAGCCTGCACTTGATCCAGACGCCCATCGAGCGCCGCCTCGCACAAGGCCACCAGATCCGAACGCAACCGCATCATCACCGGCTGCGTTTCCGGGTCGCCAAAGCGGCAATTAAACTCCAGTGTTTTGGGAGTGCCATCGGGGGCAATCATCACGCCGGCATAGAGAAAGCCAGTGTAGGGCGTACCCTCCTGCGCCATGCCACGCACCGTGGGTTCGATCACCTCGCGCATGATGCGTGCGTGGATTTCCGGCGTCACTACCGGGGCAGGGGAATAAGCGCCCATACCCCCCGTGTTGGGGCCGTGATCACCGTTGTCACGCGCCTTGTGATCCTGCGAGGTGGCAAGTGGCAGGATGTGCTCGCCGTCCACCATGACGATAAAGCTGGCTTCCTCGCCCTGTAAATATTCCTCGATCACCACCCGATGGCCCGCCGCGCCAAAGGCATTGCCCGCCAGCATATCGCGCACTGCGTCGATGGCCTGCGCAGTGGTCTGGGCGATAATCACGCCCTTGCCCGCCGCCAGCCCATCGGCCTTGACCACCAAAGGGGCACCTAACTGGTGGATATAGGCGATGGCCTCCGTCACATCGGTGAATTTGCCATAGGCTGCCGTGGGGATGCCGTGGCGCGCCATAAAGTCCTTGGCAAAGGCCTTGGAACCCTCCAGTTGCGCGGCCTGCTGCGTGGGTCCGAAGCAGCGCAGCCCGGCAGCACGGAAGGCGTCCACCACCCCCAGCACCAGCGGCACCTCGGGACCGACAATGGTCAACCCGATACCATTGTCCCGCGCAAAGGCCAGCAGCCCTGCAATGTCATCCACCGCAATCGCCACATTCTGCACCTTCGGCTCGCGCGCCGTACCCGCATTACCGGGCGCGACACACACCTGTTCCACTGTGGCGGACTGCGCCGCTTTCCACGCCAGCGCGTGCTCACGCCCGCCGTTGCCAATGATTAAAATTTTCATTATCCTGCCCTTGCATAAACACCCGCCACCGTACCCGCGCAGCCAGGAAAAACCATTTGTATTTTGGATGTGCAAGGATAACCCATCAGGCTATTCCAGGTCATCTGAACCCGCAGATGATCTATAATCCTAGAAACGGTGATTGGTACCTACTGCGAATGCCTAATGCACAGAATCTGCGCGAGAAATTCGCAAAATCTATCCTCACCGTAGCGGATGGCTACGGCTGCGGAATATTTTGCGAATTTCTCGCCCATCTTCAGCACCTTAGTCATTCTCGCTACGGCACCAATCACCGTTTCTAGGATAATCACCCCTATGCCCTACCACGAAATCTGGCGCCTGCTGCGCGACACCTTCTTTGCCTGGCTCGACGATCGGGCACAGAGCATGGGTGCGGCGTTGGCGTTTTACACCCTGTTTTCGCTGGTGCCGCTGTCGATCATCGTCATCGCCATCGCGGGTGTCTTTTTTGGCGAGCAAGCGGCGGAAGGGCAACTCGTCGCCCAGATTCAGGATCTGATCGGCAAGCAGGGCGCCACCACCATCCAGGCGATTATCGAAAGCGCCCGCAACCCCATGGCAGGGCTTGCCACAGTGATAGTGGGTCTGGCCACCTTGTTCATTACCGCAACCACAGTTTTTGTTGAACTCAAGGACAGTCTGGATCACATCTGGGGCGTAAGAGCACCTTCGAGCAGGGGTATGCTGGACATGCTCGAAACGCGGCTGTTATCGTTCGGCATGATTGTAATCATCGGTCTGCTGCTGCTTGCATCGCTCGCGGTGAGCACCGCGCTCACCGCGATTGAACAACACACCGATTTACTGCCGGAAAAGACCCATGTGATAACGGTTCTGAATTTCGCCCTGTTTTCCGGCACCATCACGGTGCTGTTCGCCGCCATCTACAAACTGTTGCCCGACATAAAAATCGCCTGGAAGGATGTCTGGATCGGCGCCGCGATCACCGCGCTGCTATTCACCCTCGGCAAATCGGTGATCGCCCTCTACCTCGCCAACACCCCCCTCACCTCTGCATTCGGCGCGGCGGGATCAGCGATTGCGGGGCTGCTGTGGGTCTATTATTCCGCGCAAATCTTCTTTCTCGGCGCGGAATTCACCAAGCTCTACGCCCATCGTTATGGATCCCATCAAACACCGGAAGCGCGCACCGCAGAAAGCACCGAAACCAGATAGGACGCATTCCATGTACCACAAAATGGCGCATGGAATACACCCTCGTTTCGTACACAGGGGGGTAATTGCCACCCGTGTACGAAACACTATTCCAACCCTGTCACCTTATTTCATCATCTTCTGCAACTTGTCTTTATCAGACCCGCTTGGTTGATGATCCAGGTTAATGATGATGCCCGCCATCTCCCGCACCTCGGCAGGGGCGGAGGCATCGTTCATCACCTGTTTGAGCTTGGGCTTGTCGGCATCGGCCGCAGCGTGATTAAGATTGGAAATCGCAGTCGCCAGCACGCGCTCTTGCGCCGTCGTGGCATTGTTGTCGATGATGGCTTTCAGCGCGCCTTTTTCCGCGCCGCTGGGGCGATGCTCAAGATGGGCTAGAATGCCCGCCATATCACGAACCGCCTGTGTTGCGGCGAGCGCAAGTTGCGTTCCACCGATGAGGCATAGCAAGGGTAGAGAGAAAAAAAGTTTTCTGATGGTCACGGCGCACCTCCTGGTTGTACGAACGGATGGAGACCAAAGACCCTTTGCCTATGGCCTCATGTCAATATTAGTAGCATTGGTACAGAAAGGGTAGAAATAACTTTCAAGCTACTATCGGCGACGGGAACCAGCGTCGTGCGAGCTACCGCTCATCCGAGAGAGAACATGTCGCGTCATGCCCAGCGCCAGTTCATGTTCGCCCATAAAGACATGGCCGATTTTTTCCTTCGACAGCAGTTCGGCCTCGTCCTCGCTGTGGGTGCGCACGACAACTTCGATGGACGGGTTGAGCTTGCGCGCGATCTTGACCATCTTGCGGACACTGAAAGTATCCGGTGTGGCGATGACGAGCATGCCAGCCCCCGCGATATGCGCCTGGATCAGCACGGCGGCTTCGGATGCATCCCCCGAGACCGCCGGGATATTGCGCGCACGCAGCTTTTCAACGATTTCCCGATTCTGCTCGGCCACCACATAGGGAATCTTGTGCTCAGTCAAAGCATCGGCAATCCGGCGGCCGACACGACCATACCCGACCAGAACAACCTGCCCGGCCAGGAAAGACGGGTCGACCGACATCGGCAATTCCGCAAGAGGATCGTCCCGCAGTTCGAGGCGTCGGGCCAGTGCCGACCGGGTCCGTATCCACGCCTGTGCCGGCTCGATGGCGGCAAACACCAGCGAGTTGAGCGCGATAGAAATCAGTGCTCCGGCGAGGATCAGGCTTTGACCCTCGATGGGCAGCAGACCCAGCGCGACGCCCAATCCGGCCAGGATGAACGAGAACTCGCCAATCTGAGCCAGACTCGCGCCAACCGTCAGCGCGGTATTGAGCGGGTAACGAAATGCCAGCACCAAGGCGATGGCGGCAAGGGTTTTACCCACCACAATGATGCCTGCGACCACCAACACCTTGAACGGCTGCTGGACAATCACTTGAGGGTCAAACAGCATACCGACCGACACGAAGAACAGCACCGAGAAAGCATCCCGCAGGGGCAAGGACTCATCGGCGGCTCGATGGCTAAACTCCGACTCGCGCATCATCATGCCAGCGAAGAACGCGCCCAGCGCGAACGACACGTCGAACAGCACGGCCGAGCCATAGGCCACGCCAACGGCCACCGCAATCACGCACAACGTGAACAGCTCTCGTGAATCGGTGCGCGCCACCAGCCAGAGCACACGGGGGAATACGCGCCGCCCCACCACCAGCATGAGCGCGATGAACACAGCGACCTTGGCAAGCGTGACCCCCAAGGTTAACCATAGATTACTGCCCGAGGTGGCATGCGCCACGTCATCCGCCTTCCCGCCCAGCAGGCTCGCGAGTGGGGGTAAGAGCACCAGCACCAACACCATCACCAGATCTTCGACGATCAGCCAGCCCACGGCAATGCGCCCATTGACCGACTCCAGCACACCCCGCGCCTCCAGGGCGCGCAATAACACTACCGTGCTGGCAACCGACAAGGCGAGACCGAAGACAAGCGCTGCGCCAATATCCCAGCCCCAAAACGTGGCGGCCACCATCCCCAAAATAGTGGCCACGGTGATCTGCACTAATGCTCCCGGGACTGCGATACGCCGCACGGCAAGCAGGTCGTCCAGCGAGAAATGCAGCCCCACGCCGAACATCAGCAGCATCACCCCTATTTCGGCAAGTTGGCTGGTAAGTGCGACATCCGCGACAAAGCCTGGCGTAGCCGGACCGAGCACGATCCCCGCCAGGAGATAGCCGACCAATGGCGGCATCCTCAAACGCGACGCAACAAAACCCAGAACCATCGCCAATCCCAGCGCAGCGGCAATGGTTGTTATCAGGCTGACTTCATGGGGCACTTAATTCATCCTGTAATGTGGTGCAGGTACATATTGAGTACCTTTCTTGCGCTTGGTTCCAACACTGGCAGTGTCTACCGCCATTCACTTTCTCGCAATCGTGTTTTTTGCCTTTCGCCGTTTCGGGCCTCATAATGATTGCCATTAAAGCACTGCGACCCATCATGACACACAAACCCTACTCAGAATCCTGCGATCAAAACAAAGACCCGATTCTCGCCATACTCCAAAAGGAGTTTGCGCATGCACGCCGGGTACTGGAGATCGGCAGCGGCACAGGCCAGCATGCCGTCTACTTCGGGCGACATCTCCCGCACCTGACGTGGCAAACCAGCGATGTGGCGATGCATCACGATGGGATACGCGCCTGGCTGGATGAGGCCGCGCTGCCGAATGTGCCGCCACCGCTCGCGCTCGACGTGGATGACGATCCGTGGCTGGCACCCGCTCCTGCGCAGGCGGACGCAGTCTTCAGCGCCAATACCGCACACATCATGTCCTGGCCGCAAGTAGAGCGGATGTTTGCAGGTGTCGGGCACATTTTACAGGACAATGGGGTGTTTTGTTTATATGGGCCATTCAATTATGGCGGCACCTATACCAGCCCCAGCAACGCCCGTTTCGACTCATGGCTGAAAGCGCGCGACCCGTTGAGCGGCATCCGCGATTTTGAATCGCTGGATGGACTCGCGCGGACGGCGGGCATGTCTTTATTACAGGATCATGCCATGCCTGCCAACAATCGCATTTTGGTGTGGCACAAAGGGTAATTAAGGATTAAAGACCATGCACAGGAATTCATTACTGGAAAAACTTGACGCCTATGCCGCGTTCGATCAGGCCGAAAAACGCATGGCGACGGTGATTGAGCGATTTATACACGCGCATCCACGCTGTTTCGAACGCTCATTGGAAATCGGCCACATCACAGGCTCGGCGTGGATTGTCGACCTGGAAAGAACCCATGTGCTGCTGACCCATCACCGCAAGCTGGATCGGTGGTTACAATTGGGCGGCCATGCCGACGGCGACCCCGACATTCTGAATGTCGCCTGGCGCGAGGCGCGCGAGGAGTCTGGGCTTGAAGAGGTCAAGCCAGTATCGGCGGATATCTATGACACAGACGTGCATAACATCCCCGCCACACCCAAGGAACCCGCGCATCTACACCACGACATACGCTTTCTGTTCGAGGCGGACCGTCATGCGCCGCTAGTAATCAGCGCTGAATCGAAAGATCTTGCCTGGGTGCCGATTGCAAAAATAGGCGACTACAGTGTGGATGAATCCATAATGAGAATGGTCTATAAAATGCGGCGGTAAACAGTGTTTTTTAAGGCTGATCGAACTGTAAGAAAAACCGACAGTGGAAACCCTTTGCGGGGTGCCGTGCAACTCAATGCGGCGTTTCAACAACTTCCTTGTGACGCAACACTTCCTGGAGAGAGCGAAACGCGGTTGCATCGAACTCACGGAATACGAGTCCCATCCCGTCTTCAGTTAAACGTGCAACCCTTGCCCGGATTTTATGCTTGATACGTTGCGCGCCTGAACCCAGCATGAAAATCAGCTCAACCTGCGCCTCCTTTGGCAGCAGCGGTTGGGCACACTCAAGAAACACGCCTCCCAGGCCAATATCCCGTGTCTTGCACACTGATATCTCTTTGCCTTGAGAAAAAAGCCCGACATCAAGATAGATGGGCGCTCGATCTGTCCAGCGGCGTTCCATAACATTACTCTCCGATTTTGGCCCACTTGGAAGCATTCGGGCTAAAGCAAAGGCATCCTGAAAAAGACCCCCTTGCCTCGCCCACCCAAGCGCAAATGGCGTCAAAATAACGCCATTATTGAATATAGCAAAATCCGGGCCACACAATGAAAAAATCAATAATTCATTGTTTTTAATAAATTAATTAAAAATTAAAGTAGAATATACTTATATAGGGCAATTGAAATAAGACGCGAAGTGTAAAGTTTAGCGACACTTATTCGCTGGAAATTTACACTTTTTCGACATACCGCCCATCCGGATAACGTGACACATTGAAAGAATGCACATCACGTTTTTGCAAAATCAAACACGGTCAACAGGAAACGCCAACACCTCGTCAATCGCCTGAGCCTTTGCTGCAATCATGAGCAGACGATCCACCCCCAGCGCGACACCGCAACAATCCGGCAAGCCGTGTTGCAGAGCGGCAAGCAGGCGTTCATCCGGAAGAATATCGGGCAGACCTGCTGCACAGCGTTTCGCGCGATCCACGTCGAAACGACGCCGCTGCTCACCGGCATCGCCCAACTCGTGATAGCCGTTGACCAGCTCGATGCCGTTTATATACAGCTCAAAGCGTTCCGCCAGCGCCGGGTTGCCGGGCCGCACGCGCGCAAGAGCCGCCTGCGACGCAGGATAGTCAAAGATGAAGGTAGGACGCTCAATACCAAGCTGAGGCTCGACGACATGGGTCAACAACAGATCCAGCCAACCATCCCGGTCACTATCATCAAGCCCTGGCGGCCCACTGATATTTTGGATCAAGGCGCAATGTTTAAGTTCCGCCACCGTTGCGGCGTGGGGGTTGATACCGGCGTGGCGGACGAAGGCATCGGCATAACTGAGACGCTCTGCCTGCGGCGCGCCGGTCAGGAGACTTACCAGAGCCTCGACCTCGTTCATCAACGCCGCAAGGTCAAATGCGGGCCGATACCACTCCAGGAGGGTAAACTCAGGATTATGCCGCCGCCCCGCCTCTTCGTTCCTGAATACCTTGCCCATCTGGTAAATCGGCCCGCTCCCGGCGGCGAGCAAACGTTTCATGGCGAATTCCGGGGAGGTTTGCAGGCACAAGGTACGCCCTTGCGGGGCGCCGGGGCCGGTATAGCAGGTGGTAAAACTGTGCAGATGGGGATCAGTCACCGTCGTAGAAGACAGTATTGGCGTTTCTACTTCCAACACACCGCGCTCGGCGAAAAAACTGCGAATGACGGCCAGCACGCGGGCGCGCAGCCGCAGGTTTTCAAGGCTTGCAGTGGGCCGCCATTCGATGGAAAGGTTATCCTGCAAGCTGCGCTTTAAAATGCAATTTTTTCACGAAATAAATTAAGCCTTGGCCCGCGACAGGTATTCCCCGGTACGCGTATTCACCTTGAGCAAATCACCGATCTCGACAAACAGCGGCACGCGCACCACGGCGCCTGTCTCAAGTGTAGCCGGTTTGGTGCCGCCACCTGAAGTGTCACCGCGCAGACCAGGATCGGTATCCACCACCTTGAGTGTAACCGTATTCGGCGGCATCACGCTGAGCGGCACGCCATTCCACAGTGTAATCACGCAGACATCCTGCTCCTTGAGCCATTTGATGGTATCTTCCACGGCAGGGGCGTCTGCGGCGATCTGCTCGAAGGTCTCCGGCACCATGAAATGCCAATGCTGACCATCGCTATACAGATACTGCATCTCGACATCGACGACATCGGCGGCTTCCACAGTGTCGCCGGATTTGAAGGTACGCTCGATGACACGTCCATTCTTGAGGTTGCGGAATTTAACGCGGCTAAACGCCTGCCCTTTACCGGGCTTGACGAACTCATTTTCCAAAATCGAACAGGGGTCATTATCCATCATGATTTTGAGGCCCGACTTAAATTCGTTGGTGCTATATGTGGCCATGCCATCCTCGTTCAAAAATACAGCGGTTGCGTGAGAGTACAGGATATCAATCCCACACCCTGCCTTTAGACTCCGGTAAACTACGCCTATGTTACCGCGAATTTCACCATCTTGGCAGACCAGTTCCTGGCAAAAATTACTCGCCCAGGCCATTAGCGATCCGCTTGAACTGCTGGCGATGCTCGATCTTGCGTCGGATGCGCTGCCTGTGGGGCATGCTGCCCGGCGCCAGTTCGCCCTGCGCGTGCCGCGTGGCTATGTGGCGCGGATGCGCAAAGGCGACCCTGACGACCCGTTGCTGCGGCAGGTGTTTCCGCTCGGCGACGAAGAATCCCTCGCAGCAGGATTTAGCGCCGACCCGGTAGGCGACCTTGCCGCCATGCCCGCCCCCGGCGTACTGCATAAGTATGAAGGACGCGTGCTGCTGGTGGCCACCGGCGCGTGCGCCATCCATTGCCGGTATTGTTTTCGTCGCCACTTTCCTTACAGCGACGCCAATCCCGCTGCCAATGGCTGGGATGCGGCGCTGGATTATATCGCCGCCGACCCTACCGTAAGCGAGGTTCTTTTAAGCGGCGGCGACCCTTTGACACTTACCGACCAACGCCTGGCTCCCCTGGCGCAACGGTTATCCGCCATTCCGCATCTTAAACGGCTGCGTATCCACACGCGCCTGCCGATCGTGCTACCGGAGCGCGTGGATGACGCCCTGCTTGCCTGGCTGGGCTCAATCCGCCTGAAGCCGGTGATGGTGATCCACGCCAACCATGCCAATGAGATTGACGGCTCAGTACGCGATGCGCTGTCGCGCCTTGCGCAGGCCGGGGTGACGTTATTCAACCAGACCGTGCTGCTGCGCGGCGTGAATGACTCCGCCACAACCTTGGCCGATCTTAGCGAAACCCTGTTCGAAGCCGGGGTAACACCGTATTACCTGCACCTGCTGGACAAAGTGCAAGGCGCCGCCCATTTTGAAATCGAAGAAGCACACGCACGCGGACTCATGAATGAACTGCGCAACCGCCTGCCCGGCTACCTCGTCCCCCGCCTGGTACACGAACAATCCGGCGCGCCGAGCAAGCTACCCCTGCTGTAAATTTTCCAGCTCTAAAAAATCGGCTGCCCTAGCCGATACAGTGGCATGAACCCAACTGATTGCTGGAAATATCCCCCATGGAAAATAGCGGCATCATATTGCACTTCCCGGAAAAAGACGAACCCCAGACGTTAGCCTGCCCGCCCCACCCCCTGAAAATAAAGGAGTGGCTGGAGCAGCTTCCGCTGGACAACACCGGCGAGACAGCGCGCCTGGTCTACCAGGAGCTGACCGCGCTAAACCGCACATCCATTGCAACCCAGCACCGCTTTCAAATTCTCGAATCCTTCAGACCATCCGTCCAACATATCGCGAACGCGTTAAAAAAATATTATCTTTGCTCAACCTTACCGTTATCTAGCATCGCCATCAAAACCGCGCAACTCACGCGGGAGTTATACCTGGAGATGGCGAACGGCTACAAGATCATCATCGACAACCTGTTGACCAATGAAGCCACCGCAAGCATGACGCTGACGCACATGCACCGCGCCATGAGCTACCTGAGCGAAGCGCTGCTTACCTCTTATCAGATGTATGCGCCTTCTCCAGCCACGGCATGGCACGACATGCACCAGATATACCGCTACGCGGAACAGAAAAAACTGCATGAAAGCCCTGTACTGGACAACCAAAACACGCTCAACCCGCAGCGCAGTATCAACGATCTCTACAAACAGGCATTGCTACTGGCTTTGGCGAATCCCTACCAGCTATCACAGGATGGGATTACAGAGGTCTATACGGCACTGGTCAAATTGGCGCCTTATGGCCTGTTGAATACGGTATCGAACCTCGACGACGCGGCGGGATCATTCATCATCAATCTAACGGCAGATAATCCACCCACATCGCTGGCAGTGAACAATAATTTTGGTGCCGAATCATGCCGGGCATTGGACACCACGGATTTGATATACCACCTCTATCAGTTGCTGGAAAACGAGGCCGGATCACCAGAGCAGAACACCGCACGCGAAGATAGCCCCTCATCGCCAGTACCTTCTGGTTTGGCACGATGGCTGATCTCGGCATGGGGCATCGTCTCCAGGCGCAGCTTTGCACGCCTGAAAAAAACCGGGCGGGTCAACATCGCCATCGGACTCGACGCCATCCATCATTTCATCAGCAAAACATCCGTGGTGGATGCAACGCTTTCTTTCAGAAAAAAAGATATTCACCCTGCTCCTGCTTCACCACCCAATCCGCCTAGAGGAAACAGCGATCCTATCGCCTTGTTCTCCCGTGGCCTGCAAAACACTGCACATAGAAACGTGGACACCCCTCGCGCCCACGCAATTCACACATGCACCATAATCAATGAAAGCGCGGGCGGTTCCGGCTTGCTATGGAAAGGAGACGGTAATTCAACCCCAGTCAAAATCGGAGAAATCATTGGCATTCAAACCGCCGATGGGATGAGCAACAATGAATGGGGAATCGCCGTCATTCGCTGGTCAAAGGATGTAAGCAGCTCAGAAGTAGAATTCGGCATCGAGATGCTGGCGCCGAATGCCGAGGCGGTGTTGATACGCACGCATGCCGCAGACCGGTCCGGCGATGCTCCACTTACCGGCCTGCTGTTACCCGAACTCAAAGCCACCAACCAATCTGCCACATTGATAACACCCGCGCACGCATTCCAGACCGGGAAGGAAATCATCCTTAATACAAACAGCGGGACACGTCATGCGCTGCTTACGGAATCTTTGGAGAGCACCAACAGTTTCATGCAATTTATTTTCATGCCCGTTCAGGTTATGACCCCTGAAATTTTGGCTGCCGCCGTCCAGGCTCACGACAAGGATTTCGAGCTGCTTTGGGCTAATATATGACCAAGAACCGATCTCACGCGCCGAGAAATTTTTCCCGTATTCTGCATCCGACTCTAAGCCGTCGTTCATTGTAATCTGTACATTTAGAATGGTGGGAGCGGCATAAGGGGCCGTAATCACCGTAAGGCATTGCGCTCTTCACGGGTGTGACAATGAGGCTTAACCAGAAAAGCACTGGTTATTCCTCATTGTCACCTCACGGTGATAACGGCCCCTAAACATTTGAAAATCCTGGCCGATAGCAATAATACCCCCTGAAATATGTTCAAGGAGAATGATCCGCCATGGAAAATACCGCCATCAAACTGGAAACACCGTGTCCGGACAAGAGCCTTGACATGGCATTTGATCCACACCCTGTCAAGGTAAAGGAGTGGATCGAGCATTTACCTCCTATCAATACCGGAGAAACCGCGCGCGCGCTCTATTGCGCACTGACCACGCTGAACCGAACCACCCTTCCGGTACAACACCGTTGCCAGATCCTGGACTTGTTCAAAATCCCAGTCCGCCAAGTAACAGTGGCGTTAAAAAAGCAGTATATCGGCGCAGCCTTTCCGTTACCCGATCAAAACCTTAAAGATGCTCACCTGGCGCGCGGCCTTCATAGCGAAATGGCAAATGGCTATAAAGTTGCCCTCAACAATTTAATCACCCATCAATCCTCATTATTCACCGCCGGCAAGGCGCTACTGCTGCTGCATCATGCCATGCAATATCTGATTGATGCGCTGCTCACCTCCTATCAAATATATACACCCTGTCCAAACACAGTATGGCGTGATATTCATCAGCTCTATCATTACGCCGAACAAAAACATATCCATGAAAGCGCCATCCACACCACGGAAGGCGCGCCGATTCCACATAACAGCATCAGCGATTTATATAAGCAGGCAGTGCTGCTGTCCCTGTCCAACCCTTATCATTTATCGCAAAAAGAAATAGTCAGCGTGGTCGTGGTGCTTGGTCAATACGCATCCCTCAGCCGGTTGGAGCACGTTTCCGGCAACACCAACCTGGCGGAATCATTCCTGATCGACCCTGAAAAAGACGAGCCAACGTCATCGCCAACAACCAAAAACAATCGCTTTTCCAGATCATGCCGAGTGCTGGATACTTCACACCTGATACATCATCTGCGCAACACTCTCAATCAACAAGAGACACAGGCGCCACAAAAAACATTGCTTCCTCACGACCTCTTGCTCAAATTGATGTCATCATGGGAAACCAACACTCAACGCAATTTCTCCCGCATCAATAAAAACTCCGTTCTTGTTGTGACAGTAGGCCTGAGCGCCACCCACAATGCCATCATCGCCGCCACATCCCCCGCACCGGAAGTTCGCAAAGGCAAAGCCAGCTTCTCCAGTCGTCCTGTGATGGGATTGTATGGTGCGGAAGAGAACTGGGATGAGCAGGAAGCGGAAAAGGAACAGCAGGACGTATGGAATATTGTCAACCAAACTACGTACCACACAAAGCAACAGCAAAAACCACCGACTTCACCTCCGGCGGCAACGCCGCCTTTTACAACGCATGAGTGCGCCGTTGTCAACGAAAGCGCCAACGGCGCGTGCCTGGCGTGGGAAGGAAACAACAAAGCGGCGAAATTCAAGATTGGTGAGTTGATAGGCGTCCGCGTCACAAACCAGGGAAACCTTCAGGAATGGGGCATAGCGGTCATCCGCTGGATGAAGCACGTCAAAAATTCACGGATGGAGTTTGGCATTCAGATGATCGCACCCATCGCTGAGCCGGTAACGCTAAGCCTTATCGACACAGGTAAGAGCGCTATTGATCAAACGACAGGGCTATTATTGCCGGAGATCAAGGCCATCAATCAACCTGCCACCTTGGTAGTGCCTGCGCATATTTTCAGCGCCGGAAACAAAGTGATTATAAAGACTCATGGCGACAAAAGCGGAAATACGCAGACTGCGCTGCTCACCGCCCCCCTGCAAAACACCGGGCTCTTCGTACAATTCCCTTTCACGTCGGGGCATGACATCAACGACAGAATGAGCGACAAAGAATTTGAATTGATGTGAAATACCGCTAAAAAGCCTCTGAACCGATCAGCTCGTGGCGGCAAACTTTCTCCAGACTGTTACCAGCTACTGCACCGTTTTCCGGAAAAACTCGGTAAGCACTGTGGGATAACGAAGCGTTCCGCCACTGCCTAATGCACCTTTTACCAGATCTATAGCCTGCACAGACTCTTCAGGCACGGGTAAAAGGCACCGGACATCCCATTTCGAAGCCTTTTCAAGGCCGAATCGCGCATAAAACTCGGGATGCCCCACGACCACAATGGCCTTGTGCCCAAGGCTCACCGCCTTGGTGAGCGCGGCCCGCACCAGGGCAGAGCCTATGCCACGATGCGACTGCGAGGGCACCACCGCCATCGGCGCCAGCACCAGCACATCAACCTCACCTCCTGTGTGACCAAGATAGGCACGCGACAGGAGGATATGCCCCACGATACGGCTATCTATTTCAGCAACAAGAGACAACTCGGGAATGAAATGCTCAGACTGCCGTAATGCGGTAACCAGAACCGCCTCTGCTTCGCCTTCGAAGGCGCTAAGATTGACAACATCAATCGCACGTACATCAGCCACTGTTTCCTGGCGGACGATAATGTCTGTCATGGTCATTTTATTATTCTCCTTGCTTGGATACAGCCTACATCGGCGGCGAATCCATTTTCTTTAATAGTGCGGACGTGACCAGAATGACAAAGGCGCCCTTGAAGGGCGCCTTTGTTTACCTCATTAACTGCGCTGGGAACGCAGCATGGCAATGCGTTCATCCAACGGAGGATGGCTCATAAACAGGCGTTTCAGCCCATGGCCGATCCCACCCGAAATGCCGAACGCCGCCATCTGATCCGGAAGGTGCGCCTGATTAGCCCCCACTTTCAAACGCTCCAAAGCAGCAATCATCTTTTCCCGCCCGGCCAAGCTCGCGCCACCGGCATCGGCGCGGAATTCGCGGCGGCGGCTGAACCACATGACGATGGCGCTGGCCAATACACCCAGCACCAACTCAGCGACGATGGACGTTACCCAAAAGGCAGGACCATGACCACGCTCGGTCTTGAATACCAGCCGATCTACCAAATGCCCAACCACCCGCGACAGCACAATCACAAAGGTATTCACCACGCCTTGAATCAGTGCCAGGGTAATCATGTCACCATTGGCAACGTGGCTGACCTCGTGCGCCAGCACCGCCTCGGCTTCATCCTGGCTCATGGAACGCAGCAGGCCCGTGCTCACCGCCACCAGGGCGTTGTTACGCCGCATGCCGGTGGCGAAGGCATTCACATCGGGCGAGTCATAGATCGCCACTTCCGGCATCCCGATACCCGCCTTCTGCGCCTGACGCTTCACGGTGTCCACCAGCCATGCTTCGGTGGCATTCGCCGGGCGCTCAATCACGCGCGCGCCGGTCATGTTCTTGGCGCTCCATTTGGATATCGCCAGCGAAATAAACGAACCGCTCATACCGATGATCGCGGCATAGATGAGCAGCGAAGTCATGTTCAGATCAACGCCCTGCTGGTCGAGAATACCTTCAATTCCTAACAGCCGCATCGAAACACTGAGCACAGCCAGCACGGCGATGTTGGTAAGCAAGAACAGAAAAATGCGTTTCATTCAAAGCCTCGTAAGTTATAAACCCGTATCATTAGATAGGGTCGGCGCCTGATAAGTTCAAGTCCTTCGCACAAGCCAACCCCGCAATGAAATCACATTCTACCATAATTACAATAAGTTATAAACACACGGCCTGCAACCCGCTGCTGGCCCGCCAAAAACGATCATCATAAACGGGGGATTACTATCGGCTCCCAATCGTCACAAAAACCACACACGCTGATTTTCTGTGTTTTTTCACCCTTGACTAAAACAAGAAAGCCCGCAGTTGCGGGCTTTCTGTACTCACACACGACAACCCTCACGGGCGGGCGTCAACACCCTCCCCCTCTTTCTTCACCGGCATCAGGTTACTCCTATCAACACCCAACCACATCACAATCGGGCTGGCCACGAGCACCGAGGAGTAGATGCCGAACACGATACCGATAGTGAGCGCCAACGCGAAATAGAACAATGACTCACCGCCGAAAAACAGCATGGACAGCACCACCAACTCCGTCAACGTGTGGGTAATGACAGTACGGGACATGGTACGGGTAATAGCATTGTCAATAACCTCCGGAACAGATGCTTTACGCATCTTGCGGAAATTTTCACGGATCCGGTCAAACACCACCACCGACTCATTAACCGAATAGCCGAGGACAGCGAGCACGCCCGCCAGCACGGTGAGAGAGAACTCCCACTGAAAGAAGGCAAAGAAACCAAGGATGATAACAACGTCATGCATGTTGGCGACAATCGCGGCAATCGAAAAGCGCCATTCGAAGCGCACCGCGAGATAGGCCATGATACCGAAGCACACCAACAGGAGCGCCAGCCCGCCGCCTTCGTATAGTTCCTGACCGACCTGCGGGCCAACGAACTCCACCCGCCGCCGTTCCACCCCGGCATCCTGCGTCTTGAGCACATGCATAACCTCATCGCTGAGCGTCGCCGAGGACATGTTCTGCTTTGCGGGCAAACGGATGAGTACATCCTGAGTGGTGCCGAAGTGTTGCACTGTTACATCGTGATATCCTGCCCCTTGAAGCGAGGTACGGATATTCTGCACATTGACTGCATGAGGATAATGAACCTCGACTACTGTACCGCCGGTAAACTCAATGCTCAGATTCAGCCCACGCATGAAAAGGGCTCCGACCGCCAGTACGAACATCAGGGCCGAAATCACCGTAGTAATGCGCGCATAACGCATGAACGGAATATCATGCTTGATGCGGAAAAATTCCATGTAACTATCCTCGAGGTTAAATCGGCAACTTGGTGAGCTTGCGCCCGCCGTAAATCAGATTGACCATGGCGCGCGACACCATCACCGCGCTGAACATGGATGTCAGGATGCCGATACACAACACGACCGCAAAGCCGCGCACCGGCCCGGAACCCAGCAGGAACAGCGCGAAGCCGGCAATCAACGTCGTGATGTTCGAATCAAAAATAGTACCCCATGCGCGCTCATAACCGGCATGGATCGACGCCTGGGGCGTATTGCCGTTACGCAGTTCCTCGCGTATTCGCTCGAAGATGAGAACATTGGCGTCAATCGCCATACCAATCGTGAGCGCGATACCCGCGATGCCAGGCAATGTCAGCGTGAGCTGTAGCATGGACAAGACCGACAGCAGCAGTACCATGTTCACAAACAGCGAAACACTCGCTATGACGCCAAAGACGCGATAATAAACGCTCATGAAAATGGCGATGGCGGCGAAGCCGATGATTGTGGAATTAAAGCCTTTGGCGATATTCTCTGCGCCCAGGCTCGGACCCACGGTGCGCTCTTCCACGATATCCATCGGTGCGGCCAGGGCACCCGCGCGCAGCAGCAAGGCAAGGTCGCGCGCTTCGTTAGAGCCATCCAACCCGGTGATCTGGAAGCGTTTGCTGAGGGCTTCACGGATAGTTGCGATATTGATAACTTCTTCGACCGTTTTCTTGGTCTTGACGGCCTTGCCGTCGACCATGCGCGTCTCGGTCTTGTTCTCGATAAACACCACGGCCATCGGCTTGCCGACATTGTCCTTGGTGATGTTATACATCATCTTGGAACCCTTGCCGTCCAACGAAATAAAGACCGCCGAGCTGCCATCGCGCTGATCAAGGCCCGATGAAGCATCGGTGATATCCTGCCCCGTAATGATCAAGCGCTTCTGAAGCAACACAGGAGCACCCTTGCGCTCTTTATAGAGTTTGGAGCCAAGCGGCACACGTCCGGCCACGGCGTCTTCAACATTATGCTCCGTATCAACCAGCCGGAATTCCAGGGTGGCGGTGGCGCCCAGGATGTCCTTGGCGCGCGCGGTATCCTGCACGCCGGGCAATTGCACCACGATACGGTCAGCACCCTGTTGCTGGATCACAGGCTCGGATACGCCCAGTTCGTTGACACGATTGCGCAACGCGGTGATATTCTGCTGCACGGCGAATTTACTTACTTCAATCTGCTCTTTTTCGCTGATCGAGGCCAGCAAATAATACTCACCGCCACGCTCATCGTCCTTGATGACCAGGCTCGGGTATTCTTTCTTGATTTTCTTGAGCGCCTGGTCACGTTCTTCAACACCACGGAATTTGACTTCCAGGCTGCCGGAGCTTTGCCGCGCCACAGTCAGGTAGCGCAACTTTTCGGTACGCAACAAAGTACGGAACTCACCAACATAGCGCTCTTCCGCCTGGGTCAATGCGGCTGCAGTATCCACCTGCATCTGGAAATGCACGCCGCCACGCAAATCCAGCCCCAGATACATCGGCGCGGCAGCCAGGGAAGTCAGCCAACCGGGAGTGGCGGGCGCAAGGTTCAGAGCAGTTATATAGTCATCACCCAGCGCTGCGGCAACTGCGTCCTTGGCCTTGAACTGATCATCGGTGTTGGAAAAACGTACCAACAGGCTGCTTGCCACTGATTCAATGGGCTGCGATGCAATTCCGGCTTGCCTGAGGGTATCCTGCACTTTGGTGCGCGTGGACATATCGATAGGAGTGCCACGGCTCGATGAAATCTGCAGCGCAGGATCCTCGCCATAGAGATTGGGCAGCGCATACACCACGCCGACAACGAGCACCGCCACAATCAGCAGGTATTTCCACAGGGGATACTGATTAATCATGAATCATCCTTCCGGCCAGCAACTCTCAATATAACGGGATAGAAAAACAAGGCGGGCGGCTTCACACCTTATGATTTATAGGTTCCCTTGGGCATCAATGCAGTGATGGCGCTGCGCTGCACCTTGATTTCGACGCCATTGGCGATTTCCAAGGTAACAAAGCTCTCATCAATACGAGCGATCTTTCCCAGCAGGCCGCCAGTGGTGACCACTTCATCGTTTTTCGCCAGCGCCTCGGTCATTTTTTTATGCTCTTTGGCACGTTTCATCTGCGGGCGAATCAACAGAAAATAAAACACCACAAAAATCAGCAGCAGGGGAACAAATTCCATAATACTGGGCGAAGCGGAAGCGGGGGCAGCTTCGGCCCAGGCATCGGAGATGAAAAAGCTCATACGGTTTCCTTCTTTTCTTAAAGTTTTGGCTTGCGAGCTTCGGGTTGTTCACTACGACCCGGCACCCATAACTCGCTATTATTGCACAGCCGGTACGTTTTGCGCGCGTCTGGCATAAAACTCGGTTACAAACGTGCTCAATTTACCCTCGCTGATGGCCGCACGCAGGCCGCGCATCAACTCCTGATAATAATATAGGTTGTGAATGGTGTTGAGCCGCGCGCCCAGGATTTCGCGGCACTTATCCAGATGGCTCAGATAGGCGCGGCTGTAATTGCGGCAGGTATAGCAACCGCATGCCTCGTCCAGCGGACGGGTATCGTTGCGATAGGCGCTGTTGCGGATGCGGATCTCGCCGCCATGCACGAAAAGATGACCGTTGCGGGCGTTGCGCGTGGGCATTACGCAGTCGAACATATCAATGCCACGCCGCACCGCCTCCACGATATCCACTGGCGTGCCCACGCCCATCAGATAGCGAGGCTGCTCTACCGGCAGGCGGGGAAGGGTGTGCTCAAGAACGCGCTCTCGATCATCCTTGGGTTCGCCCACCGACAGGCCGCCAATCGCGTAACCATCAAAGCCAATCGCCAGTAAGCCCGCCGCCGAGGCCTCGCGCAGGCCAGGATACATGCCGCCCTGCACTATACCGAACAGCGCTGCGGGGCTGTCGCCATGGGCCTCACGGCTGCGTTTTGCCCAGCGTAGTGACATCTCCATGGAGTCGCGCGCCTGCTGTTCAGTGGCAGGATAGGGCGTGCATTCATCGAACACCATTACGACATCAGCCCCCAGCGCACGCTGCACAGCCATGGAACGCTCGGGATCGAGAAACACCTTGTCGCCGTTCACCGGCGAGCGGAATTCCACGCCCCGCTCTGTTATTTTTCTCATCTCGCCCAGGCTAAAGACCTGAAACCCGCCCGAATCGGTGAGAATCGGCCCCTGCCAGTGCATGAAGCCGTGCAGATCACCGTGCATGCCGATGATTTCAACACCGGGGCGCAGCATCAGGTGAAAGGTGTTGCCGAGAATGATTTCAGCGCCGGTTTCACGCAACTCTTCGGGGGTCATGGCCTTGACGGTGCCGTAGGTGCCCACCGGCATAAAGGCGGGTGTTTCTACCGTGCCACGCTCAAATATTAAACGACCACGCCGCGCGGCGTGGTCGGTATGCAAAAGTTCAAATTTCATGGGCTGTGATTATAGCCGGATTTTTGATAGAGTTCCTTTTTTTAGCTCATGCTAAATTGCTCATGCCGTTCAATCCCCACGGAGTTTTTCAGACTTGACCAAAAAAAAGACAGCAGCCCCACCCGATTTTGAGTCGGCGCTCAAAGAATTGGAGACGCTGGTGGGCCGTATGGAACAAGGCGATATCTCCCTCGAAGAGTCGCTCGCCTGTTTCGAGCGGGGCATCAACCTGACCCGCACTTGCCAGCAATCCCTAAAGGAAGCGGAGCAAAAAATTCAGGTGTTAACAGAAAAAAATGGGCAACCGGAGCTGCAACCGTTCGCCAATGAAAACTAACGATTTCAAGGGCTGGCTTGCAGCCCGCCAGGAGCGTGTCGAACAAAATCTCGACCACTGGTTACCGGCTGCCACGATTCATCCCGCACATTTACACGAAGCGATGCGCTATGCCGTGCTGGGCGGCGGTAAGCGCATTCGCCCGTTGCTGGCATACGCCACCGGCGGCGCGCTGGGCGTGGAGAACACCGCGCTCGACGGGCCAGCCTGTGCCGTGGAACTGATTCACGTCTACTCACTGGTGCATGATGATCTGCCCGCCATGGATGATGACGATCTGCGGCGCGGCAAGCCCACCTGCCACCGGGCGTTTGATGAACCCACCGCAATACTCGCCGGTGATGCCCTGCAAACCCTGGCCTTTTATGTCCTCGCCCACGACACAGCCATCCAGGCGAACGCCATAGCACGGCTGAAGATGATTGAGACTCTGGCGCTGGCATCAGGCTCGCGCGGCATGGCGGGCGGGCAGGCCATCGACCTGGCTGCGGTAGGACGCACGCTGACGCTCGGAGAGATGGAAGACATGCACATCCACAAAACCGGCGCCCTGATCCGCGCCAGCGTGGCACTCGGCGCACTCAGCAAGCCGGACCTTGACGCCGATGTTTTCAACCGCCTTGATCGCTACGCCAAGTGCATCGGCCTGGCGTTCCAGATCCGCGATGACATTCTCGACATCGAAAGCGACACCGCAACTCTCGGCAAAACCCAGGGCGCGGACATCGCCCGCGACAAGCCTACCTACCCAGCCCTGCTCGGCATGGCAGAGGCCAAGCAGCGCGCCAGGGACCTCCATCAAGAAGCCCTCGGCTGCCTCCGCACGCTCGACGAGCGCGCCGATCCATTACGATGGATCGCGGGGTATATAGTAGAACGAATCAGTTGACCCATTCCTGCATTTGCGCCGTCCGGTGCCACACTTCATCAGATTGTCATGGAATATTCTCATTTGTCTCAGCATTGTCACAATACTGTCATAAAACCATCATAAAATTTCATCCGTTGTTAACACTTAATTCATAGAGGGGAAACCTGCCATGCAGCAAGGTAATACCATAACTGGAGGAAAGATGATGGTGAATACAAGCAAGATGTCCGACAAAAAGAGGCAGCACAGCAATCCAGCCAGACACCGTGCAGGCATGGCACTCTCCGCCGGCCTGCTGTGTGCTGCATTACAAGTACCAGCGCACGCCAATGAGGCCGTTTCTGATCTAATAAAGACCCTAAAGGAAAAAGGGGTGCTGAGCAATGAAGAGTATGGTCAGATCAAAGACACCCTCAGGGAAGTCAAGCAAAGCGAAGCAGAAGCCAAACGCGGCGAGTTAAAGCCGGTCTTCAAGGATGGCATTGCCATCGAATCCGCCAGCAAAGATTTCAGTCTCTCGCTCACGGGACGCGTGCATGCCGACTATCGCAACTATCTGGGCAATGATGGCATGACTGCCGACACCTTCGAAATGCGTCGTGCTCGCGTCGGCGCCAAGGCAAAATTCTATGACCGCTACGAGGTACAGGTGATCGGCGAGTTCGGGGCCGGTACTGCCGCGCTCGACATCGCACATCTGGACGCCCTGTGGTGGCCGAAACTGGGGTTACGTTTTGGGCAGTTTAAAATGCCGATGGGGCTCGAACAGCTTACCAGCTCCAACTTCATCGACTTCCAGGAGCGCTCCCTCGCCGATCAATTGGTGCCCGGCAAGGAAGTCGGCGCGATGGCGTTCGGTGAGATCACCAAAGGCGTCAATTATGGCCTGGCGCTATCGAACGGGCGCGGCATCAACCGGGCGGAACTTTCGACCATTGATACCGCAACCAGCCAGAACAACGCCAAGGCAGACAAGATGGATGTGATTGGCCGCATCACCGCCAATTTCGCCGAGATTCTCAAACATAAAGATGCCGTCTATCACGCGGGCCTGGCCTTCTCCAAAGGCGAACAGGCGCCCGGCGACGGTGTATTGAGCGGCCGCTCTCAAGCCAGGGGCGCCAGCTTCTTCCAGACCGCAAGTTTCGATGGAGAGAACTTTGACCGCACGCGCTACGGTTTCGAGGGTGCGGCCGCGCGCGGCCCCGTCAAGTTACAGGGCGAATACTTGACGGCCAACTATCAAGGCAACAGCAAGGCTGGCGTCAACTTTGACCGGGACATCAATGCCTGGTATGCCTCAGTCAATTGGATGATAACGGGTGAAAAATACGCGGACAATTACAAGGCTGGCGCGTTTGGTCGCATCCGTCCCAACACCAACTTCCAGCCCGGATCGCTGGCCGAAGGCTGGGGTGCCTGGGAGGTGGGCTTGCGTTTCACCGAGTATGATGCCTCCGACTTTACCGCTGCCAATGCCGCCGGGACCGGGCGCCTCGCTGCGACCTCTGCGACAACCGCCTACACCAACAAGGCAGGCGCGTGGACTGCGGGCGTAAAATGGATCGTCAACCCCAATACACGCTTTATGTTGAACTATGTACAAACCGACTTTGACACACCGGTCACCGTCAATGGCGTCGCCAGCAAGAGCGAAAAAGCCGCTACGCTACGCGCTCAGTTTGATTTTTAAGACACACTTACCCTAAACCATCGAGGCAACATGCATGTTAAATAAATCCATCAGGAAATCGATAGTCATGGCCGCCGTGCTGGGCGGCCTGTCGAGCTTGTCAATGACCGCTGTCGCTGTGCCCACTATCAAGGCCGACGGCTCCAGCACCGTTTTCCCTATCACCGAAGCTGTCGCCGAGGAATTTCAGAAAGCAAAGAAGGGTGCGGTCCGCGTCACTGTGGGCATCTCCGGCACGGGCGGCGGATTCAAGAAATTCTGCCGTGGCGAAACCGACATTCAGGACGCTTCGCGCCCAATCCTGGCTGGCGAAATGGAATCATGCAAAGCAGCCGGCATCCAATATATGGAACTGCCGATAGCCTATGACGCGCTTACAATAGTGGTCAACCCCGAAAATAGCTGGGTAAAAAGCCTGACCGTGGCCCAGCTCAAGAAGATGTGGGAACCCAGCGCGCAAGGCAAGATCAGCACATGGAACCAGATCGACCCATCCTGGCCTGACGCACCCATCCGCTTGTTCGGCGCAGGCTCCGACTCCGGCACCTTCGATTACTTCACCGAGGCCGTCGTCGGCAAGGCCAAATCCAGCCGTGGCGATTACACCGCCAGCGAGGATGACAACGTACTGGTCCAGGGCGTCATACGCGACAAGAACGCGCTGGGTTACTTCGGCTACGCCTATTACGCCGAAAACTCCAAAAAACTGAAAGCGGTACCCATCGCAGTGCGGCAAGGAAAACCCGCTGTCGCACCTGGCCCTGACGCGGTGATAAATGGCAGCTACCAACCGCTGTCACGCCCAATCTTCATTTATGTCAATGCAAAGTCCATCCAGAAGCCTGAAGTCAAGGAGTTTGTTGAGTTCTATCTGAAGCATGCCGCCGATCTGGTCAAACAGGTAAGCTACATCCCGCTGTCCAACAGTGATTACAATTTGGTGCTGGAGAATGTCAACAAGCGCAAGCTGGGCAGCCTTTTTGGTGGCGTGCCTGAAGTAGGCATCACCATTGACGAACTGATGCGTCGTGAAGGGAAGCTGTAAGCAGTTTTATTTCGTGCGCCCGTTCACCCTCTCTCCACACGGGGAGAGGGTTTTTTATTGCCTGAATTTGGGCTGTCCAATGTTCACCTTCGACCATCAAATGGTATCACCCCATCATTTAACATTCTCAATACCCAACTGCATCGCGCGTTTTGAAAAAGATTCATCAGTGAGTCCAACATTCAATTTGATGCCGGTGATAGTCAACAGGGTTTTATTCCCCGTTTGAACATTCGTTCCCACCACTTCCTCCCACACCCAGGCATCATTCATCTTTTTCCATTTGGTGAATTGCTGTTTTTGTAATTTATTGTACTCGTCATAATAGTCAATTCGCAGTGGCAAAAAGTTATCCTTGGAGATCCATCGCACAACTTTTCCATAGGGATAAACCTCCGCACCGCCTTTCTTGGGAATGCTCTCCATGACGTGGCAATCAACACCTTCCATTGCTGCGGATGGCAACAATTTGTGCATGTCGTCATCAGGATTCCTGGGAACAAGATCGAACTGCCTCAATTCCGATTTTGAAAATTCCTCTTCCTTGGCGTGTTTTGGTCCGGTATGGCTCAGCCTTCTAACCATGCGCAGCTCTGGCAGGTATAGCCACTCATCGTCATTTTTATTGAATTCCGGCTTATAAAAAATCCCTAGGTAAGAGACACCTTTTGCATCGGGAGGAAAGTCACGAAACATCATGACCTTTGTGTCGACCTCACCTGCTCCCTTGAATTTTTTCCACGCCATGGAGTAGATCAATTTTTTTTCCGGCTCTCCTTTTTCCTGAAATATAAAAGTGATTTTCGACAGGGAGTCATCCCCGCCATAAACTTCGAAAGTTTTCTTCATGATGACATCGGCAGAAAGCTCTTCCGCGCGGGCAGTAGCTGCGATAGACGCAATGAGAAATACAATAATGCCCAGGCATCCTGTCAAAACAGTCCTTTTATTCATTACAACATCCCTCATTAATTCAAGCTCACTCCGATGACACCGCCAATAAGATACGTCACCATGCCCGCACCGCCACCGATGAGCATCATGCGCAGCCCGCTCAACCAGCCGCGTTTGCCGGTAAACAGACTCAATAATGCGCCCACCGCAAATAAAGCGGCACCTGCCAATACTGCCGCCACAAACAATGCGTTTTGTCCAGCACCAAAGAGAAATGGCAACAGCGGCACTATGCCGCCTGCCGCGAATGCCAAAAATGAGGACAGCGCCGCGCCCCACGGAGAACCCAGATCATGTGGATTCAAGCCCAGCTCTTCTCGCGCCAGCGTGTTCAAGGCATGCTCCGGATCACGCATCAAGTCTTGCGCAATACGGCGCGCCTCATCCAGCGGCAAGCCGCGCGCGTTATAGATCAATGCCAGCTCTTCTGCTTCTTCGTCAGGGTATTCTTCAAGCTCTTCCCGCTCCAGCCCGATTTGGTACTCAAACAACTCACGTTGCGAACGCATGGAAATATATTCGCCTGCCGCCATGGAAAACGCACCCGCTAAAAGGCCGGCGACACCCGATAGCAAGATGATTTTGGAATCGCCCGATGCACCGGCAACCCCCATAATCAAACTGGTATTCGACACCAACCCATCGTTCACACCGAACACTGCTGCGCGCAAGTTCCCGCCAGAAACACTGCTGTGCTTACCCTCCCTCTCTGTCGCTGCAACAGGCATTGGATGACCCGTGACATCAACGCTATACACGGATACACCGCGCACTTTCATCGCCGCCAGCACCGGGCGCACTGCGCGCGGCCCTAATCGCCGGACAAGCTGTCTTACCAGACGCGCCCGCTGTGAGGGACGAAACACCGGGACGGCATCGCCTTTCTCGCGGAGTCGCCGCTCCCACAGCAGCGCCTGCGATTCCGCAGCATCCGCCAACGTGGTAAACAGCATTTTTTTTGGAGCATCCTGCTCGGCCTCGGCCACCGCGCGGTACAACCAGGCTGATTGTTTTTCTTCAAACCAACTTTCGATGACGGACATCTTTCGGGGGTCTCTCGGTGCTTACGGCGGTGCCAGCACATCCAGCGGCCAACGCGGCATGGCGGAAAATTCCAGCGGCTCGGCCTGCCCTGCCTGGAGACGCCTGCAACCGGCATAAGCAATCATCGCGCCGTTGTCAGTGCAAAACTCTAGGCGCGGATAAAAAACCTGCGCGCCCTCCTCGCCCGCAATTTTCCCCAAACGTTCGCGCAACGCGGTGTTGGCGCTCACGCCGCCGGAGACCACCAAACGCTCAAGGCCAGTCTGCTGGAGTGCGCGCCGACACTTGATAGCCAATGTATCCACCACGGAATCTTGAAAGGCGCGTGCGATATCAGCACGGGTCTGATCATCGCCACCCTGCGCTTGCATAGAGATCGGAAGAGC
>CAMTYI010000143.1:0-19433 GCA_947085925.1 uncultured Gammaproteobacteria bacterium
CTTTGATGAACCACCATCACCGCATCCGGGGTTTCTATTACAACAATATCGTCAACACCCACACACGCCAGGAAACGGTGCTCCGCAATCAGCAGCGCGTTACGCGTCCCATGCGCATACACATCCCCTTTCATGACGTTGCCGTGTTCATCCTTATCGCTCACTTCCCACAGGGCTGCCCATGCACCAACGTCGGACCATCCCGCATCCAGCGGAATCACGGCAGCCTTTTCGTTATCGGACGCCAACCCACCAGACGTAAGTTTTTCCATCACCGCGTAATCGATGGAATCAGAAGGGCAGGATGAAAACGCCGCCTTATTCACCCGGTAAAAATCCTGATCCTGTTTGCCCTGTTGATACGCCGCCTGGCAGGACTGAACAATATCAGGCCGGAAACGGAGCAACTCCTGCAACCACACCGAAGCCCTCATCATGAAAATACCGCTGTTCCACAAATACTGGCCCGACTTCCAATAATCCTCTGCGGTCGCCGCATCCGGCTTCTCAACAAATGCTGTAATATAACGCGCATCCGACGCCGTAGCCCGGCCAGTGGGAGAACCTTGACGGATATAACCATAACCGGTCTCCGCCCGGTCAGGAACAATCCCAAACGTTACCAAGCAACCCTGTCCCGCCAAAACGGCACCTTGCGCCACCGCCCTCAAAAAAGCCTCATGATCCTGAATAACATGATCGGCAGGCATTACCAGCAACACCGGATCGCCAGCACTTTCCGCGTTGATCGCCGCCAGCGTCAAGGCCGGTGCCGTATTCCGCCCCACCGACTCAAGAATAATTGAAGAAGGCTTCGTGCCGATCTGCCGCAACTGCTCGGCCACCAAAAACCGATGCTCCTCATTGCACACCACTATCGGCTCAAGCACCCCATTTTCAGCACCAAGAAAAGCCTGAAGCCCCTCCAGGCGCTGCACCGTGGCCTGCAACATGGTTTTATCACCCACCAGAGGCAACAACTGCTTAGGGTAATGCTCACGCGACATGGGCCACAAACGGCTACCGGAACCTCCGGAAAGGATAACGGGCTGGATATTCATTAGCACTCCAAATTTGTATATAGACTACCGTAATAAATGATTCGATATTTTACAAGGTTATCTGTGTGTTATCGACCTAATTTTAGGTTAAGCACGAACTCCCTCTCTTTTATGAAGCTAAAGAGACAGGGAGTTTCGCCACCCTTTCAGGGAGAAAATCAGCACCATAAAACCATAAAACCATAAAGATGAAGAGCATAAACCCTCTCTGTTGCACTTCCATGTCAAGAAGCGTCCAATAATGAACGGCGGCGGTCCTCCCCTATACTGTTCAGTCATGAGAGCGCACTGCAAACCCTAATCCTTAGCCCTCCAGACTTCCGGCACCTGCTACCGTGCCCGCCTCGACCGAGGAGAATGGGCGGCCTAATGGCGCCTCTTTTCTGGGTTCCACGCACACAAAGGGGCTGGGCGAACAAATGCCGGCCGTGATGTGACGTCGCATCCTTATTTTCAAGGTTTAGAGAAACCTACGGGCACAGCATCTAGAGCCGTGAACAAAGGCAGAAATAAGCCTCTCACTCAGCACTAGGCTACCGCCTGCCACCCAGCGATTGAAAGGGTTACCATGCATTACCCGCGCCCAATACCTCCACCAAGGAAGGATTGGTGCTGTCCGGCCTGGTGACCATAGAATAATTCGAGTCTGGCCCATTAACCTGCCGAAACGGCGCAGAGCTTGAGTAATAACGCAATAATGAAAGCCTGACCCCAATCCAAAGCCTGACCCCAATCCATTTGGGGTTAGAAATGCCTTTCAGTGTCCATGTTCTCGTGCAGAACGCGGGTGATTTCGATGTATT
This sequence comes from uncultured Gammaproteobacteria bacterium, assembly GCA_947085925.1. Lineage (GTDB taxonomy): Bacteria > Pseudomonadota > Gammaproteobacteria > Ga007554 > LNEJ01. The sequence goes on from CAMTYI010000143.1 coordinate 1,865, forward strand.
CTCTGGTCTAACGGTAGAAATTCAGGTGGCTGTTGACATGAAACCTTCTGTATCCCTTTCGTATATGTTCGCATGAAACCCCGATTTCGGGATTGTCGGCAAGGCTGAGGATTCCGTATTCCAGTTCATGCAGGTATTTGTCGGCCTGTTTTTCGCCCCACTGATGAAAGGTATGCCGCCATATACCCTTTAGGTCGTTTCCGGCCTTTGGCCGTGTTATGATTTTTTTAGGCATCGCGCGAAATTAACCGTTTTCCCGTTTTGCTTCATTCATGATTTCAGCCATGTTGAACGGTATAGCCGGACCGCTTTCTTCTCCCTCGAGGAGGGCGCGGCGAAGAACATCGACTTTTTGTTCATGCTCCTCCAGCAGTCGCATAGCGGCGCGAACGGCTTCGCTTTTGGATTCAAACCGCCCTTCCCTGATCTTGGCGGAAATAAAGCCCTCGAAATGCTCGCCCAGTGTAACACTCGTGTTTCTTGACATGACAATAACCTCGCCTGATATGTGTATTAATAATTAATATCATATATCGGCACCATACGCAATCGGCCCATCGTCTTATAAAGTATTACTGTCGAGCACTGCCAAAAACCAATTGTTTGGCCACACCAATCACGAACAAGATAAACCATGCCATTGCCCAAGCAGCACAGCATAATCACCCAGCACCTTCTCCCACGTAAACATTGCCCCATGCCGCTCGCGGCTCGCCCGGCTCATCCTCCCCAACTCGGCGGCATCGCCAAGCAACTCGCCGCGCACTCATGTTTCGTTCATAAAATAACGCGCCTCTGGCCCCGCCACCCAGCGATTGAAAGGATTAGCATGCGCCAGCACCGCATTACCCGTCCCCAATGCCTCCACCAAGAAAGGATTGGTACCGCCCGACCTGGTGACCATAGGATAATTCGAATTTGGCCCCATTAACCTGCCTAAACGGTACAGAGCTTGACTAATAACGCAATTACGAAAGACTGCCCCCGAATTCCAGTGTATCTCTCGCTTAAAAATAATCTTTGGTGTAACGATGCACTACAGGCGACGCTAACGCTTCCGCAATGGGCCACCAACGCAACTGAGAATGCTGCTCATCACATACAGGCAATGAGTAATCCATAGGCACATGCAATATATGCCCAAGCACCACATAGTGCGTTGAGATGCCCACATCACCGGCAAAACAATCCGAATAAAAGTGTTCAAATGCTCCGAGCCAGTGAGGCACAATTTCCCCCGCTGCAAGCGCGGCACCCAGGCCAAGCTCTGCCTCGGCAATACGCGCAAGTGCAGACTGAATAGATTCATTCTTGAAAATCCGGCCCCCAGGGACAAACCAGAAACCCTGCGCAGGCCGATTATTACGCAAGCCAAGTAGCACCTCCTCGGCACCTCGCATAACCACCAGATCGATAGAAATCAGGGGTGCCGCCGCGACAATCGCCTTAAAAGTGTTACTGTCGAGCATTACTAAAAACCAATTGTTTGGCCGCGCCGATCACGAACAACGTATTCGTCACCAAATAACGTCGCCACAGGCGACGTGGCTCGGAACACAAGCGGTGCAACCACTCCAGTCCCGCGTGTTGCATCCATTTGGGTGCACGCTTAATTGTCCCTGCATGATAGTCAAAGGCGGCACCCACACCAATCATCACCGCCATGACACGCCCTCGATGGGCCGCCATCCACATTTCCTGCTTTGGGCAGCCCAGACTCACCCAAACAGTCGTTGCACCAGAAGCGTTGATCCTGGCCACATCGGCCTCGTCTTCCTCATCCGTCGACGCCCGAAACGGTGGCGAATAAGCACCAGCAACTCGTAACCCAGGAAAAACATCAGCCAAATGTCGCTGTAGAATTTCCAGCGTTTCCGGCATGCCACCATAGAGGTAGATAGATTCGCCCGTTTGTGCAGCCTGTTCGCAGTACTTCCACATCAAGTCGGGGCCATTAATACGTTGCTGATCCGCATAACCAAGTTTGCGCAGCATCCAGGCAACCGGCGCCCCATCTGGGGTTACCATATCGGCCTCCGACACCACCCGGCCAAATGTTTTATCTTGCCCGGCAGTGATGACTGAGTGAACATTGCAGATGCACACGTAGCGGCTTTCGCGCTGAGCTGCCCAGGTTGAAATACGGGCAAGCGCATGCTCCCAAGTTAACACGTCTATGGGTACCGACAACACGGAGACTGTTTTTTTTCTCATATTTTGATAATCGTTTATTGGTGTTTAGATTGCAGCATTAGTTTGAGTATTTTCATTCCGGTCATTTGGGTGGCTTGAATGGGCACTTATGTCCTGCGAACCCACTTTCCTGGTGAGGCCGCTACTGAGCGGATTACACGGTTCTCAGTGCGTTCAACTCCCAGAATGGCTCGATAAGCTCACCACGAACAGCACTGTAGTTCCATTCCGCCTGATGGACAACCTGCTACTTAACACCCGTGGGAAGTGTTCCCTAATAGAGACACATCAAACCTTCCTAACAGCAACATCAAGTACGCTTCCTTTTGATTTTTATATGCATTTATTGAAATGGCATGGCAATTGCTGATAGTCCCGGAAGTTCAGCATTGGAATGGATGAGTATATAACAATTATGTTGCCTCCAGAGTATGCAGCTTGCTCCAAACAACCAATGTACAGCAACAGGAAAGATCTCCAATAAAATACTCAACACCCCTGTAAACCCAGATTGTCCATTGCCCCAAAACGTTCGCCCTTCGCCTGGCGAAGAACCGTTAATGGTTCGGCAAGCACACAACTAACGATGTTATGTGCGCCAGTTCACCTAATTGACAATTGGGTTTGAAGATGCCGATCAACCCTGCCGATAACACCTACATATACTGAAACATTACTAGTCATGCCCAGGATTAAAGCTCTCTCTGATCAGTTTTTAAAACTTTCTGAGAGCCCTGATTTGTTTACAAGACCATACTGGAGCAATATCCATTGAAGACTCACTGGTTCTTTTTTTTGTTACTGGCTTTACCACTAAAATTTGCCAACGCTGCCACCTATTATGTGGACGCCAGTTACGGCAACGATAAATGGAGCGGAAATCAATCATCTCGCATCGGCTCGCCCGCAACCGATGGTCCCTGGCAGTCGCTTGGCAAAGTTTCTGCGAAATTGCTGATGCCGGGAGATAGTGTACTGCTCAAATGTGGCGGAATCTGGCACGAAACGCTGGCGCTTCAAGGCTCGGGCACAGCCGCCAGTCCCATCACCATTGGTGCTTATCCAAACGCTTGTGCCAACAAACCGATCATCAATGGTTCAACCCCCATCCCTGCCCATAACTGGATTCATGATACTGGCAACATCTATAAGCTATCTTCAGCCATTGATTTGATCACATTCGGCACATTTGAAAATGGCTTGGGCAACTGGGCTAAATGGTCTCCGCAAAACAATGCCACAATGAATCTGACCAACAATTGCGCCCAGACAAATAACACCTGTATGTCCTTTACCGCCGGCTCAGGATATAGCCTCATCATCAGCAATTACATTCCTATTCAAGACAAGCAATCTTACACCGCAACCTTTACCGTGAAGGTGCCACAGGGCGTCCGTATTCAGGCGATCCTTCGTCGAGGCGCTCCGCCCTGGGAGACAACGGGTCTTGCCGCATCCATAACCGGTGCCGGTACCTGGCAGACTTTCGTCCTACCCTTCGTGGCAACGGCAAGTCTATCGAATGCACGCTTGGATTTTGCAGTTCCCCCTGGTGTTAACATCGATCTGGACAACGTAAAACTTACCACTGCGCTCACCGACGTGAGCGGCGTTTTTGACAGCGGTAAAGCCATCACCGTCGCCCATCATCCAAACCGCGGTTATGATTCTCTCAAGCCCCAATCACTCTACTACGCCGTCGCCGAAAACGCTGATGAGGTGCCTCTTGCTTTCGGCAGATTTGGTAGCAGCTACCTCACCACGGGTACCGATCTTTCATCTCCAGCCCATCCAGCTATCACACCAGGCACTGGTATCCGTATCCGCACCAACGCCTGGACGTTAAGCGACCACAAAATCGCTTCCGTTTCCGGCTCACGCCTCTACTTAGACGGCCCGACATATTATCGGATTAAAAAAGACTGGGGTTATTTTCTCTATGGTCAACGCTGGATGCTTGATGAACCAGGCGAGTGGCACTATGACGCCGCCACAAAAACTGTCCATGTATGGATGGCAGACAACGCAGCCCCCGGCAAGCGTGTCTCTGTCGGCCGGCCTGTCACAGGCATCGAAGCCAGTAACTTGAGCCACATACGCATCGACGGTCTAGCTATTCGAAATGTGGGTACGGGTGTACGTATGCAGAAAGCCACTAACATCGTACTACGCAATTTGGCCATATCCGACACTTTGAGCGCGGGCATTGATGCCCAGCTATCCACAGATAGCGGGGTAGAAAACAGCCAGATTACTCGAACAACAGGCGACGCTATTTCTGCTTCCACACCAGGACGTGATTCACTCCGTTTTCATGCTTACGACAATCTCATCATAGAGAGTAGCGTTCAATCCAGAAATGGCATCATCAACAGTCTGCCCGTATCTGCAAGAGCGGTGATAGAAACAGGAAAAAGCGCCATTATTCGTGGAAACCGCATCTATGGAGCAGGGTATATAGGCATATTACCGAATAGCAACAGTCTCATTTACGGCAATCACATTGAGAACACCTGTCTGGTGCTGGACGACTGCGGTGCGATCTACACCTGGGGTCAGAACCATAACAGCACAATTGAAAACAACACCATACATCATGTGGTGGGCAACCTTTCAGGAAAACCAGCCTATCTTGGGAGCGAAGCTCAAGGCATCTATCTGGACGAGCTTTCATCCGGAATAACCGTCAGGGGAAACACCATTGTTGACGCCGTCAATGGCATCCAACTCCATAATGCAGCAAACAACAGGATAGAAAACAATACACTCTATGGAAACCGCCGCCATCACATCTGGTTACATGAAGGGACCAACCGCCTCAGTACAGATGGGGACATTTACAACAATCTTGTCCTTGGCAACCGATTATTTTCAACCTTGACTACCCCTGTAATCCGGCACGAAACTTCACTTCAAAAAACCAATACGGATCGCTTTGCCATGTATGACAAAAACATCTATTCCACCTTTTTGTGGCCCATCATTTCCTCCGAATCCTGGCCTGGCGGAGCCACGGATTACACTCTACCAAAATGGCAATCCGCCATTACTTCCAGCGGTTTACCGCGCAATTTAGATCCGGTATCTATCGAAATAAATAGCACCAATCTTGGGTATGCCGGATTCCACACGACAGGCGGAAATATCGTGCCTAACGGCAATCTCAACCCAAGTCTATTGGGCTGGTCAAACTGGAACATGACTGATCCTCGTGGTCAGATGACACTGGAACCATGCACAGCTACCGTTCAATGTGTGCGCTATAAGGCTGGCGCCTCAGAGAGCCTACTGTCCAGCCCTCATTTCTCTGTGCAAAAAGACCAGTGGTACAAAATCACTTTTGATCTTAAAGCCGCCATCAATGGCCAATCGGTTTCCGTATTGCCGCGCCATGGGAGTGGCCGCTATGAGGCAGTGATGGGTCCTACTTATGAACTCAAGGTGAATGAAGCTGCAAAATTGCAACGTTACAGCTCCATTTTCAAGGGGCTTAAAACTGTAAACGCGCAAGACCCTCTCGCCTTGGATCGCGGAGCTAGAATTGACTTCCATCGCATCTTTCCAGGCCAGGAGATAACCGTGACAAACCTTGAAGTCGTGCCTTTAAGCTCTATAGACGCAATTTTTCGCAGCCATATCCTTATCAATCCTGGTGACACGACATTGACGCTGAATTGTCCGGATGGAAGCAACGCCCTCTTGTGCAGCAAATATGTTCGATTCACCGATGGGCAAAACATCACGTGGCCTTATACCCTCCCGCCACATGGGTCGGAGATCATTTATTATCGCGATAGCAGTCTTACAGATGGCGATGGTGATGGCATTCCAGACTATCAGGATACGTGCAATGGAACTCTAGCGGCGCAAGCGGTTAACGCAGCAGGATGTGCGCTAGGGCAAAATTAAGGAACGCAGACAGCGTGGCTCAACCGGGACGTGTTAATGCCATTGACACGTCCCGAATACGCAACTGCGCCGTATTCCAGGTCGACATCTCAATGGGCGCAGTCAGCACAGCGGCCACCCGTCTTTCAGCTTTTATTATGCGAAAATTCCGTTTTCACTTCTTCAATGGCGTCGCGGTAAATCGCTATGAGTTGTTGATAATTCCGATGAGCAGTAAATTCCGCCTCATACAGGTTGCGGGCATTCCTACCCATCTCACTCATACGATCCGGATTATCAAGTGCCCAGCACATCTTGTCGGCCAGATCATCTGCGTTACCCGGATCAAACAATAACCCGGTAACACCGTCCTGCACGAGTTCCGCCAGCGCCCCAATTCGGCTGGCAATCACAGGCAAGCCACAGCCAAAGGCTTCAACCAAGGTGCGTGGAAAATTCTCATACCAGATGCTCGGCAATATCAGCGCCATAGAGCGGCTCATCATCACCCGCACTGCATCTCCGCCTAGGGCACCAAGCGGTTTTACATTTGCAACGCCCTGGATGTGCTCAGACTCTGGGCCGACACCAGCGATATGCACTTCAGCATTTTCAATCTGGCTTGCCGCTGCGACAAGAACATCAACTCCCTTTTCGGACGACAAACGTCCAACGAATAGAAAACCTGACCTAAGTACGTTGGCCGGCGCATCGAAATCTACAAAGTTTGGCTTAACGACTATCCTGCCTGCGGGCAAACCTCCCTCGATGAACTTTTGACGGCAGAATTCATTTAGAGCGATATATCGAGTCACTTTATTCTGCCAAGTACCAGCTATTCGATGCACTGTGATCATTCCAGCAAGAACTGCCGTTTGAGCCTTTGACTCTCTGAAACAAGCCCGAACAACACCACGCCACGGGATTTTTCCGATACAGTCCTCACAAACTTTCCCATTTCTCAGCAACATCGCCTGAGGACAAATCAATCGAAAATTATGCAACGTTTGGACTACAGGCACTTTTAAGCGATTTGCGGCCCAGTAAATCGAAGGAGATATCCTGGCAAATGTATTGTGAACATGAACAACATCAGGCTTGAACTCGTGAATCATATTCTCAAAATCGCCGATTGACCTGTTCGACCAAATTGTGTTGATCGCAGCAGAAAATCGACCTGACTGATCCAGACCCGCATTATCTCGCTCAAATACTTGAACTGTATTACCATAACTTCTAAGCAACGCAACCTCAGATTCGAAAACAGAATCCTCGCCACCACGTTGCTGATACCTGTTGTGACACACAAGCACACGAAGATGACCCATATATTTAACCGCCTACTTTCTCAAAAGATATGGACCAACACCAAGCGTACTAACGGGTACAGTTCCATTAAAATCTAATACATGGCCGTTTATATCCTCAATAAGCCGCCAGTCCTTTTTGAGAGCTATAGGGCTTAAAGCCGCACGATCCGACCAGACCAGAGCACCAGCAGTGCCTGAACTCCCTAATCGGCAAAGATAAAACCCATCACCTTTCCCGCATTGAGGTGTCGGCCCGCCGAGCCAACGACCTATCGCATGAAAAGCGGCGTTTGAAACAGGCTTTAGTTGCCCAGTTTTAGCATCAAAAATACCCATCGATTCATTATCCCATGCGTAGTAATAACTACGCTCAATGCCCAATCCTGCCAAAATTGCAAACGCTCTTACGATATATGAAGCAGCAGTCTCATCTGAATAAACAGGTGCCTTTGAATCAAATCCAACTGCTGACGGATTGATGGCGCGCCCACGGCCCTCAACCAACCAGCCAAATTCAGTATTCCATATAGGTTTATTTTCGAGGCCGGCTGCACGCAGAGATGAACGCAACTTATCCACCATGCCGAACAAAACCTCCGGCGCGCGATGGCCCGTATAGAAATGGTAACTAATAATATCTACGTCACGACCCACCCCAGTTCGCAAAAAATCATCCATGACAGACAAGCCATGCTCGCTTGCCAGTCCAGGAAGAATAATACGCGCTGCAGGATCGACTTCCTTGACAACAAGAGCAGCCTCATGTACTAACGTGGCGAGCTGCGGCCAACTACCCGTATAAAAATTCTTCCAATTTGGCTCGTTCCATATTTCGTAGTTTTTTATCCGGCCACGGTAACGTGAAACAACTGCCCTGACATATTGCCGCCAATCATCCATGTTCGCTGGCTCGGCAGCAGAACCAGGCCCGTAAGCTCCGGCTTCAGATGGCCGCGAAGAGGCCCAGATGGGTGGCACACCAAAAACATAAGTAAGCTCTATCCCTTTTTTTTCCGCAAGCCGAACCCAACTATCCAAACGAACAAAGTCAAATTCACCCTTCTGTCGCTGCATATTGCGCCAAGAGACACCGGCATCCCATAACCGCCATGCACCAAATTTGAAATCTGGCCACGGAGATTTATCTGCGCGATGAATATGAAGCCCCAGAAATAGATTTTTTTGATCAGATGAAACCTGACCTGATGGTGCTGGCTGAGCAACGCAAATCAATGGGTAAAGCGAAGAAGACACCGCGATGAGTACAACCGAGAAAAAAAAGCGGCTCCACGATAGACTCATGGCAAAACCTCGTTCAACACAGCCATCAATGAGGCTCGAAAAGCCGCCACATTACTTCGAATTTGCTCGGATACCGCATCTCTTGACTCATATGAAGCACAAACCGCCTCGGTAATACCCACCACATCCATGCTTGAAATATCAAATACTCTATTATCGAGACCTAACTCCGCCATAATTCCTTCTGTTTTAAAACCTTGGTAGCGAATCGCAACGACCGGTGTTCCTGCGCAAGCCGCAAGGATGCAAGAATGCAAGCGGGTACCTAGAAGAACCCGGCAGCACCCATAGAGATAGCTTAACTCTTCCGGGGCCAGATCATCGGTTACCAATAGAAATGGCACTCCCGAGACCGCAAGCTTCTGTGCAAACAACTGCAACAGGTCCATGTCGCTCTCACCATGATGCTGCACCGTCACCTGTGGGAACAACGCAATACCAAGCCCTGTTTCAGCATGAACCCTTCGCGACACTTCCGCTAACGCTTCGAGATACTCGTCTCGTTTTGAGAGCGGATCCGTCGCATCTGGAAACGACCAATTCACAACGGTGACGCCAAGCCAATTGCCTTTTTCCAGCTGGCGAGCCAGCTCATCGAAACCATTGGGACGTAAAGGTTCAATCAAAAAGGCAAGATCGGGAGCAAGCTGTACCAGGTGCTTCAAACCAAGCTCGTCAAGCAACCCAGCTGACTTCTTTTCACGAACAACCAGGCGCTTACATAATCCAAGGGCATGCGCCGTCATACCTCGCCCCCTTGGATCGACAAGAGGGCCGACACTCTGCCCCAGCATTACCACATCACACCCTAATCTGTGTGCCACGTAAATTGGATGCAAGATGCGCCATAGGTAAAGGAATCCTCTTATTCCCCCTTGATCGTTATAAATGTACTGCCCTCCCTTGAGAAATACTATGTCGCACTGCTTCATCGATTCAAGAGCGGCTGCTTGTTTCCGAAACAGCTTCCCTAAAGGCGAACAGACACTGACTAACCATTCTGCAATTGTGCTGCCCAACAAATTACGTAATGCTGTAAGGTTACGAAAAACGCTATGGGACGCAGTGTCAGCATACGGTGAAGGGACAGCCATTTGTTGAACACTGACACCCATACGCCGCACAAAGCGATGATGAAACTCGAAATCAGGATCAGATTCTGAATATACGGATTGAAGATGTAGCTCACAACCTGGTCGTGCCGCGCGAATACCATTCACCATTCCAACAACGATAGCAAGATCACCCTTGTTGGAATCCGAATACCCATGAAGAATCAATACTTTCAAGACCTAACCTCCAACGATCAAATATTAAGTGCAGCGCGAAAAGCCATTTCAAACCTTGGCAAGGCGCATGACTCTGAAAATTCAATGCTACGCCGCCTAAGATCCTGTCGTTCATTGCTTGTTAACGACGCAAGCACATCTAATGCCCACTTGAAAGAAGCATAATTTCGAGCTTCAAATGTTTCACCGATACGGTTTTCACGCACACGATATCCCACAAGCCCATGAGACGTAGCCAGCGCCGCAACACCGGATGCGGCTGCTCTAGCCAAGGTTCCACTGGTCGCGGTGAAATCTTCGCTATAGGGCAACAGAAATGCATCTGAAGCGGAAAAATACCGGGGGAGATCCGCCTCTGGAACAAAGTCATCGACATGAACTATCTGCGATGGAAAACGCTTCTTGAGAGCCAAGAAAGCAGCAGAAAATGGGGCGGCAATAGTGCCTACGACAACCATTTTTACTCGCTTATCAGAAGCCACTTTCGGAAAAGCTTCTATGAGAAAATCGAATCCCTTACGTCGATCCTGTTTTCCTAAAGTAAGCACCACAAAGTCCCCCGGGCTTACACCGAGCAGCGACCTACCCTGCTCCCGGTATTCTGGTGAAAATGGACCAAACCAAGGGTCAGGCAATACACCAGCCAGGTAATTCGGCTTTAACACACCCAATCTTTCGTCGAATGTAAGCAGTTTTGCTTTGATTGCAAATAAAGACCAACGCGTAAGCAATCGAAGCACCACCCCCCTGAAACGATCGTTTTTCGTGAGTAAAAACAGGTATTCGACGCGATATTTAATACACGTTACTCTGGCATTCCGCAAACGCAACTTCATTAACATTGCGTGCGTCGAGAAAGCGGCCAGATAATCGTCAAGCGCCATAAAAACCAAGTCATAACCGCCCTCCTGTGCTAATTCCCCTTCCAATTTGCACAAAACCTGGCTGAATGCATCAAATTCATTAAAAGAAAGATTCTTCATCCAAGCACCACCAAGATCAGTATCCGCTGTGACCACTCTGGGTAGCAGTCCCACGGAAGCAATCAATTCATTAAAGTGATCGCTTTGATAGTCACTCCTTGTGACGAGTATGACATTTACACGATCCCGCAGGGCAGAAAGCACATTTGCAAGAATCTGTAGGCGGCTTCCACGGCAAATAGGCTCCACCAACACGACTGTTCGTAAGCGTAAGTCACCCTGCTTCATGTGATTTTTTTTGATTCAATATGAAGGTCATGCAACGCCTTGACGATGGGCTCAGGTACAGAGCTTGTATACCCCCCTCCGATCGCCTTTAGCGTGATTCTCGTAATGCGGGAAAATACTTGTGGAACGTGGTTTAACCATTCAGACCCATAAGCGACTTTAAGGATTGTGTTCTCCATATGTAGCGCCTCCTTTTGCACAAACACCTTTTGCGAGTCATGACAGCGCATCGCAGCCAAATATTCATCGACGTGCAGCACTTTACATCGGCTTTTGGCGAAGCGCAGCCAAAGCTCTAAATCCATGGTCAGATGAAGATCCTCGCGCAGATACCCCAGTTGATCGTGCAGCTTTCTCCGCCAGAACATCGCTGGCTGAGGAATGTAGTTGTGATCGTTGCACAACAACCACGGATGGAAGCCGATCTCCCGCTTCGGACGAATTACCTTACCATTCGCATCAATCAATACTGCATTTCCATAGATAGCATCGACGTCTGGATGCTGTTTAAAAAGCTCGACTACCCTTTGCAAGGTAGCTGGCAGGAGAATGTCATCCGAACACAGCCAGCCGACAATTTCGCCGGTCGCGCGCCGTAGGCCTTTATTCAGAGCCTCGGACTGACCGTGATCAGGTTCGGACACCCGATAAGCGATTTCAGAGCTGTACTTATCAATCACAGAAGCGCTTCCATCAGAAGATGCGCCATCGATAACGATATATTCAAAAGAAACGTTTTCCTGTCGAAGAACGGAAAGAATCGCGGTTTCGAGGAAAGCCTTTTGATTGTAAGAGCAAGTGACAATTGAAATATCAGGCTGTCGCAATGAGCTCATTAATAACTCCGCCGCCTCTGACTCACCTGCCCATATTCGGCACAACGCATAGCAAGTCCAATCAGGATCCCGAAATTAACCCACAACAGAAAAGCCTTTCCCGGTTGCAACATTATCGGGTTGAAAGCCACAACCGGAATCGCCGTCAAAGTACTCACTGCGAGCCAATGAAAATGTGCAGTCAGTGTCGGAGACAATGCCTCGGGCAATCGAAGCCGGAAGCGTAACCGAATGTATCGCGCTATCCGCCAGAGACCATAAAGGAAAAGAACCAACCCAATCACCCCACCTTGCGCAAGAATATCGAGCAAATCACTGTGGCTCGGTAAAATTTGTGTCGATGAAAGCACCTGGAACTGGCCGAACTTCTCAGCTCCTGCCCCGGTGAATGATTTACCCCATATAGGCGAGTGCTGAAAAACCTCCCAAGTCCGCTCGTAAGTATACAGTCGATATTTTGGGTTCCCATCAGGTAGCGCACTACCATTCATATACTTAATACCAGCATACAACCCGATAAGCATAAAACCGAAAATCAGCAGCAGATAATAGTGGAACAGCCGACTCACCGCCTCCTTGTTGGCTTGACGCGGGCGCACAAAACCCCACCATAGATATGCAAGAGACAGTGCGGCGACCATAAAGGAGGTATTCTTCACCACCAGCAACATGAGCACAAACATGAGCACCAGTGCCCAGCTCCTCGCGAGTGGGCCGCGCGCCTTTGCAAAAATATATACGGCCAGTGGGACAGTAAGAAACTCCTCCTCATGAAACTCACTCCATCGGTGCAAATAACCTGCCTGCCAGCCAGCACCAACGACAATAGCGATGAACAGCAGGCTGAGATAGAAGTTGAGCAGCTTCGTGGGATCACGGTGATCGGCGATAAATCGCGCTGCACCAAAGGTTACAAACATGTACACGCCCATGATCAGAAACGTTTCGACCAACTTGTCATGAAAGCGCGCATAAAGCGCACCGGCCACAATCCACGTCGCCAGCAACATCAACGGCCAGCAGATCGAGATTATTGAGGTAAAACTGCCCTGCCGGGCAGAGAGACGTGCACCCACCCAAGCCAGGGTGACGACGGGTACAGCAGCCATCAGGTGAAGGTGCTTGAATATCGTGTGCTTATCAATATTGAGAATGAAAGGATCCATCGCAAACATCACAGCCAGAAAAAGCACAAACAGCATGCCATAGTCGGTCATAATCAGCCTGTCACGGTCTGCCACACGCATGTCTGAAGCCTGCGGTACATTCAAAGTCACAGCCATGTTGTACCCTTCACGAAACCGGCCGCAGACGCGGCCAGAGATTAATCATCTGCAAGGCAGCCGGAATCACATATCCAACCACATTGCTCCAGATTGCACCTTGCAGACCGTACTTATAAGTAAAATAAACACCTGCTGTGCATGAAAACGCTGCGCCCAGCGCGTTACTGATAAAAATATTTCGTGTTGTCCCGAGGGCCAGCGCAGCAGCGTTCAAGACGACGCTGAACATACTCGCCCAGATGCCGATTGCCACCCAGCGCAAAACATCGACCGCGCCAGGAAACTTGCTTCCATAGAGAAAATGAACCAGCGGTTCCGCCACGAATAACAATAACGGCCATCCAACCAGCCCAGCAATAGTCAGTTGAAATAGCGCACGCCGGGTGTAACGGCACAGTGCCTCCTCACCCTGCTGGGCAAGGATCCTGCCTGTCTGCGCAGGCAAATAATTGGCCAGCGTCATCCGCAGCACATTAGCGGCGTTCAGGATTGACATACCCGCATTGAACGTTGCAACCTGACTGGCCACGATCCCAGCCAAGAGAAAGGGATACATCTGGCTACTCCCCCAAAATACAATCTGACTGGCAATAACCCAGCGGGAATGGCCAAATTGTTCGGCCAGCACATCACGTGCCTTGAGTTGCGTGCCCAATGAGGGGGTGAAGCGCAATAACGCCAGACCAAGCAGAATACCGCTCAGTTGCGCCGTCGCGAGGACACCCATCCACAGCCCAGGGTGGCCTTGCTGAAACCCCACCAAGAGAGCCAACCCCCCAATCTGGACAACCCCCATACACAAACTGACCACACTCGCTCGCATGATACAAAAACGTGTGTACGCATAGCGACGCTGCATCTCCTGCAAAAACAATGCTGAGAGATAGAGCGCGGTAGCAAAGAGCAACCACGGGGCAGCGAAACCGAACGGCGACATCAACACCACCAGCATCACCCCGCTGGGAATTAGCAACCCGTGCGCTCGCCACAAGGCGGCGGCACGTGCAGGTAACTGATCAGGTGTCTGCCCACCCAACACATTCATCGGCTGAGTAACCCAAGCGCGGTGAAAGGAGGCGGCAAACAAGACCGCCAAAAAGGCAAGCGAAAACTGCGCAAACGCCTCGACAGGCAAGTAACGGGCGGCCAGAACCATGGTCAAGAAATTGGTCGCTGACTGGCAGGCCTGATCGACCAAGGCCCAAACTTTTGAAGACCGGCCCGGTGATTGAGAACCTACCATCGAGGCTTGTCCCGTCCATCGTCCAAGGTGCGTTGCAGTTCGATCAGCGTTGCCATGTCCAAAGGATGACTCATCAAACCGACACACGCAGGCAGCTTTTCAAGTGGGGCATCCCACCAGCGTGTCTCGTAAACGCTTCACATATCTCTGACTCGAAACGCATACGGATAATACGCGCCGGAACACCCGCCACGATCGAAAAAGCCGGAACATCCTTGGTGACAACCGCACCCGCCACCACGATGGCGCCATTACCGATCACCACGCCCCCGAGGACAATTGATCGGGCACCGACCCAGACATCCGACCCGAGTGTGACCGGTGTCGTCTCAGAAAAAAGCAGACTGGAAGCCCATTTCAACCCTGTCGGGTTGTACGGGCTGTAAAACGCGGGGTGTGTTGCAAAGCGATCAATGGGATGCTCGCCCAGGCCAATTACGGCGTCAAAGCCGATGCTGCAAAATCGCCCAGCACGAACGCCATTCAAGCGTGCTGCATTGACGTAGCTGGCACGGCCCAGCCAGCTGTCCTGCAAGACAGCCTCCCCCGTCAGCCGGTTGTGGCCTTCGAACCTGCAATCGCTTGTTGCGTAGGAAACCAAAGCCGCACTAAAGCCCGGAACATCACGAGACAACCGGCGTCGGCGCAGCAGCATCCATTTCAGGCGATCACTCAGCACGGGCACCTAAATTTCCTGACGTAGCGACTCAACGGGCCGCGAATTCCAAATAGGCTAGTCTGAGTCCGGCAATCAATGAGGTTGTGGCTGTCCAACTCATGCTATGCAGACGGGTGACGTCCATCAACTTCCTCGGTGTTCCATCTGGTTTGGTCACGTCAAACACTATCTCACCTGCGTAACCTACAACTTGCTTGACCAACTCAGCCAGATCTCTGATGCTTGCATCTTCTCCCACGCCGATGTTAACCAGCGGTGGCTCGAACTTTCCAGTCTTTGTTTCATCACTCCCGAGCAGGCTACCGTACTTCTCGTCAGGGAGGTTCATCAGAAACACACAGGCATCGGCCATATCCTCGCTGTAGAGAAACTCCCTTCTAGGCGTACCGGTGCCCCAAACGACAACTTCCTTTGCATTGACCTGTTTGGCCTCATGAAACTTGCGAATCAGTGCCGGGATGACGTGGCTGTTGTTCAAGTCATAGTTATCCCCTGGCCCATAAAGGTTGGTAGGCATTACGGCGAGGTATTTCGTGCCGTATTGCCGGTTGTAGCTCCAGCACATTTCAATGCCTGCAATCTTGGCGAGGGCGTAAGGCCGATTAGTGGGCTCCAGAGAGCCAGTGAGCAAATACTCTTCCTTCATCGGCTGTGGTGCCAGTTTGGGGTAGATACAACTGGAGCCCAAAAACATCAAGCGCTTTACGCTGTTCTTATATGCCGCGTGGATGATGTTTGCCTGAATAACGAGATTGTCACGGATGAACTGGGCAGGATAAAGATTGTTGGCCAGAATGCCGCCGACCTTGGCGGCCGCCAGAAAGACATAGTCGGGCTTCTCTTCGGCAAAGAAGGCGTCTGTGGCTTTCTGATCAGTGAGGTCGAGTTCGGCATGGGTGCGAATCAGGAGATTGGTGTAACCCTTCTCCTGAAGGTTGCGCACGATGGCGGAGCCCACCAGGCCACGATGCCCGGCGATGTAAATTTTCACATTCTTATCCATCACCAATTACTCATGAAAGTCATAGGCTGCGAAGCCATGTTTTTTAACCAGTTCGTCGCGCTCAGCACTTTTAAGATCTTCACGCACCATTTCGGCCACGAGGTCTTCGAAACTCGTTTTTGGTGTCCAGCCAAGTTTTTCTTTGGCCTTTGTAGGGTCTCCCAGGAGTGTCTCTACTTCTGTGGGGCGGAAGTAGCGCGGATCAACCTTGACGATGACCTTACCATTATGATCGGTACCCGTTTCATTAACGCCTTCGCCTTGCCAGGTGATCTGGGTTCCCAGTTCCTTGGCGGCAGCGTTGACGAAGTCGCGCACGCTGTACTGGACTCCGGTGGCGATGACAAAATCTTCCGGCTTGTCCTGCTGGAGCATAAGCCATTGCATTTCAACGTAGTCTTTTGCATGGCCCCAATCACGCAGGGAATCCATGTTGCCAAGGTAGAGGCAGTCTTGCAGGTTGAGCTTAATGCGGGCAAGCGCTCTGGTGATCTTGCGTGTAACGAAGGTTTCGCCGCGCAACGGGGACTCATGGTTAAACAGCACGCCATTACAGGCATACATGCCATAGGCTTCACGATAGTTAACGGTGATCCAGTAGGCATAGAGCTTGGCCACGGCATAAGGGCTGCGCGGGTAAAAAGGGGTGGTTTCCTTCTGCGGGGTTTCTTGCACCAGCCCATAAAGTTCCGAGGTTGATGCCTGATAGAAGCGGGTCTTTTTTTCCAGGCCAAGTATACGGATGGCTTCAAGGATGCGCAGCGTACCGATGCCATCGGCATTGGCAGTGTATTCCGGGGTATCAAAACTGACCGCAACATGACTCATGGCGGCGAGATTGTAGATCTCGTCCGGCTGCACCTGCTGGATGATGCGAATGAGGTTGGTAGAGTCCGTCAAGTCGCCGTAGTGCAGAACGAGGTTACGGTTGGAGACATGAGGGTCCTGATACAGATGATCAATACGATCCGTATTGAACAGCGAGGCGCGGCGCTTAATACCGTGAACAGTGTAGCCTTTTTTGAGAAGGAACTCTGCAAGATAGGCACCGTCTTGGCCGGTGATGCCGGTAATCAAAGCAACTTTGGACATAATATTTTTCCGTGTAATTTTAATTGATTAATTTTCCAGCAAGACGGACTCGCTGACTGGCATCAATGGTTGAAAATAGCGCGTTCACAAATTGTTCCTGGGACTTGTACGCTTGGCTCTCATTTGTTTGGATGGAAGACACTCTAAATAGCAAGCCATCAGGAACAGTCCCATTCAGTCCATACTCCAATTGAGCCAATTTTCTGCCAAAACCGGGCAATGTTGCTTTGTCGCCAA
>CAMTYI010000144.1:0-21808 GCA_947085925.1 uncultured Gammaproteobacteria bacterium
AAAACCAACACGTTTACGCCCCGATCCGCTGCGTGAACGGCCTCCCGAACTGGGGGGTTGCTTAAAACAAAAAGCGGACAGTTGATGTGCTACATAACCGGACAGGTCTATTTGTTGCTAACACGTGATTTATACCGCGCCAAACGTGATTTGTCGCGTGCGTGCTATGACTATCTGGTTAGCACTCTACGCCTGAAGCAGGCCGCAGGGATGATCTCACTGGTCGATCTTGAGCAGGTCAAGGCTGGTTAAGATAATCTTCTAAAATCGAACGTCGATCATCCGATGACGGCGGTTTTCAGAACAAAGAAACGCTAACCTATTGTTGCCGTAACAAATTTTTCCTTATCCACATAATCTGTGGATAACTTTGTGGGCGGTTTGGGGTAAAGTGTTGCCAGGCCGCAGTACAGCGGGGTTGTTCTTGATTTGCACGGAAAATGCTCCAGGCCAGCCAAGCCAAGTAAAAACAATGAGTTATATGTTGTTTTATAGCCATGACGGTTTTAAGGCGCTAGTAGAAAGCGCATGATGGTGTCCCAATAGCGGCATTGTGTATAAGGTGTCAAGTGACCTATCAAAATAAGCCAATCAAAATCGCCGGTAAGATGCGTGGGCAGGATGCCCTGTCTCCCCCGTTAACGCGCCACTCGCTCGTCGATGTGTTGCGCGGAGCGGCTATTGTGATGATGTTTATGTATCATTTTACGTTTGATTTGAGTTACTACGGGGCAGTCAGCGCTGATTTCAATCATGATCCCTTTTGGCTGGGATTTCGCGCTATTATTGTCAGTTTGTTTCTTGGCGTAATGGGTGTCAGTTTGCACCTGGCCACGGTGCGTAGAGTGGACCCGCGTGCCTTTGGACGGCGCCTGTTGCTGGTGGCGGGTTGCGCTGGTCTGGTGAGCGCGGGGAGTTATGCAATGTTCCCCAATAGCATGATTTTCTTTGGTATCCTGCACTTTATCGCCGTTGCCAGCGTGCTTGGTCTGTTGTTCAGGCAGTTGTTCTGGCTGAATTTGATAGTGGGCGTGGGATTGATCGTCGCGGGGTTGCGGTTTCAGCATCCCTGGTTCGATCTTCCGGCCTGGCAATGGCTGGGGCTGATGACGTACAAGCCGGTGACGGAAGATTATGTGCCATTGCTACCGTGGTTTGGCGTGGTGTTGATCGGGATGTTTCTCGGCAAGCTGATTTATCAGAGGAAAAATGTGCCCGCCTTTGCGCGCTGGACAGGCAGGCATCCAGTGGCGCGCCTGTTGGCCTTTGGCGGGCGGCATAGCCTGCCGGTGTATATGCTGCACCAGCCGCTATTTTTGGGCCTATTGTATTTGTTCTTTGGAAAATGATGACGCTGTTACATTGTGTGATGAATCGCGGGTAATGTGTTGGGATGATCAAGGCCATGGCGTTGAGTAACGAATCGGCGAGCGACGCAGGTTTCATGTCGCCAGCGGTCTGGCGTAATTTTGCGTTGCGGCTGTTGCAGCCATCCGTGAACCGGCGCGCTATCTTCCTGCTTATAGCCATTTTGCTGTGTTTGATAGCGTATAGCCTGGCCAGGTTGACGTGGATGATGTTGCCTGCGCCGCGCGAGAACGGTGCGCCGCCCCCGCTTATCCAGCCCGTTGACCAGCGCGGCGTTACGGCTGGGCCATTGGTGGCGCGCGAACCCTCGCCTCAGGAAATGGCGCAGTGGCATTTGTTTGGTGAGATGCAGGTGATTAATGTTGGCGCCGCCGCGCAAACGGCGCCGCAGACCAGTCTTGCTTTGAATCTGCGCGGGGTGATTGCCTCGCGCGACAAAAAAAGCGCGCGGGCGATTATCGCCGATGCCAGCGGTAATGAGCAGTTCTACGCGATTGATGCGCCTGTGGCGGGCGGCGCGACGTTGAAGGAGATTCATGCCGATAAGGTTATACTGTTGCGCAATGGTCGTTATGAAACACTTCTGCTGCCCAAGGATGAAATAGGCGGGGAAGGCGCGCCGGATGCGGCGATGCCCATGCAAAATTCCGATGCTGCGATGCAGGAATTTCGCGACACTGCGATGAACAATCCGCAAAGTCTGATGGAGCGCGTCCGGCCAATGCCGGTCAGCGAAGGCGGCAGATTTATAGGCTATCGTTTTATGCCAAATGAAGACCCGGGTTTTCTCGCGCGTTTTGGCATGGAACCCAATGATATTGTGACCTCCGTCAATGGTATGAGCCTCGACAATCCTGCCAAGGGGATGCAGGTGCTGAATAGCCTGAAAACCGATGGGGAAGTGCGGGTTGATACGGTGCGTAATGGGGCGCCGCGTTCTTTTGTGCTACGGATGAATTAATCTTGAAGATGAAAAGCAAAATTAAGGGGAAGGGTGTGAGGAGGTTGCGCGGTATACCCAGAAATTTTTATGCGGTACCGATGTTGATGGCCACGCTGCTGCTGCCTTTTCAGGTGCATGCACAGGATGTGACACTTAACCTGAAAGACGCCGATATCGGCGCGGTGATTGCCACAGTCTCCGACGTGACCGGCAAGAATTTTATTGTTGATCCGCGCGTCAAGGCCAAGGTTACGGTGATCTCGGCCAAGCCCATGAACAAGGATGAGGTCTATCAGGTCTTTCTGTCGCTGCTTGAGGTGAACGGCTTTGCCGCCGTACCGATGGGCAAGGTTATCAAGATCATCCCCGACGTGAACGCCAAGCAGGTCAGCACGCCACTGGCCAACGACGACCGGCCTGGCAGGGGGGATGAATATGTCACGCGCGTGATCCATGTCAACAACGTCTCTGCAGCGCAACTGGTGCCGGTGTTGCGTCCCCTCGCGCCGCAACAGGCGCACATGGTGGCGTATCCGGGCACGAATGCGCTGATCATCTCCGACCGTGCCGCCAATGTGGAGCGGCTGGTCAAGCTCATCCAGGATATCGACCAGCCTGGCGATGAAACAGAGGTGGAGGTTATGCCGCTCAAACATGCCGCCGCCACCGAGGTGGTGCGCATCCTGACGTCACTCGACCAGGAGGCGCGCAAGAGTGATCCCAACGCCGCCGCCGGGATCACCGACCGGCCGGTGCTGATTCCCGATGAGCGCACCAACAGCATCCTGATGGGTGGCGGCAAATCAGGGCGGTTGCGGATGCGCGCACTGGTGTCGCATCTGGATACTCCACTGGAGAACAGCGGCAATATCCGCGTCGTTTATTTGCGCTACGCCAAGGCCAAGGATTTGGTGCCGGTGCTGACGGGGGTGGCGAGCCAGGTGCAAGACAAGGGTAAAGTTACGAGTGGCGCGACCCCTGGCGGCGGCGTTACAGGCGGAGGACCGCCCGGCAGCGGTATCAATATCCAGGCGGATGAAAGCCTCAATGCCCTGGTGGTGACGGCGCCACCCGATGTGTTCCGTTCCCTGCAGATAGTGATCAGCCAGCTCGACGTGCGGCGCGCACAAGTATTGGTGGAAGCGGTGATAGCGGAGGTCAATTCGAGCCGCGCGGCGGAGTTGGGCGTGCAGTGGGCGACGTTCGATCGCTCGCAAGGAAGCAACGCTCCGGTGGGGCTAACCAACTTTACCAACGGTACCGCCGGATCCAGCATCGCGGAAATCGGCGGGGCGATTGCCACCAATCGCGCCCCAAGCCTCGGGCCGGGCATGACATTCGGATTGGGCCGCTTCATCAGTGACGGATTCAGTTTCGCGGCATTGATCCGCGCGCTGGAGTCGGACGGCTCGTCCAATGTGCTGTCTACCCCGACCTTGCTGATGATGGATAACACGGACGCCGAGATCACCGTGGGGCAGAACGTGCCGTTTATTACAGGTGCATTTGCTGCCCCTACCGGCGTGGTGGGCGCTGCTGTCAACCCTTTCCAGACCATCCAGCGCCAGAATGTGGGTATTACATTGAAGGTCAAGCCGCAGATCAACGAGGGCAGCGCCATCCAGCTCACTATTGAGCAGAAGGTAGACAGCCTCAGCACCAGCGCAGTGCGCGGCGCGGCGGATTTGATCACCAACACCCGTTCCATCAAGACCAGCGTGATGGTGGATGATGGCAAGGTGGTGGTGCTGGGCGGGTTGATCACCGACGATCTCAAGGAAAATGTGCAGAAGGTGCCGTTTCTGGGCGACCTCCCGCTGATCGGCAGCCTGTTCCGCTACAAGAGAAACACCAAGGATAAAACCAACTTGATGGTATTTTTGCACCCGGTGATCATTCGCGATGGCGAACTCGCGGAGCGCATGACGAGCGGCAAATATAACTTCATACGCGCTCGGCAACTCGAAGCGCGGTTGAGAGACCGTGGTTTGTTGCGCAATGAGGCGTTGCCGTTGATGCCGCCCATGGAAGATATGATGAAGCTGCCGCCGCCGTTTGAACCGGCCACTAGCAGCCTGCCTGTGGACAAATCCCCCGCCACTACCGGCCCGAGTGATGGACGCACTAATTAATATCGCTGTGCATGCGGCCACTCCGTTGGAGGTGACCGAGAAGCGTCCACCGTTTCCCTTTGCCAAGCGTCATGGTGTGCTGGTAACGGGTTGGGAAGCGGGTCGAGCGATAGTCCTGTGCCGCCCTGACGCAACCAGCACGGGACTCGCCGAATTGAGGCGCTTCCTTGGTGTGCCGCTGAAACTGCAACAGGTCACGCCTGAAGCCTTTGAGGCAGAACTCGCGCAGAGCTACGAGCATGACTCGGCGCAAGCCATGCAGATGATGGGTGATCTGGGCGAGGAGATCGACCTGTTCAGCGTCGCTCAGCAACTGGCGGAACCGGAAGACCTGCTGGAAACCGAGGACGACGCGCCGATCATCCGCTTGATCAACGCCCTGCTCACCGAGGCGGTCAAGGAAAACGCCTCCGATATCCACATCGAACCCTTTGAGAGCCGCCTGGTGATTCGCTTCCGCGTCGACGGCGTACTGCGCGAGGTGCTGGAACCCAAGCGCGTGCTGGCGCCGCTGATTGCGGCGCGCATCAAGGTGATGGCCAAGCTCGATATCGCGGAAAAACGCCTGCCGCAGGACGGGCGCATCTCGCTGCGCGTCGCGGGCCGTCCGGTGGATGTGCGCGTCTCCACCCTGCCCTCCGGCCACGGCGAGCGCGTGGTGCTGCGCCTGCTCGACAAACAGGCGGGCCGCCTTAACCTGGAACAGCTCGGCATGGCGTCGCAGACGCTCACCGTGATGCACCGCATCATCGAAAGACCGCACGGCATCATACTTGTCACCGGCCCCACCGGCTCCGGCAAAACCACCACGCTTTACGCCGCACTCACCCGCCTCAACGACAAAACACGCAACATCATGACGGTGGAAGATCCCATCGAATATTATTTGGACGGCATCGGCCAGACACAGGTCAACACCAAGGTAGACATGACCTTCGCACGCGGCCTGCGCGCCATCCTGCGCCAGGATCCGGATATTGTGATGGTGGGCGAGATCCGCGACCTGGAGACGGCGGAAATCGCCGTGCAGTCGAGCCTCACCGGCCATATGGTGCTGTCCACGCTGCACACCAACACCGCCGTTGGCGCAGTCACCCGTTTGCGTGACATGGGCGTGGAGCCTTTCCTGCTCTCTTCCAGCCTCATCGGCGTGCTGGCGCAGCGCTTGGTGCGCCTGTTATGCCCGCACTGCAAGCGGCCGATCACCGCCAGCGCGGCGGAATGCGACACCCTTGGCGTGCCCCACGAAAATCCGCCCACTCTCCATAGCGCCGTGGGCTGTGAGCAATGCAACTCTCTCGGTTACCGGGGCCGTACCGGCATCTACGAAGTTATCGAAGTGGATAACACTTTGCGCGGCATGATTCATCAAGGCGCGAGTGAGCAGGAGATGGAAACCCACGCGCGCACCATGACGCCAGGCATCCGCCAGGACGGCCTGCGCCGCGTGCTGGCCGGCGCAACCACGCTGGAAGAAGTGCTGCGCGTGACGCGTGCGGAATAATTTTCACTAATGGCCGCATTTGAATTTACAGCGCTGGATGCATCGGGCCGCGAGCGCAAGGGTGTGCTGGAGGGTGATACACCGCGTCAGGTGCGCCAGCAATTACGCGAACAGGGTCTGGCGCCGCTTGCCGTGGCCGAAGTGCGTAGCAGCGAGAAGCACCGTGCTGCCTCGCGCCTGTCATTCCAGCGCGGCATTTCGACCACCGATCTGGCGCTGATCACGCGCCAGTTTGCCACGCTGGTACGCTCCGGCCTGCCTATTGAAGAGGCGTTGCAGGTGGTATCGCGGCAGACCGAAAAACCGCGTTTGCGCAACATGCTGATGGGGGTGCGCGCGCGGGTAATGGAAGGCCATACACTGGCCACCGCGTTGCGCGATTTTCCGCATATCTTCTCCGATCTTTACAGCGCTACAGTATCGGCGGGTGAGCAGTCCGGCCACCTTGAAGTCGTGCTGGAGCGGCTCGCCGACTACACCGAAACGCGCCAGGCGTTGCGGCAGAAGATCATGCTGGCGCTGATCTATCCGGTGGTGGTGACGGGTGTGGCGATTCTGGTGGTGACGGCGCTGCTCGCCTTTGTTGTGCCACAGGTGGTGCAGGTGTTCGAAAATACCGGCCAGCAATTGCCCATATTGACGCGCATGCTGATTGCGGTGAGCGGTTTTATACGCGACTATGGTGTGCTGTTGCTGATAATATTGGCAGTGTTGGGCGCGGTGGCTAGTAGCCTGTTGCGCCGTCCCGGCCCCAAGCGACGCTTTCATCAATTGCTGTTGTCGCTGCCGCTGATTGGGCGTCTGGTGCGCAGCATGAACACCGCGCGCTTCATGCGCACGTTCAGCATCCTCACCGCCAGCGGCGTGCCAGTGATCGAGGCGATGCGCATCTCGGCGCAGGTGATGTCGAATCTGGTGATGCGCGCGGCGGTCGAAGAGGCATCACGGCGCGTGCGCGAGGGTGCAAACCTGCACAAGTCGCTGGAACGTAGCGGTTATTTTCCGCCGATTGCCATTCATCTCGTCGCCAGTGGCGAGACCAGCGGCAAACTGGAGCAGATGCTGGAGCGCGCCGCAGTGAGCCAGGAGCGCGAAATAGAAACCCTGCTGGCCGCCATCCTCGGACTGTTCGAGCCGCTGCTGATTCTGGGCATGGGTGGCGTGGTGCTGGTGATCGTGCTCGCCATCCTGCTGCCGATTTTTGATTTGAACCAATTAGTGAAATAACACGGGAATATTTATGAAATTTGCAATCCGAAACCCAAAACGCACCCAACGCGGCTTTACCCTCATCGAAGTGATGATCGTGGTAGTGATTCTTGGCATTCTTGCGGCACTGGTGGTGCCGCGTTTGATGGGCCGCCCTGACGAGGCGCGCGTCATCAAGGCCAAGCAGGACATCCGCACCCTGGTAAGCTCATTGAATCTCTACAAGCTGGATAACTTCAACTACCCCACCACCGACCAGGGTCTGGAGGCGCTGGTGAAAAAGCCTGCCGATGTAAAAAACTGGAAAACAGGGGGCTACATCGACCGCCTACCGAACGATCCTTGGGGCAAGCCGTATCAATACCTGCGCCCCGGCACGCGCGGCGAAATCGACCTTTTCACGCTCGGCGCCGATGGGCAGCCAGGTGGTGAAGGTACGGATGCGGATATTGGCAATTGGAATCTTGAATAAAATCGATAACCATCGAGGCCGGAGCATCAAAAAGCCGCATAGTAACGGCTTCACTCTCCTGGAAATCATGGTGGTGATCGTGATCATCGGCATCGTCCTGACCTTCGCCAGCCTGTCCATTGGGCGCAGCACAGACCGTGTCGTTCAGGAAGAGAGTCAACGGCTGGCGAGGCTGATTACCCTGGCGGCACAGGAGGCGGTGCTGCAATCGCGGGAGCTGGCCCTGCAATTTACACCGGGTGGTTATGAGTTTGTGGTTTTCGACAAAGATCAATGGCGTCGCATTACCGATGACGACACGTTGCGTGCGCGGCGGCTGCCGGAAGGGGTACGCCTCGATATAAACGTCGAGGGCGAAGCCGTGGCGTTAGGCAAAATCGATGCGGAAAAACCCGCATCCCAGCCCCGCATCTATCTCCTGTCGAGCGGTGAAATCACCCCTTTTCAGCTCACCTTGCAGGACAAGGCCAGCGGTGGCAGCTATCAGCTTAAAGGCGATGTTGGCGGGAAGGTTGAAACGAGCGACACGGGAAATGCTGCCAAGAAGTAACCGTACCCAGCAGCGCGGCTTTACCCTGATCGAAGTGCTGGTGGCCCTTGCGGTGCTGGCGATCAGCCTGGCGGCGGTGATTAACGGCATCAGCGCCAATGTCAGCAATGCCGCACATTTGCGTGACCGCACCCTGGCGCACTGGGTGGCGATGAACAAGGTGGCGGAAGTGCAGGCGGGCGTGACATTCCCGGACACCGGCGTTACCAAGGGTGAGGCGCTGCTGGCCGAGCGCGCCTGGTATTGGAGCATGACGGTGGCGGGCACGAGCGACGCCAATGTGCGCCGCCTTGATGTGGAGGTGCGCCTCCGCCAGGATGGTGGCCAATCCCTGGCCCGCCTGGTGGCCTATGCAGGGCGTCCGTTGTGAGAAAAACACGGCAGGGATTTACGCTGATCGAGCTGGTAGTGGCGCTGGCGATCTTTGCGGTGGTGTCGGTGCTGGTCTATGGCGGGCTGCGTAGCGTGCTCGATACGCGCAACCGTACTGAAGAACAGGCGACGCGCCTGGCCGGGCTGCAAACTGCTTTTGTGCTGATGGCAAGAGACATCGAGCAGGCTGCCGCGCGGCGTATCCGTGACGACGCAGGTGGCCTCCTGCCAGCCATGAGGGGCGCCACAAGCAGCGGCAACAGTGCGCTGGAATTTACCCGCACAGGCTGGAATAATCCGGCGGGGCGGGCGCGCAGCACCCTGCAACGCGTCGCGTATTCGGTGCGGGATGGAAAGCTGCTGCGCTTGACATGGACAATGCTCGATCGCGGGCCGGGAGACCGTCCGCAGGAGACGGTGCTGCTCGACAAGGTGAAAGGTTTCGAGATGCGCTTTCTCGACCCGGAAATGAAATGGCAACTGCAATGGCCGCTCGCCACCACGGACAACCGTTCCCAAACGATGCTGCCGCGTGCCATTGAGGTCAGTATCGATGTCGAGGGCTGGGGGCGCATTCCACGTCTGTTCCGCGTGCCGGGCGCTATTGCAGCGGCCCCGACCGCACCAGCGGGTGTGGTGCGGTGAGGCGCGGCACGAGATCCCAATCGGGCGTTGCGCTGATCACGGCGATGCTGGTGACCGCCATTGTGGTGGTGATAGCGGTGAGCATGGCGACACGCCAGCAGCTTGATATCCGCCGCAGCGCCAATGTGCTGGAGGGTGACCAGGCTTATCTGTTCGCGCTGGGGGTGGAAAGCTGGGCGCTGGGCATACTGGCGCAAGACGGGCGTGACAACACATCGGACAATCTGGGCGAAATCTGGGCGACGGTGCTGCCGCCGCTGGATGTGGAAGGCGGCAAGGTGACGGGACGGATCGAGGATATGCAGGCGCGCTACAATCTCAACAATCTGGTCGGCGCTGACGGCAGGCCAAGCGCGCCGGACATGGCACGTTTTCAACGCTTGCTTCGGGCGTTGCAGCTCGATTCGGTGTTGGCACAGTCACTCGTGGACTGGATCGATCCCGACAGCGAGAAGGTGTCGCTGGACGGTGCCGAGGACAACGACTATCTGCTGCGTACCCCGCCCTACCGGGCGGCCAATGCGCCGCTGTCCAGCGTCAGCGAGCTACGGCTGATCAAGGGGTTTACCGCAGAGGTTGTGACGCGTCTGATACCGTTTGTCTGTGCCCTGCCGTTACGCACCGATATCAATATTAATACTGCAAAGGCCGAGGTACTGATGACGCTGGGGGACAATATATCCAAGGCCGATGCCGATGGCATGGTGCAGGATCGCGGCCCGAAAGGTTATCCTGACATACTAAAATTTTTGGACAGCCCGATGGTGAAAAGCCGCGACATCAAGCAGGAAGGTTTTGCGGTGGCAAGCAGTTATTTTCTGATAGACGCCGCCGCGCAATACGGGCGCGGTCAGGCACGGTTGTTCAGCCTGGTCTCACGCACGCCGGACGGCAAGACGCAAGTGGTCATGCGTGGGCAAGGGGCGTATTGATGCGCGTGAAATTATTTATACGCTTTAATCCATCCAGCCTGGACGAGGCGGATTGGCTGCGCATGGACGAGCCGGCCAGGCACGACCTCACGGTGCATCATGCCCCCCTGCCGGAAATCGCCGCCGCTGCAGCAGGTTGCCGCGTCATCCTGCTGGTGCCGGGCGCAGAGGTATTATTGACCAGCGCCGCCGTGCCGGGCGGCAATCGCCAGAAAATCGCCGGTGCCGTGCCTTATGCGCTGGAAGAACAACTCGCCAGCGATGTCGATAACCTGCACTTCGCGCTGGGCGAGCGCCGCGACGACGGACGCATCAGCGCCGCAGTGGTGGTCAAGACGCAGCTTGATACGTGGCTGGAACGCCTGCGACAGGCCGGTATCGAGCCGGATACCATCGCGCCGGATATCCTGGCGCTGCCATGGGCCAGCGGGACATGGACGGTGCTCATGGACGGGGACCGGGCACTGGTGCGCACCGCGCGGCAGGCCGGTTTCGTAGCCGACAGTGACAACCTCGACACCCTGCTGCGACTGGCGTTGAACGAGGCGAGTGAAGCACGGCCTGAACGGATCCGCATCATCCAATCCATGGCCGCCGCGTCGTCATGCAATCTGGACGTGACCGTCGATACAGAAATTGTTGACGAACCTGTCTTGACCATACTCTGCCGTGGTTATGACGAACCAGATGCTATCAACCTGCTGCAAGGCGTGTACAGCCGCCGCGAGCAACTGGGCAAATTGTGGAGGCCCTGGCGTCCTGTGGCGGCCCTCGCGGCGTTGTTGCTGCTTATCCAGGGCGGCATGACCGTGGCTGACTACGTGCGCCTCAGCAACGAGCGGCAAGCGCTGACGCAGCAGATCGAACAGGTCTATCTGAAAACCTTCCCCGATGCGCGCAAGGTGGTCAATGCGCGCGCGCAGATGGAGGAGCGCTTGAAGGAGCTGCGTGGCGGCGGGACGGATGAGGCGGGTTTCATGGGGCTGCTCGCCGATATCGGCCCAAGCCTTAAAGAAACCCCCAGCGTGGAAATACAGCGCATCAGTTATAACGAAGGAAAAATCGACCTCGCCCTGTTCATCGGTGATTTGCAAGGCCTGGATAAGTTCAAGCAGCGCCTGACGGCACAACACGGATTGGCTGTCGACATCCAGTCCGCTGCCAGCCGCGATGGCAAGGTTGAGGCGCTGCTTCAAATCAAAGGCAAGGCATCATGAAGGCATGGTTCGCAAGTCTCGATCCGCGCGAGCGCAATGCCCTGATCCTCGGCGGTGTTCTGCTTACCATGGTGCTGGTCTACGCCCTGCTGTGGCAGCCTTTCAGCGCGCGCGCCGCACGGTTGGAGCAGGCCGTTCAGGAACAGCGGGCGCTCAAATTGTGGATGCAAAACGCCGCTCAGGAGGCGCAACGGTTGCGGATGACACAAGTACCCGCGAGTATGAGGGCGGGCATGGGTGGGCAGTCGCTGCTCGCAGTGGTGGATCAGGCGGCCCGCAAAGACCGGCTTGGCGCCGCGCTCAAGCGCATTGAACCGGAAGGCACCAGCATCGTGCGCGTCTGGTTCGAGCAGGCCATATTTGATGATATGTTGCTGTGGCTGGGCGATTTGCAAAACACCTATGGCGTGCGTATCACCAGCATCAGCATCGACCATCAAGGTGGCAGTGCCGGTTCCGTCAATGCCCGTGTAGAACTGGAAGGTGGCGGATAAAATGAAATCTTTCCGGTTTGGCGGGTTTCAACCGGGTGCCGTGCGCGCCCTTGCTTTTATAGTCCGCGTCTGGCGCTATGTTGCGTTCGCGCTGCTGATGTATCTGGCATTTCTGCTGATCACTATGCCCGCAGCACGCGCCTACACCCTGCTCAAGGAACGGATTGCCCCGCTCCAGCTTTACGAGCTTGAGGGTACGGCATGGTCAGGAAAAGCGGCGCTGGCGGTGGTAGGCGCGCGGCAACTCCAGGCGGTGACCTGGCATGTTCGCCCGTGGGCGCTGCTGCTGGGGCACGCCGAAGTTGCCCTGGATTTTAACGAGGCCGACCGCCACACCCAGGCCGTCGCCGGGCGCACGCTGGGCGGCGGCATCTACCTGCACGACGTTGCAACCCGATTGCCCGCCACAGCGCTGGAAAATATGCTGAATATCAGCGGCACGGGACTGGACGGCACACTGAACATCGCTCTGGCAGAGGTCACATTTGCGGACAAAAAGTTGTCCGCAGTGAACGGTGTGCTCACCTGGAACAACGCTGGTTTGATCTCACCCAAAACCGCGCTGGGCAATTTCGTAATGACGCTGGAGACCAGTGGTCAGGAGATTAAAGGCGTACTCAAGGACAGCCCCGGCAGCCCGCTGCGCGCCGAGGGTCTGCTGCGTCTCAAACCCGATGGCGCCTATCAATTCACTGGCAGCCTCTCCCTGCGAGACCCCGGACGCCCCGACCTGGAACAGGCCCTGCGCTTCTTCGGCAGCCCCGGCCCGGGAGGCAAGGTAGCCATCTCGGCGCAGGGGATGATGCCGTTGCCTCTGTGATTCGAATTCCATCAATAATTATGTAGGGTGCGTCCTACGCACCCTACGATTTCACTATTGATTTAGAAATGGAATGGCAGGCTGCTAGGACGTGAGCGCTGCGTCTGCCTCTGTATACGGCATCCCCAAGCCCTCTGCTACGCCACGACAGGTTAGTGCGCCACCGTGAATATTGAGTCCCACGCGCAAGGCTGCGTCGCCGTGTAAGGCGTTCAAACCCTTGTCTGCCAGCGCAATGATATAAGGCAAGGTTTGATTGACCAGCGCAAACGTGCTGGTGCGCGGTACCGCCCCCGGCATGTTGGCAACACAGTAATGCACCACACCATCGACGACATACGTGGGATCATGATGAGTGGTGGGATGGGTGGATTCCACGCAGCCACCCTGATCGACCGAGACATCCACAATCACGCTGCCGGAGCGCATGCCTTGCAGCATGTCGCGCGTTACCAGCCACGGCGCACGGTGGCCGACGATCAGCACCGCGCCAATCACCAGATCGGCATGGAACACGGCATCTTCGATATTGGCCTCGTTGCTGGTGCGGGTCTGCAGCCGCCCCATGAAAATATCATCCAGGTATTGCAGGCGCTCGTGGCGCGTGTCGAGGAGGGTCACCTGCGCGCCCATGCCCACGGCGATCCTGGCCGCGTTGAGGCCCACCACACCACCACCCAGAATCGCCACCTGTCCCGGCGGCACCCCCGGCACTCCGCCCAACAGCACGCCGCGTCCTCCCAAATGCTTTTCCAGATGGTTTGCACCCACCTGGGTGGCCATGCGCCCAGCTACTTCACTCATCGGTGCAAGCAGGGGAAGATAACCGTTGGGGGCTGTCACGGTTTCATAGGCAATGCCGGTGACGCCCGATGCCAGCATGTACTCGGTCAGGGCGCGGTTGGCGGCCAGATGCAGGTAGGTGAAGAGCGTGAGATCTGGGCGCAGAAAGGTGTATTCGGACGCGATCGGCTCCTTCACCTTCACCACCATCTGCGCAGACCACGCCGCTGCCGCATCGGGCACAATTTCGCCACCTGCGGCGTGATATTCGGCGTCCGTGATGCCGCTCCCCAAGCCCGCCCCACTTTGCACTAAAACACGGTGGCTGCGGCGGGAGAGTGTTTGCACCGCGCCGGGCGTCATTCCAACCCGGTTTTCGTCGTCCTTGATCTCTTTGGGAAGGCCGATAAGCATGAGATGTTCCTTTTGCAAATCATCACTACGGAAAAAGCGGCATGAATGTCTGATAAACTCGACTAAAATTATGCCTGCCGGGACGTCCGATGTTCCAAGACTTCCAGTTTCAATGATACCGCCGTAAACCCCGGGTGCAAAGCAAAGTCCACACAGGTTTTTTCGTCAACATAGCAAGTTTTGGAGGGTGGAGAGTGGATGTTTCGATGGCAGGGTTCATTCTGCGAGCATTATTGGCGGCGCTGCTCATCCCTGTTGTGTTGATCGTATGGGGGATAGCGTGGAACCATCCGCCCTTGGGCGAGCCGCCGGGTTTTGCTGTGCGGCTCAAGGCATATCTAACGACGCATGTGGCGGAAGTGCATGATGACGCGATTTTTCCCGAGCTGCGTCCGCGCCACTATGACATTGAAGTACAACCCTTGTTCGAGGCGGTAAGCCGCGCCGCGCAAGGCTTGGGGTGGGAGATTTCCGGGGTTGACGCTGAGCGCAAGGTTTTGCGCGCTGTGGTGGTCACGCCGGTATGGCGCTTCAAGGACGATGTGACAATCTGGCTGCGGTCTTTGCCGCAAGGAGGAAGCGCTATATATGTGCGCTCGGAATCACGCGTTGGAAAAGGTGACTTGGCTGCGAACACCCGGCATGTGCTGGATTTGATCCAGGCAACAGAGAAAACCATGGGTGTGAAAAAATAAAAGCCGACACCAAGGTCGGCTTTTAAGGACAGCAGTACTATAAGTTATAAACTTATTAGTGACCAGCGGCAGGAGCAGCAGGAGCAGCGCCTTCAACAGGAGCGGCAGGAGCAGCAGCGCCATCGACAGGAGCGGCAGGAGCAGCTTCAACGGGAGCAGCAGGTGCGACTTCAGCAGGAGCAACAACTTCAGGAGCGGGAGCAGGAGCTTCAGCTGTTTCTTCCTTTTTGCCGCAAGCAGCCAAGGACAACGCCAATAGAGAAGCAAGGAGAATTGGGTATTTCATGTCAGTTCCTATAATCCTAATAAAAAAATATAAACGCGAATGTCCACTATTTCCCGATACTGAAAACAGTAAGTATCGAGTAAGCGCCATATTCTAGTGCTATTTGAGAAAATTTCCAATAGTTTAGCAATATTTTTTAGAGCGTCTCCAGAATTACGGGCTATATCTCTCGTTTACGCGGTCAATTATGGATAGCTAATGGTACAATCCGACGGTTGTGATTCTGTGTACTTATCTCATCATAGTGCCAAGCAAAAATATTCGGGGGTCGTCTTGCCGTTGAGTCTGGACAGTCATCTTTACGATGGGGAAACTGATGTCCCTTGCGTCAGCGCTCCCTTGACTATAGCGGGTCCGGCGGGCGATTTGGAGGCTATCACCTCTTTGCCGCTGGAGATTGAGGCAATGCGCGCCGTGGCGGTGATCTGCCATCCACACCCGCTTTATGGCGGCACCATGGCCAATAAGGTGGTGCATTACATGTCCCGCACCTTTAATGAGCTGGGCGTGGGGACGCTGCGCTTTAATTTCCGAGGCGTGGGGGCGAGCGCGGGCAGTTACGCGCATGGCGCTGGCGAAACAGACGATCTGCTGGCGGTGCTGGATTGGGTGGAGGAGCAGTACCCAGAGCATGCTGTGTGGCTGGCGGGTTTTTCTTTCGGAGCCTACGTTGCGTTATGCGGTGCTGGCCGCAGGCCGGTGGCACGGCTTATTACGGTGGCGCCGCCGGCGAATCTTTTTGATCTTGACGTGGTACCTTTGCCCTCATGCCCATGGCTGTTGATTCAAGGGGATCAGGATGAGATCGTCCCCTGCGATGAGGTGTTGGATTGGGTGGAGGGTCTGGCCCGCCCACCGCGTGTGATCTGCATGAGGGGTGTCGACCATTTTTTTCATGGGCATCTCAACGATTTGCGCGACCAGCTCAAACGCGCGCTTGCACCCCGTACCGCTAAAGCTGGGGATGCCAAGGCGGCATTACCGATTGCCAGTTATGCCTCCGCGTCCAAATCGTAAAATCCAAACTCAAACGGCCATTTGTTGCGCCATTGCATCCAGCCCTTCGCAGCCTTCCAGGACGCGGTTCATCACCATGACTATCTGCACTTCATCTAATTGCAGCGCTTGCAAAATGGCGGGCGGCAGGTCGTGGCCTTCACCCTCGCCGATGCCATGGGTCTTGAGCATGCGGTCGGCGATCAGTGCCAGATTGGCATAGGTCGCGTGCGGGCCGACATACGCCTCGTTGTGATGTTCACGTACCGTGACGGTGATTTCTCCGGGCAGGCGCCAGGCCTCAGTCAGCCATGCACCCATCTGCCCGTGACTTATGCCCAGAATCTCGATTTCCAGTGCAGTGATGGGTTTTTCGGGGTTTTTACCCACCAGATCGTTTAATTGTAAAAACTCCTGCTTGAACAGCCCTCCCATCAGAAGGTGTCCGATGTTATGCAGCAATCCCGCAAGGTAGCTTAACCCGGCACGCGGGCGGAGTGGTTCGGGCATGGTCTTGCCCAGGGCCTGCATCAACGCGGCGCTGTAGGTGGCGTGACGCCAGAAGGCGCTCAAACCCAGGGGGCCGTGTTGAGGGATTTTGAATGGTTTTGCCGCAGCCAGCCCCAATGCGAGGTTCATGACCATTTCATAACCCAGTACCCGGGCGATGGCGACGCGCACCGAATCGACGCGGCCCTGATAGCCAAAAAATGACGAGCTGGCGTAGCGCATGACCTGTGCGGCCAGTGCGGGATCCATCTCGACAAGCTTGGCGAGATCATCCGCGCGCGCATTCGGGCTGGCACTCAGTTGCATGATCTTCAGCGCCATCTCAGGCAGTGCGGGAAGTGCCCCTACGCGCTCAATGCGGTGCTTGGTTTCCAGTGCGCGGTCGCTTTCCTTTTGCGCACTCTCTTGAGAGTTGCCCGTTGCCGAAAGTGCGTCCTCACGGGCAATGGGGCGCGCGAAACTGCCGCCCAGCCAAGCGTTGCGCTGCATGATATGAAAACTTTTGCTGGTCACCTTGACCAGATGCGCGGGGCTGCCTGAGGTGAAGCAGATATCTCCGGATTGAATCAGGCTGTCGTCAATGATGGCTCGCACACCGTAGGCCTCGCCCAGCGGGGGGATGAAGCCGGGCTTGCAGTCGCGGAAAATGGCGGTGATTTGCATGTCCTGGGCAGGCTCCAGCTTGCGGTGGAGTATTTTGCAAAGGGAATCTGTATCCAGCTCATGGGTGACGGGTATGACGGCCATTACCAATCCGATCTGGTCTTTCAGGAGCACGGTTTGTGCCAGGGAGCGTGGCGGTATTCCGGTGGCGATGGCGGCCTGCGCAAGAGAGGTAATCTCGGGCAGGTCCAGCACGGTGTACACAATCCGGTTGTTGTCCAGGTATTGCTTTATCGTGTATGCGATGGCCATACGAGTGCCTTATCTTGCGTGGGGAATCAGGATGCCGTGGCGCAGACCTGAGCGTAGTCGGCGTAACCGGTGACGTTTGCCTCGTCGCCGCAATGACGGCAGTTCGGGTCGCGTTTGACCTTGAATTCGTTGAAGCGCGCGCCCAATGCATCGTAATACAGCATCCTGCCCACCAGCGGCTCGCCGATGCCGAGCAGAATCTTGAGCGCCTCGACCGCTTGCAACACGCCGATCACGCCTGGCATTACGCCCAGCACGCCAATCTCGGAGCAGGACGGCGCCATTTCGGCGGGTGGCGGTTCGGGAAACATGCAGCGGTAACACCCGCCGCGCTGTTTTTCATAGCCCGGCCAGAATACTGTCACCTGGCCTTCGAAGCGGTACACCGCGCCATGTACGTTGGGGATGCCTAGTTTGACGCAGGCATCGTTGATCAGATAGCGGGTGGGCAGGTTGTCCGTGCCGTCCACCACCACGTCGTATCCGGCGAGGATGTCTTCCACGTTGTGGCTGCTTAAATGGGTCTGATAACCCACGACTTTGATTTTGGGGTTGAGGGCTTCCAGCGTTTCGCGCGCCGAATCGACCTTGGGGATGTCAACGCGGGCCTCGGTGTGCAGGATCTGCCGCTGCAAATTGCTGCGGTCTACCACGTCATGGTCGACGATGCCCAGTGTGCCGACGCCCGCCGCCGCCAGATACAGCGCGGCGGGCGAGCCTAGCCCACCGGCACCGATCAGCAGGACCTTGCTGTCCATCAGCTTGAGCTGGCCGGTCTCACCGACTTCGGGGAGCAGCAGGTGGCGCGAATAACGTTCGCGTGCATCCGCATCCAGCGCGCGGGGCGTCTCGAAGGGTAGGCCGTTATTTTTCCAGCGGTTGAAGCCGCCAGTCACCGAGCGCACGTCACTGTAGCCCAGGCGTTGCAGCGCCTCGGCAGCAAACAGTGAGCGCACGCCGCCGGCGCACATGGTCAGGACGGTATGGGCGGCATCGGGCACCGCCTCTTCCACGCGCAATTCCAGAAAGCCGCGCCCCAGGCGCAACGCTCCCTTAGGACTGCCCTGCGCGATTTCGTCCGCCTCGCGCACGTCGATCAAGACAGCGCCTTTGCTTTGCAGTGCCAGCGCTTCTTCTGGCGTGATCTCGGGA
Organism: uncultured Gammaproteobacteria bacterium; assembly: GCA_947085925.1. GTDB lineage: Bacteria > Pseudomonadota > Gammaproteobacteria > Ga007554 > LNEJ01. The sequence goes on from CAMTYI010000144.1 coordinate 18,410, forward strand.
ATGGCGGCTTTCAGCTCGGCCAGGCGGCGGTCTTTGGCTTTCATCATACTTCTCCTAACTGGGCGGATGTGTTCGGCTATATAACACGATTACCCTAATACTACCAAACTACGACGCACATGGATGTGCTAGTGCCGCAAGAGGCAGGATGCCGGGAGCGGCCGACGCACATGGATGTGCCAGCGCCACAGGATGACTGCAACCGCTCAGCCCGCATCCTTGGCACAACGGAAGCCAAGATCGCCGAATGCCGAATGCGGTGCCAGATAAAATCGGTACGCTCCCCGGTAAAAATGGCTGACGACGTAATGACCGACGCCACCCCATCCGCCGCCCCTGACGACTTTGTTCTTTTCACCGAATGCGGTGCTTTTATAACGTGCGCCGGGATAGGGCTGATACCAGTTATCTACCCATTCCATAACATTGCCCGACATATCATGGACGCCGTATACCGATTTCCCTGATGAATATGATCCCACGGGCGCGATCCCCGTTTCCCAGTTATCGGCGCTTCCGGCATTAAGTTTAGAAGGGTCCCACTGGTTTCCCCAAGGGTATTCCTGCCCACCCGCGCCGCGCGCTGCCTTTTCCCATTCGGCCTCGGTGGGCAACCGCTTGCCCGCCCACTTGCAGTAGTCGCGTGCATTGGGCCAGGTTACGCTGGTGACAGGCAGGTTATCGAGGGATTTTTGATGTTTGTCGATAGCTGCCAGCAAGGCTTCCTTGGTCATCGTCCGCGTATCCATATCCAGCCGCAACGTTTCCGTGACAAACTTTCTCAGTTTACTCACGTCCGCGCCCTCCAGAATCTCGCGGGTCAGCAGATAGCCGTTTTTTTCCCACTGCGCTGGTAGCCAATAGTTGCTCTGAATGACAAACGCACGGTATTGCGTATTCGTGACTTCGTGTTTGTCGATCAGAAAAGCGTGGAGCTGTAGCTTGCGTTGCGGATGTTCGTCGAGATACCAGGGCTTTGCCGAGCCGAATTCCTTGGATTTGTTACTGGCGTCGGTTTTGTTGCTGCCCATGATGAATTCACCAGCGGGGATGAGCGCCATGTCCTGGGTGGAGGATGGCGCCGTCCCTGCTATGGCCGGGTGAATAACCAAGGATGTGAGAAGCGCTATGCCGCGTAGGGAGGGCGACAAACTCGGGCAGGATAGCGACCGGCCATGGGTGGATTTTCTAGGCATTTTTTTTATCTGTTTGACAATAAGTCAGTTTTTTCTTGATGGAATATTATCATACCCTTCTTTCAGGGCAGACCCAGCTTACATCCACTCCTCCCCGAGGAACCCGGCCAGCAACACCGGGTCTTCCATCCGATTCAGAAACCACGTCAAGGCATTACCCTCTCGCGCATTGCGCCAGGCGATAAACAGCCGTGGTTCGGGAGCCGGACAGGCCACCTCCTTGATGACCAATCGCTGCGCCACAAGATCATCTTTAATCATCGCGCGCGGCACAAACCCGACGCCCAGACCCATGCGGTGGGCCTCCAATTTGGCGCGCATATCCGGTACGGTGAGGACATCCTGACCGGATAACAGGTACGAGGTGCGCGGAGGGATATTGCGCGAGCTGTCGGCGGCGGCAATGGCGCGGTATTGCAGGATGTCGTCATTGGTCAGCGGTGCGGACACGCCCGCCAGTGGATGATCGGGCGTGACAACAAACACGAACGCCATCTCACCCAGCGCCCGCGTGGCATAACCACCGCCCGCCGGGCCTTCGCCACTCGCCCCAATGGCAAGGTCGGCGCGCCCCGCCGCCAGCGCGTCCCAGGTGCCGCCGAATACCTCCGTGATAATGCGCAGCCGGGTGCCGTGATTCTGCGCGTAAAATGCGGCGACCAAGGGGTAGATTCTGGCGAGTGGTATCAGGTCGTCGACGACGATGGTCAGCTCGACTTCCCAGCCCGTCGCTACACGCTTGACACTGTGTTCAAGCTCGGCGGCGGCACGCAGCAAATGGCGGCCATCCTGCAGCAGCTTTTCGCCCGCCGAGGTCAGCTTGGCGCGGTGACCGCTACGGTCGAACAGCGCAATATCGAGGTCCTGCTCCAGCTTTTGCACGGTGTAGGTGATGGCCGAGGGTACGCGGTGCAGTTCTTCGGCAGCGGCAGCAAAACTGCCCTTGCGCGCGATGGCATCCAATACATAAAGGGCGTCGAGGGTCAGGCGCATATTCAATGTTTACGAAGGGGTGGTAAGATGGATGTAGTCTAATACCAATCCGGCCAGTGTAATATACTGACACGGTTTTTATGTAGGGCCTGTTCAAGGTTCTTAATCACGAGGATGCGAGGGATGACTCTGCCAAGGAAGCCCGGCTTTAAATATTTTCCGGTATTGATGACAGCGCGCCGCAGGCGATGGGCCGACACATTGTTTCTCGTGCCGATAACCTTGCTTATCTCGGCTTGCGGTAATCCTGAAACCCAGGCGCCACCTCCCCCCCCACCGCCACAAGTCAGCGTTGCCAGCGTGATCGAACGGCAAGTGGCCGACTCGGATGAATTCTCTGGCCGGTTGGAGGCGGTGGAAAGTGTGCAGGTGCGTTCACGGGTGACGGGCTATATCGAAAAGATCAGCTTCCAGCAGGGCAAAGACGTAAAGAAGGGTGAGGCGATGTTCGTTATCGACCCCGGCCCTTATCGCGCCGAGTTGAGCCGCGCCGAAGCCGAGCTGGCGCGCGCCCTTGCCCAGTCGGAGCTTGATAAGAGCCAGCTTGCGCGTGCGGAAAAATTACTTCAGGCGCGGATGATAGCGCAACAGGAGTACGACGATCGCGTCAGCAGTCGGCACCAATCGGAAGCGAGTGTGCGCGCAGCAAAGGCGGCGGTTGATCTGGCACGCTTGAATCTGGGCTATACCCGCGTCACGTCGCCCATCAATGGCCGCGCCGGCCGCGCCGAAGTGACTACCGGCAATCTTGTCACGGGTGGTGATGCAGGCGCGACAGTGCTGACCACTGTGGTGTCGCACGATCCGATTTATGCCTATTTTGAAGGCGATGAACATGCCTACCTCAAATATGCCGCAGCAACAAAAAAGGCTGCCCGCAATCCGGTATATATGGGCCTGAGCAATGAGGAAGGCTATCAGCACCAGGGCTATCTGGATTTCATCGACAACCGGCTTGACCCGGCAACAGGCACGATTCGTATCAGGGCGGTTTTCGACAATAAGCAGGGGTTGTTCACGCCGGGGCTATTTGCCCGCCTCAAGCTGGGCAGTGGCCGCTACAGCGCGGTATTGATTGATGACCGCGCGGTGGGTACGGATCAAAGCAAAAAGTTTGTGATGGTGCTGGGGCCGGATAACAAGGTGAACTATCGCCCGGTGACGCTGGGGCCGATGGCCGAGGGCCTGAGAGTGGTTAGAGAGGGACTCA
>CAMTYI010000145.1:0-11802 GCA_947085925.1 uncultured Gammaproteobacteria bacterium
CATCCGGCTGCCTGAACTCAACACTGTTACCGGCCCCGATATTGAAACTTTGCCAGTTCAGGACGACTCTTTGGTCAAGCTGATTGATAATCGCACTGACACCATTGCTGGAAAAGTCGGCGCGGCCATTGCTCGCAAATGGCAGGGTGCTGATCGGACTCGTACCGCATGCACCACCGCCACACGGCATCGGCAATTCCGCATGGACTGGAAATACGCACAACAAAACACCCGCCACCCCTGCAAACAACGCGGCATGCTTGCCGGCCCGGCCACGTTGCCCGCCCTTGCCCGCACGGCGCGCCCGCGCACCTTCCCACACCGGCACCATCACACCAAGCCGTGCACTAAAAACCAATCGGAACAAGTTTGCATTCATGTGCTGATACCCCGAAAAATAGAGCGCCCACCGCAAGTCCCCAGCGATGCGCAGTAAATGTAGGTTGGGTCAAGCGAAGCGGACCCAACAACGGCATTGAACCCAGATTGTCCATTAGGCGAAATAGAGCGCACACCGCCGTTCGTGGTGAGCTTGTCGAACCATGAACGGCCTTTCGACAGGCTCAGGGCGAACGGTTTTGGGGCTAATGGACCATCTGGATTGAATCTAAAATTCATACGCCATCCGAAAATGTACCCGCACATCCCCGGCCTTTGTGAAGGCCGCATTCTCGAACGGCACCGCCACATTGAGCGACGCATTCCAGTAACGCCAACCTTTAAAGCGCACGCCAACACCCGCGCTGGACAAGCTGAAACGAGACACCTGGCCCGGCAATGGCTCGCTAACACGCAGCTTTGCGCCCTCTGCAAATCCGAGAAAATACAAGTCATCGAATTTCTTTGAAAACTTCGCGGCAATCGAGGGGCTGCGCAATTCCACGCTGCCACGCACACCGTTATCCGCCAATCGCTCAAACTCCAGATAACCGCGCACGCTTTCAACACCGCCGACGCCGAATTGCTCATTACTGATCAAGGGCTGGCCCGTCAACTGGCCGTCGATCCTCGCGATCAGCCGCAGACCCAGCGGCAACTGCTGCACGCGCTGCAAACCGGCCTTCAGATACATATAACTGGGCTTGGCGTTATAGCGCTTGCATTCGAATTCGTTAACCTGCTGCCCGAAGCAGTCAATCTTGTTGTCGGCAAGGCCGCGGATAGAAAAATTCAGCCCCACATCCGCCTGCGTCACGCCGCTATCACCCTGCACAGTCGAGTTATACTGCACCGTAAAGGGCAAATAACTGATCGGGGTACGGATGGAATCCGCGCCACGCAATGTCACGTTTTCCTTGAAATCCTTGTAATCGAAGCCCAATGACAATGAATGAAAAAAGCGATCACGCTGCGGCAGCGGCAGAATGGCGCGCGCGCCGAAAATATCACCCTGACCCAGCACCGATATATTCCCCACCGCCGCCACATCACTGCGTGAACGCACGGCGTACATCGCGATCATCCTGTCGGAATCCGGCACCGGCAACAAATAAGACGCGGAAAATACACTGACTTCGCCGGTCTTTTCCGGCGCAGTCTGATACTGCACACTCAAGCTGTGCTCTCGCTGCCAGAGATTGTCATAGCGCACCATGCCGATCATCCGCAATGGACTGGTATTGCCGCTGTAACGGTCATTCAATTCCAGGCTTGCATGCAGCGGCAGCTTGTCTTCAACCTTGAAATCAACCTCCACCGTACCAGGCGTCTTGCCCGGCCTGAGTATCGGCGTCACACGCCGGTCCGCGTTGCGGTTGATCTGGCCCAAGCCTTTCTGCACATCCGGCAGATACAGCACCCCGCCCTGCGTCAGCGCCGGGAATTTTTCCAGTATCCGCCCCTGCGAATAGTAACGGGAGCCGACAACACGCACCTTCTCGACCTTGCTCTCCGTTACACGCAAGCGCACCATCCGGTTGTTCACATCCTGCTCGGGGATATCCACCAGCACGGTGGGATAACCTGCGTCGCGGTAGGCCTTTTCCAGGTCAACGCGCGCCTTTTCCACGTCCTCGATCTTTTTTGCCGTGCCCAAATGCGGATAAAGCACCTTCTCGATCATGATGGCAGGCAACACCGTATTGCCCTCCACGCGGTATTCCATCACATCGAACACCACCGGCTGCTCTTGCGCCGGGGCCGAAACCTGGGCCTGCTCTTGCGCCATCACCGGAAACCCGACAAAAAAGCCGACGCACAACACCGCACAAAAAATACGCTTCATTGAACAAAGTTCTGATTTTATTTAAAGGGGGGATTCTTGCACGGTAATGTTACAAATGAGTTAAAAAGCAAAATAAAGCGCGCCATTCCATTTCAAAACGCCAACAATTATGTAGGGTGCGTCCCACGCACCACGATCATTGGTGCGTAGGACGCACCCTACAATTCCACTATATGATTTAGAAATGGAATAAAGCCCAAGCTACACCCAAATAAAAACCGGCTCTTCTCATTGCGAAAAGAGCCGGTCATTTACATCATACAACACACTGACATTGCATCAGAGTGCGGCACATTCACCACTACGCGGGAAATGAATACCCGTTTTTAGTAATAACGCTGCAGCGGTTTGCACATATTTCCGTTTCCGCCGCGTGTCGCCTTGCTGACATTGGGGCTGGTGGCAGGGTCATATCTCACTGGCAGCGCCGCCGTCCAGTGCGAGGTGTTGAAGTCAGGATGACCGCCGCGTTGAATAAACAGGTCCATAAAGAGCTTGGCATTACCAGACAATGCAGGAACCCCGTTGACGGTGGCATTACGGTATTGCATGGCGAGCTCCGCCGCAAAATCATAACGGCCTTCAACCAGATTGGCCTTGCTGGGGGCGACACCCGTGCCGGTAACGACAGGGCTGCCGGACACCAGCTTATAATCACCCGCGCCATCCATATTGCGGAAGCTCCAGCCCGACTCCTTGCCCAAACTGTCTAACGACAGCACGCCCACTGCGCCGTAGCCACCCGTGCCAAAATTGACACGATAGAACTTGCCTTCTTCATCCTTAAAGGTATGCACGCCACCGGTGCTTGCCTTCTGCAAGCAATCACGCACGTTGCCGGAAGTGGAGTTTTCGAGCACGGTATAACCTGCCGTGGGATCGATCACAAAAGGATCCGCCGCCGTGCCTGAGCCGCTCACAACACCGCTTGCACTGTCGCTCATGCGTGCCGGCGGGGTGTCGCCGCTGCCCACGATCGATTGCGTAGTGCAGGGGAAGTTGTTAAAAAACCAGTTATAGCTGGCCTGTGTGCCCGAGCCAGGTGTCTGGCGGCATACCACCACCTGGGGGCCGGGCGCGAGCGCAAGGCTGGACTTGACCTGCGTCCAATCCTGAACCGCGCCGGACAACATCGCGCCATAGTCGGCGCGGCTCAGATAAGTGGCGTTTGGCCCGGTAGCCGGCACGGTATTGGCTACCGCCAGACCCATCATCAGCGTGTTGACGGGAAACGAAGTGAGCTTGGCGGCCTCCCCGCTGCTTAACTCGGCAGAGCCAAACTCCACATTAAAAGGCCCTTTAAACATGTTGGGCGCCACGTCAGAGACACCAGCATCAGGCACCTTGTTGTAACTGGCATTAGACAAGGGATTGGTGGGGTCAGCCGCCGCGCCCGGATCCATACCCGCCTCGGCACAACGGTAAATACCGGCATTCAGTACGCAATTGGCGGCATCCATCTTCAGCGTGGCCACGGCCGTGGCGCGTGCCACGGAGCTCATGCCCGATTCCGAACCACCCTCGACACGATGCAACAAACGCAAGGTTTTACCCTTCAAAGCGGCGAACGCGGCGGGAATACTGGAATCATTCTTGACCCGGCCGAAATAGGCACGGTACAACTTGCCGTCATCAGTGAGGCTACTGGTGGTGCCGTTGTTGTCGTAGTAGGTAATGTAGCCCGGCTCAAATATCTGGGTAACCAGTGTACCCAGGAAGTTTTGGGCCGAAGAACCCGACAGATACACATAATCCTTGCCATTGACCAAATCAATGGCCTGGGCCTCATACGGGGTCAGTGCCAAAGCCTGACCGGAAACGCCCGTCAGTGCCAGGGCGCATGCGATTTTAAGTTTATTCAATTTCATTACCGTGTTCCTCTCAATGTGGAAACAAAAAACCAGCGGCGGGGGCACTGCGGCTGACGCAAGTCTGTCCGGGCGCCGAAGGCACAATCGTTGATTTATGCCGCCCGAAATTAACACCAAACACAGCCCTGAATGTATGGACGGATTATTACAGCAGCATGAATGGAGGGGTGATATGCATAGTCCGAACGGGCTATTGACAAGAGGGGTGGCATAGGAGAACAAACAGGGCAGCGCCGTGCTACTGCATGTAAAAGGTTACCGTCTTAAACTCGACGTATTATTGTCTTGACCGGGGGGGGGGGGCACTAAAAATAAAAACCGGCTCTTCTCATTGCGAAAAGAGCCGGTCATTTACATCATACAACACACTGACATTGCGTCAGAGTGCCGCACATTCACCACTACGCGGGCAATGAATACCCGTTTATTAGAAGAAACGCTGCAGCGGTTTGCACATATTGCCGCCGCGTGTCGCCTTGCTGACATTGGGGCTGGTGGCAGGGTCATAGCTCACCGGCAACGCCGCCGTCCAGGCCGAGGTGTTGAAGTCAGGATGGCCGCCGCGCTGAATAAACAGATCCATAAAGAGCTTGGCATTGCCAGACAATGCAGGAACCCCGTTGACGGTGGCATTACGGTATTGCATGGAGAGCTCTGCTGCAAAATCATAATTGCCTTCAACCAGGTTGGCCTTGCTGGGAGCGACACCCGTGCCGGTAACGACAGGGAGGCCAGCCACCAGTTTATAATCACCCGCGCCATCCATAGTGCGGAAGCTCCAGCCCGACTCCCTGCCCAGACTGTCTAACGACAGCGTGCCCACTGCGCCGTAGCCGCCCGCGCCAAAATCGACACGATAGAACTTGCCTTCTTCATCGCTAAAGGTATGCACGCCACCAGTGCTCGCCTTCTGCAAACAATCACGCACGTTGCCGGAGGCGGAATTTTCGATCACGGTATAACCCGCTGCGGGGTCGATCACAAAAGGATCTGCTGCCGTGCCTGAACCGCTAACAACACCGCTTGCACTGTCGGTCATGCGTGCCGGCGCGGTCTCACCACTGCCTGCCTTGGATTCCGTGGTGCAGGGGAAGTTGTTAAAGAACCAGTTATAACTGGACTGGGTGCCCGAACCGGGCACCCGGCGGCACACCACCACCTGGTTGCCGGCCGCCGGCGCCAAGCTGGACTTGACCTGCGTCCAATCCGTAAGCAGGCCAGATAACATTCCACCATAGGCGGCGCGACTCAGATGAGTCGCGTTTGGCCCGGTAGCCGGCACGGCATTGGTTACCGCCAGCCCCATCATCAGCGTGTTGACAGGGAACGAAGTAAGCTTGGCGGCCTCCCCGCTGCTTAACTCGGAAAAACCAAGCTCCACATTGTAGGGGCCTTTAAACATGTTGGGCGCCACGTCAGAGACACCCGCGTCAGGCACCTTGTTAAAACTGACATTAGACAAGGGATTAAGCGGATTAGCCGCCGTGCCCGGGTCCAACCCTGCCTCGGCGCAGCGGTAGATACCGGCATTCAGCACGCAACTGGCGGCATCCATCTTCAGCGTGGCCACGTCCTCGGCGCGCGCCACGGGGTTCACACCCCATACCGAACCACCCTTGGCACGATGCAGCAAGCGCACGGTTTTGCCTCTCAACGCGGCGGGGATGCTGGCGTCATTCTTGACTTGGCCGAAATAGGCACGGTACAGCCTGCCGTCATCAGTGAAGTTACCGGCGGTGCCGTTGTTGTCGTAATACGTGATGAAACCCGGCTCAAACATCTGGGTAGCCAGCGTGCCCAGGAAGCTTTGCGGGGCCGAAGCACCCGACAGATACACATAATCCTTGCCATTGACCAAACCGATGGTCTGGGCCTCATACGGGGTCAGTGCCAAAGCCTGACCGGCAACGCCCGCCAATGCCAGGGCGCATGCAACATTAAGCTTATTCAATTTCATTACTATGTTCCTCTCAATGTGGAAACAAAAAAGCATCAAAACCCACTCTAGCCCCCTGCAACACGGCGGCCAGAGCGGGAACACATCAAGCCGACATGCGGCGACGGGCAACCGCGCCGATCATCAGCAGGCCTGCTGCCAGCATCGCCCAGGTCTCGGCCTCGGGTACGGGGGTCACTTGATAGCTCAACGTGCCATCGTTGCCCAACTGCCAGTAGGCCGGCAGTGTAGGATCAACAGCATTGACATACTGATAACTCAAGACCTTGGCAGCATTGTTGCCCGCGACATTTTCGGCAAGCAGATAAAAATTGAGTTTCTCACCGATGTTTCCGGCAACATTCATTGCACCCGAGTTATTACCAAAATCATTGTCCCAGGATCTGCTGGCCAGCGCGCTGCCATCCGCAAGCGTGGCAACACTCGAGCCGTTCACAGCATAATTACTAAACCCCCCCTGCCCAGGCAACACATTCACGGCACCAAGGTAGCCATCGCCACCACTCTGCGCCCAGTTTCTGAAGCCGGCATTATTAGGCAGGGGCAGCCCATCTTTAGAAGTGATCAGCACGCGGTCACGGCCAGAGGAATCAACCGCCGCCACGTTCCAGCGCAAATTGGCAAAATCCGCAGGCGCTGTGGCGCTCAGAAAGCTCGTCAGCAACGCATCCGGCGCAAAACCCATGGTATAGGTTTCAGCTTGCTTGGCGGCATTGATCACCGGCACGTTGGCCGAGGTGGCCCAGTTGTTCATCGCCCCGCCCAGGTCACGGGTGTATGAACGATCATCGGAATAATCATCAGCCGTGCCCGCAGTATCCCACACCGAGAAAAACAGCTCGCCATTGCCATTGACGCCGCCGTTGGCAGACGTCGATAAGGTAATCGCCGCAGCAGCAGGCCCGGCAACCACAGCCAATGTAACAGCAACAGCCAATGCCTTAATTTTCATGCTCATCCTTCCTCTCCTTTAATTAAATTAAACAACTCACGCTCACTCACATTTTTACCGCCACATCACCCAAAAAAACTGCATCCCTGCCGCCAATTCCCTATGGCATCTCCCTACCCATACTCATCACAACCGCTTGCAATACCCCGGTCACCAAAAACATAGGCCCACAGGAACTCTTTACGCATATGCGTGCCAAATCTGCCAAGGATCACCCTTTAGTCAAGAACCTCACAGGATGATCGCCGGGCACATAATCTCAAAGGATTGTTACGTTTGTATGTTAAGTTCCCCGAGTCCCATAGGCCGTTCGGACTATGGTCAGCGAAACCTGTTTATATTTACGCCACCCGCAATGCGGCCAGGTACAGCCCTGAGAATATAAGGACGAATTATTGCAACAGCATGAATGGAGGGAGGGTACGCATAGCCCGAACGGACTATTGACAAGATCTAAAAATAAATATAATCGTGGCAGGAAAAACGGCCGCCGGAACTGCTCAATCCTTATCAATGCATAAGATATTCGGGATCATCCATTTTGCATAAATAATACTCAAAAAAATCATCGCTCGACCAGGTATCGGCCTCATCCTCAATATCGTCAAAAAAACAATCATCAAGATCATCATTACGTTCATCATCCATCCCGGCATAAAGATATGTACGTTTCATCGCTACACCTCACGTTAAGGAAATATTTTTCAATAAATATAATCAGTGATTATTACAAATTGACTATATTTAACAAAAATAATACCGGGCCATGACACCAGAAAATCAAGACTCCATTTCAATACGTAGGGTGCGTCTCACGCACCAATGATTGTGGTGCGTGAGACGCACCCTACGATTCTGCTATTGATTTAAAAATTGGATAAGTCCAGCAAGCGGCTAGATAATATTCAGCTCGATTGCCCTGGAAACCGCATGCCCCCTGGTTTGAACGCCGAGTTTTCTGGTGATTTTGCAGATGTGGTTTTTTACGGTAAAAGGGCTAATACCAAGGATGGCAGCAATTTCCCAATTGCTCTTGCCTACCTGAATCCATTTCAACACCTCCTTTTCCCTGTCGGTTATGATCACACCGCAAGGCTGGACCTCCTTGCCACTTTCATGATCAACAGCCACGGCACTTATCATGGCGCGATGAAGATAAGGAACAAGCACCTCCAGCAAACGGGCCTGGCGCGGACCCACATCCCCTGGAATGCGCATAAAGCTGAAAAACGACATGACATTCTCATTCGTATCGCGCATGCCATGCGACACAAGATGATCTATGCCTTCCTTTTCCAGAATGGACATCCCATCCTCACCGATAACAATACGTATGGAATTTTCATCCATCACTAATGGACCTGGTGATTTTTTCCATGCGCCCATCAACTTGTTAATAACGCCATTATCACCGCACAACATGCCGTCAAATAATTTATCGCTCACGGAGGTTCCACAGAACGTGTCCGTATGGGTCTTTTTTCCTGGCATCTCATGCAGAAACGATATCATCACCTCATGGGGAAATATGTTCTGCAGATCCCCGCGCGCCCAGATGAAAAATTGATTTTTGCTTTTTATATAAAAGGAGGACTCAACGGCATCCATAACCGTTTTAAGCGCGACCCCATCAAGATCCATTGATACATTCATCATAGTTAACCGATCACGTCTTTATCGCCATATGGATTCCGGTCCAAGACCGGAATGACGAATTTTTAAAGATAACCTTAATAAGAAACTGTTCACTTAAAGTAGGTTGGGTCAAGCGAAGCGGACCCAACAGTGCCTGAAACAATGATTTTGTTGGGTCCGGAGCTTGCGCTCCTTGACCCAACCTACACACTGGATTCCAAATCAGGCCAGGAATAACGAATTGTTTAAATATAATCTTAATAAGCATTGCGATCATTAAAAACCAGAAGCACGGTTTTTATTATTATTTTAACGTCAAGGTCCATGGACCAATGCCTTAAATAATCCAGGTCATAATCGATACGGAGCTTCATTTTCTCAAGGGTTTCCGTCTCCCCGCGCAATCCGTTCACCTGCGCCCACCCGGTGATGCCAGGCTTGACCTTGTGGCGCACCATATAGCCCTTGATCAATTTCCTGTAGATTTCATTGTGAGCCACCGCATGGGGACGCGGCCCAACCACGCTCATCCTTCCTTGCAGCACATTGATAAATTGAGGCAGCTCATCCAGCGATGTGCGCCGCAGAAACGCGCCAAAAGGGGTGATGCGCTTATCGGTACGGGTCGCCTGATTGACCTGATCCCCGTCTTCACAGACCGTCATGCTGCGGAATTTGTAAACTACAATATCCTCACCATCCAGCCCATACCTGCGCTGGCAAAACAGAACCGGGCCAGGCGAGCTTGCCTTGACGCCAATCGCTAGCAGCAGCATAACGGGAGATAACATAATCAGGGTCATGCCAGAGAATACAATATCGAACATCCGCTTCAACAAACCGCTCAGGCCAAAGAAGGGCGTTTCACACACCGACATGACAGGTATGCCATTGATCTCCCCCATCCTGGCCTGAATCAGATCAAAAAAGGATATGTCGGGAACAAAGTACACCGACGCTGTCGTATCACGCAGTCCATTCAGCAAGTTTACGATGCGCTCCTGCTTCACCATGGGCAGCGCTATATAAATCACATCTATCTTGTTATCAGAAACATAGCGCGCCATGTCTTCAAGGCGCCCAAGAAGCTGATCGTCCCCTAACGCGCCCAGACGATCAATCGAACGGTCATCAAAATATCCCCTCAAGGACATACCCATCTGGGGACTGCCGCTGATGCTTTGCGCAAGCCGCTGGCTGGCGTCATTGGCCACTGCAATGACGGCTGAGCGGGTGTTGGTTTCCAGCTCAAAAAATTTTAAAACAAGTATGCGCACCAGGCCGTTTCCCAGCAAAATGACCGGGGGCACCACAAAAAACCAGGTTAGTATCACGCGTCTGGAAAATTCCTCGGAGTACTTGGTTGCATACCCAAGAAACAGCATAATTCCGACCAGAAGAACCCATGAAACGATCAGGCTGCGACTCCGGTCCCATAGCCCACGATAACGCCAGGGCCGGCATACGTCGGACGGCTCAAAGATGACACACGAAACAAAAAAGGCAATCACTGCCAGAACAATATGGGAATTCTGCAAGGGCATGCCATAGGCATGAATGACCAGAAAAAGTGTAGTCACTATCAGAAGAGGGTCGAGAAGATATTCAAGAAGCGCCAGATAAGGCGGCATGAATGCGTTGGTATTCACATGCAGCTTCTTGTTCGGCATGTCGCCAATACTCCCGTGATAGTGATTATCATGCTGTGTAATAACGTGTTTCATCGAGGCTTATCCTAAGCAATCAACACACATCCAATTCCTGATTCACCTGACACTATAACCATGGAATATTAAATTCTTGTGGAAATGGGATGGGGTAAAAAATGCTGCGCTTTCACCTCGCACTCACAATGAAACGACTACAAACCCGAGACGCCTTTTTTTATAAAGTCCGCGTCATTCGATTTTTCATCAACGACGTGCTTCTCTGCATTTTCCAACCCGAGATTTACCGTTGCAGAACTGGCTTTATCATCTCCCTTGGCTGCTGCGAATTTACCAAGCCATTCTATTTTCGCCTCGGCCCTCAGCCGCTTTACTTCACCATCGGCAAGCTTCCCGCGTTTCTGGTTCAGCAGAAAATTCTCGATCGCCGGCGCGGCCTGCTCTTCGCTCAGCGGCTGGTTACGTGCAGCCATCAGTATGAAGAGTGAAATATTGTTCGGCGCCTCAATCGCCATCACCTGCCCCTGCCGCATCTGGTACAAACGCGACAACATTTCCGAGGGCAATTGTTCCGCAGACTTGACCAGCACATCCGACTTCATCTGCACCTTTTTTTCCTCCAGCCAGCCCATCAGCTCCTCAAGCGATTTCGAACTCTTGACGCGAGACTGGAGCTCGGCAGTAGGTACACTCTTGTCGAGAAGGATTTCACGAATCTGATAGATACGCCGCTCAGCGAACAACTCGGGGTGCTTGCTGTAATAATCGCCAACTTCCTGCTTGCTGGGTGGTGTTGAATCCCTCCCCGCAACCTTGCTCATATATGCCTGCACCAACACCTTGCTTTTGGCGTGCTCCAGGGCTTGCATCACCCGAGGATCACGGTCCATTTTTTCCGTGACGGCCTTTTGCACGACAAGCTGCTGATTAACGAGTTGCTCCAGCGTTTGACGCGCGACCTGCTCGGTATTTTGGGTGGCGGCCTGCCCCAGTAACCCCAGCTCATAATTGAGCTGATGAACCGTGACTTCATCGCCGTTGACCTTTGCAACAACCTGACCGTCCTTGCCTGTCTTGTCCTCACCCCCGCAACCGCTCAAAAAAACAACAAGCAGAGTGACGGGTAAAATACTATTTTTTCTATACATTTAAGAACGCCTTGCGAATTTCACCGAAAGTTGGCTTGGAGATGGGCGTTTATTGTGGAGAGGATTTATGACAATCAGATGAATATCTGACCGCAAACTAAAAAAGGCACAACGGCGGCTGGTCATTATTAACGCAAGACCACGATGTGCTTGGCAATGTAGTATGGTGGTTCATCTTTTTTCCTAAGGGTAACCGATGAAAGAGTCCGCGGATTCAAGTTCGAAGTGCAACAGCTAATGGTGGCTTGGTGTAGCTTACCGACACCCCGAAGAATACCTCGTAAGGGGTTCTAAATCCAAGTACTTTACGTGGCCGGTGATTGAGTCGATCTACCGCCCATTGCACCC
>CAMTYI010000146.1:0-17644 GCA_947085925.1 uncultured Gammaproteobacteria bacterium
CGCCATCTTTTGGGCAGCCTGCCCGTGAACATTTTGGACAATTCAGCATCACCTGACCCCTCTCAAAAACTACAATGTACCATAGCTATACTTTACTAACAATGCCCCCATTAATATCATCCTTTCTTTTGCCCTTCTGCTATCCAGGGCAGCTTCAAACAAAGCACAACGGGGAATTCCATGCAAAAATCAGCTTATGCAGCAGTGAGCACTATAACCGCCTTGTTGCTAGCCATGAGCGCGCCCGCCGCCCATGCCAGTTGCGGCTCGGCCAACTGCTTTCTTGTTACCGGCACGCAGGATGGCATCGCCAATCCGGGGCAGCTCATTATGGACTTGTCCTACCGGTTCATCCCGATGAGCCGTGCCCAGCAGGGCAGCGAGCGCGTCCCGGAAGCGTTGACGCCGGGCATCGATTTCGCCAAGGGCGAGATTGAACCCAATCACCACCGCGAGATGCGTACCAACAATGAGCTGATGCAGCTTGATGCCAGTTACGGGATCACACCAAAATTCGCCGTGACGCTCGCCATGCCGCTGATGAACAATCGCCTGCATGAACACTTCACTATCCATGAACACAACGGCACCAAGGAAGAACATTTCTCATCCCAAACCTTCAGTGGCCTGGGCGATCTGCGCCTGATCGGCAAATATGCCTTGCATACCAGCATCAGGCATCTGCTGGTCGCCGGATTGGGCATCAAGGCGCCGACCGGTGAACACAAACTCCTCAATAGCAGCGGCAACATCAACGAACCCACCGTCATGCCCGGTACCGGTTCGTGGGACGGCCTGGCTTCGGCTTATTACGCCTATCAGATCAAGCCACACCAGATGGATGCCTTTGTCTCCACGTCGTATCAGCTCACCACCAAAAATGACCTGGACTACAGGTTTGGCAACACCTTGCTCGTCAATAGCGGGGTGAATTATCGATTCAATGTCGCGGAAAAAGCGATTACCGCCAGCCTGCAGATCAACATGCGCCAGGCACCGCGTGATGAGTTCAAGGGATACAATGTGCCCAGCACCGGCGGCACCTGGGTCTACCTCACGCCCGGCATCAAAGCCCAGGCCTCGAATAACACGGCGCTCTACGCCCACGTACAATTGCCCATTTACCAGTATGTGAATGAAACAAATCTGGTGCCGCGTTATGGTTTGATAATGGGAATTTCGCACACCTTTTGAGCAGTGCATGAAAATAAAAAGCCCCCGAAAAACTATCATGGATGACGGTTTTTCGGGGGCTTCAATCGGGCGCTTTTATTCTTCGGTAGGCTGAGGTTGGTGGTGAGCCTTTACTTCACCCCGCTGACGTTGCACAAAATCCTGCAACTGGCGCCGTGCCGCATCAAAAGCGTCGCGGATGGCCACGTAAATGTCCTCATGAGATTCACGCTTCACCACCAGCTCCGAGCCAGGCACGGTCAGGTCTATGCGTACATTGTAGAGCACGCCCTGATGCTGGCTGCGATGCGGCGCCTCCACCAGCACGCGGCACCCCATAATCTTGTCGTAGAAGGTATCCAGCTTGGCGGCTTTTTCACGGATGGCTGTTTCGGCTGTTTCAGACAGGGAGACATCGCGGGCGGTAATTTGCAAAGGTAATTTCATGTCGGTCTCCTTCAGGTGTAATAATAGGTCGTTCTTGATCTGTATCGGTATGAGTGAGAGATCTATTGATGGTCGAAATCCCCGGTAGCTTCAAAGTCTCGATCACAAACACAAGCGCGCGACCGTAGGCTTAAAGGTACCTGATTTAGAGTTAATTCTCAAATATCTGTGCAAGGCGTGGGGATTTTTATGTTGCTCGATTACCCGGCCAGTGGGACTCTCAAGATGCAAATTGCATTGCCGATACATAGCTTGAACTGAAGCACCTTCTTCGACTATAAAAGAGGTAGCGAACGAAGTGGTGGCGGCAGGAACGGAACTCCGCTGCGCCATCCCGCTTGAGAGATTTATTTTTATTGCCAAATAATATGTTACTGCAAGATACCGTGCTTTGAGCGGCATAACGGCAGATTTGGCTGACGTGATGTGACGGAGGAAAAAACATGCAAGTTCCATTTGAACCCATTATCGGTGATTGGTACAAAATGCCTGAGGGCAATTTGTTCGAAGTGGTAGCCGTTGACGAAGACGACGGCACGGTCGACGTGCAGCATTACGACGGCACAGTGGAAGAATTCGACCTTGACACCTGGGGCACGCTGGGCCTGGAGGCCGCCTCCCCGCCCGAGGATCTGGCAGGCGCCTACGACACCGTCGATGGCGAAGATTACAAGGGATACGAGGATATGGATCTCATGCGTGAAGACTGGGCCGACGGTAAAATGGACGATTACGAGTAATCCCATTTCAAAACACCAATAACTATGTAGGGTGCGTGCATTGTGCCCTCCACGGGTAGGACGAACCCTACAATTCTATAAAACAGCGATCGAAACCTGCTACGAATTCCTAACGCGTATCATGGTTCTAATGGCCGCTTTTTTTAGGCGATATGCTCAGAATGCAACAAAATCCGGTGGTCTGGTATAAAATCACCGGATGCAGCCGCGTTACCAACTTCTCCGCATCCTCTCCGACGGGCATTTTCACTCCGGTGAAGCGCTGGGCGCCACCTTGGGCATGGGCCGCAGCGCGGTCTGGAAGCACCTGAAAACCCTCGCAGAGTGGGATATTGTTCTACATGCGGTGTCTGGTAAGGGTTACCGCCTTGCCCATCCCCTGGAATTGCTGGACCGCGACGCCATACTCTGTTTCGTGTCTGATGAAGCACGCAGCTTGTTGCCGCACCTGGAGATCCATCACGACATCGACTCCACCAATCGCCATTTGATGCAGAAAGGAAGGCTGGGGGCAGCCTCCGGGCACGCTTGCCTGGCGGAGCGCCAGCAAGCCGGGCGCGGGCGGCGAGGCAGGGCGTGGATATCTCCCTTTGGCGCCAACGTTTATCTTTCCGTTTTGTGGCGTTTCACCCTCAGCCCGGAAGCGCTGTCGGGGCTGGGGTTGGCCGTAGGGGTGGCGGTAACGCGCGCGCTGCAAGACGCAGGGATGCCGGACGTGGAACTGAAATGGCCTAATGATATTCTATGGCGGGGGCGCAAGCTGGCCGGGATTTTGCTGGAGATGACGGGTGAGCTTTCCGGCGCGTGCAGTGTGGTAGTGGGTGTGGGCCTGAACGTGCGCATGCCGCGCCAAACAGCGGCCATGATAGATCAACCGTGGGTCGATATGGAGACCGCGCTGGACGCCCCTGTATCGCGCAACGAGGTCGCCGGACGATTGTTGCGGCACCTGGCACTGGCATTGCGTCAATTTGAAGCGGACGGCTTATCCGCATTTCATGATGAATGGATGCGGCTTGATGCCGCAAACGGCAAACCGGTTACTTTGAAGTTGCACAATGACTCTATAACAGGCGTAGGACGAGGTATTGATGCCTCCGGCGCGCTGATTCTGGACGATAATGGGGTCATACGGCATTTTCCGTATGGCGAAGTAAGTTTAAGGATGGCTTCTTGAGGGGATAGGCGCGCAACAACGCCCTATTCAGTAGGCGAATTCAGTGACAATGTTATTAGTGGATGCTGGTAATACCCGTGTCAAATGGGCCAGCGTTGAGCACGATGCTCTCGATTTTAGCGATACAGGGTGCGCCGCTCGCCCAGAAGAAGGTTTCCAAAGCTTCGCGGATGAGGCTTGGGGCACCCTTCCCCGGCCTGACCGTGTGGTGATTGCGAACGTGGCGGGGCAGTCGTTTGGCGACAAACTGGCGGCGTGGGTAAAAAAGACCTGGGAGTTGCGCGCCGAGTTTGTAGTACCGCAGCGTGCCGCCTTTGGTATCCGCAATGCCTATGCCGAACCGGGCAAGCTGGGGGTAGACCGCTGGGCGGCGATGGTCGCCGCGTATCATCATGTAAAAGGCGCGGCGTGCGTTATTGATTGCGGCACCGCCATCACCATCGACATCCTGACCAAAAGCGGCGAGCACCAGGGCGGGTTGATCGTGCCGGGGCTGACCATGATGCGTCATTCTCTCGTAGACAATACCAAAGGCATTTTGTGTGAGGCTCCCCGCGCCTCTGGCAAGCCCACTATTCTCGCGCGCGACACCCAGGGTGGCGTTCAGGGCGGCACCCTGTATGCGGCTGTAGCGGTCATTGACCGCGTCGTTGCCGACGTTGCCAGCGAGATACGTGGGGAGATGACCTGCGTCATCACCGGCGGCGATGCCCCCGCACTCCTCGTGCTTCTCGCAGGTGCCTATCGTCATGAGCCGGACCTGGTGTTGCAAGGATTGGCAATTATCGCAGCGACATTGCCACCCTCACGGTGAAGACGCCATGAAATGGTTGCTCCTCCTGTTGCTGCTCTTGAACGCGGCCTTTTTTGGCTGGCAATATAGCCAGCAGGGAGAAAGCAGCGCGCAAACATTCATAGCATTGCCATCGGATGGTACGGTGAAGACATTGACCTTGCTCAGCGAGGCTAGCCCACCGCCTGCAAATGCGCCAGAGACAGTTTGTTATGCGCTGGGGCCTTTTGCGTCTAGCGAGGATGCGCAGCGTGTCAGCGCCAAAATTGCGGAACTCGGATTCAAGCCGAACCTGCGCGCGAGCGGCGCCACGGGACAGCAGGAATATTGGCTGGACTTAGATGCGAACAACGGAAAAACCGCGCCGGATTCGTTATGGCAAGGGCTTTCCAGCAACTTCCCCGGGGAATTTCCCAGTGTTCAGCAGCAGCCACGCCCTTGCGGATGATGAAGCCCTGGTTGGTGCTGCTGGGTTAGCATAGGCGCGGCTTATGACGATGGCAAAAAGTCGATAGGAAGTTTTGTCACGGTAGTGGCGACTTCTTTGGCGCCGAAGTCGAAAAGCAATACCCGCGCCACGATCTTTTGTATCAACTCGGGTGCTTCCATCGCGCTGGACACCACCTCGCAAGCACTGACCCTGCCGGAGGATTCGATGGTCAGCTTGAGCACCACCTTACCTTGCAGGGATGGATCCTGTCTAAGTGCCCGTTGATACAGCGAATACAGTGCCCCCTTATTTTTATCGAACACCGTTTGAATCTCATCGTCGGTGCGCGAGCCGCCGGTTTTTTGCTTGGCCGCCTTGGGCGCTTCTGTTTCGCCGGGGTGCGCCGTGGGTTGCGGGCTGTTGACGCGTGTGGTGGTACGTTCAGCCAGTTGCGTGCCGCTGATATTGCGGCTGACGCTGGCAGTCTTCACCCCTTCACTCCCGCGCGCCGTACCCGATGTAATCATCGAGCGCTGCACAAAGGGTTCACTCTTGGTGGACTGAATAAGCTTCTCGTCCGTTTGCGCGCCGGAGACGACGGGTTTGTCGCGCAATGCCGCCAGATCATTACTTAACGCCAGCAGACCCGAGCTGGCCGCTTTTTTGCGCGCGGCCTCAATGTTGACCTTGGGCGGTTCCACGGGCGGCGGCGCCGACTCCGGTGCGGGCGTTGGCTCTTGCTTGGTCACATGCACAGGCTCGATTTTCTTCTCGGGCTGGGGCGTGATTTTCAGCTCGGCTTTTGGCACAGGTAATGGCTTGGGCGTTTGCTCCGGCTTTGTAGCCAAGGGTTTGACGGGGACAGGTTTTGCGACCGGCGGGGGGAGCTGCTTGCGCTCAAGCACCAGCTTGGCAAGGTGTGGAGGCACCTCCTCGGCTTGTTCCCGTGTGATTTTTGGAACCTGAATAAAAGTGATGACGCTCGAAATCACCAGAAAGCCTATCAGCACCGATGTCAGGATCACCCGAAAACGGCGCTCGTCCTGGGTGGTCATTGCCCAAGGCAGGTCGGGGGAATGATAATGAACCGCCACCGTTTATTACTCCGCCGTTCTTGGTTTTTGCATCACAGCGAGAAAAATATTGCTGTAATTGGCTTGTGTGCATGTAATCATGATTTTCTTCAAAAGTTTGTAGGGAATTTGCCGGTCTCCCATGATGGTGATATCACTGCTGGTTTTGCTGTCTTGCCGCCCGGCCTGATGTTCAAGCTCGTTTTTCAAGGGTGCGATAACATCTTCGGGGGCGTCCATCACATCTTTTACGGAGGCCACTTTACGGCCCTGCATGATAATGTCGGTTCCACTCACCATGATCAGTATGGTTTGCTTGGGTTGTTTTTCAACAATGGATTCGGGAAGTTTTACCACCTTGGTGTTGGGCAAAATTTCCACTTCGGAGGCACCCACCACAAGAAAAAACACCAGGATGGTGAAAATATCCACCAGGGCAATCAGGTTGAGTGTGCCGCCCCGCTTTGTTCGAGCGTGGTGCCGCTCCATGCGTCTGGCGCGCCGTGACATTTTCATATCGACTATCCGTATCCCTTGTTATTTTATTTTCGCGGCAGCGGGGGCATCGCCAATGGATATGTCAGGAAAAAGCTCGGCGGACCCCATCTCCCCGCTTCTTTCCTCGCGTAGCGCATCCATCACCTGCACCAGAAGGTCATAGGGAATGTCGTCTTCCAGTAGGATGGAGGCGTCCCGTTTTTCCGGGAAGCGCGCCTTTAACTGATGAAGGTTTTGCGCCAGGGATTTGATGTCGTAACCGCCGGATAAATTATTGATACGCTCAAAAAAGCTGCCGTTCCTGTCATTTATTTCAATGGCATTTTTACGCAGGATAACCTCCAGTAGAAGCTCCTTTTTCGGTTGCGGTGCGCTACTGGATGATGTTTGGGCGGCAGGCGGCATATTCAGTTCAAGCACCGTGATGCGCGAAAATACCGCCGAGGTCAGCAGGAAGCACACTAGAATCACCATCATGTTAATCATGGCGGTGAGGTCCAGCTCGTCACCTTCGTTCCGTGCGAGAAGGGTGCGGCGTCTCATTGCGGCGAACCTTGCTTGTCGGAGTGTTCCTTGATGATGTTCAATACTTTCACGGACGCCATTTCCAGGCTGTCCACCAGCTCAACGGTTTTGGACTGAAGCACGCTATAAATCAGCAGCAGTGGTATCGCCACCATCAATCCGAATGCCGTTGAGTTCATACCCACGGAAATACTGGCGGAAAGCAGTGCGGCCTTTTCGGAGGGGTTGGCGCTGGAGACGGCGGTAAACGCATCAATCAGGCCGATAACCGTGCCGAGCAATCCCAGCAGGGTGGATACATTGGCGAAGGTGGTCAGATAGTGCGTGCGTTTTTCCAGGCGCGGAACGGTTTCCAGCAGACCTTCCTCCATGGCGGTTTCAACATCATCATGCCGCCGACTGGTAACAACGCGGGACAAGCCGTAAGACAAAATATTGCTGATGGCTGCGCTGGATTGCGACATCATGTCTTGCGCGGCTTTGTATTCTCCACGTTTTAGAACCGGCAACAGTTTGTCCCACATCTCCCGGTTTTTGTTGCGGGCGGACGTCAGGAAAATGTAGCGCTCGATGGCGATGGCAAGCCCCAGGGCGAATACCCCAAGAATGAAGTACATAATAAAACCGCCGTCCTGAAAGAAACGGACTGAGGAACTGAAAAAATCCATACTGATCTCCTATACATGCATCATGCCCTGCCTTGTCTTCGGCATTTCAGGCAAAAATCTTGATGGTTAATGAAAAAAAATGCTGCTTTATCTGGAATTAAAAATCGTGCGGTATTGCATCTTGCGTATCAGTGCGTCCCGCTCCAGCGTTGCAAAGGCGTCGCTGGCAAATTCATTTACTGACGACCGGGTTGGCGGTGGGGTAGGCTCCGGTTTTTTCCATGGGACGATGTAGAGCGTTTTTGGCATATCCGAATCGCCTATGATTTTTATGCCCGAGGCATCCAGAGTGTCCGCCGCCGTCGAAACACCTGCGGACAAAGATAAAGCTCCCATGATCAAAAGCGCTGATGGCTTCATTTATTCTTCACCTCCGCACCAATTTTGCGTTTTTCCAGATCTGCAATCCACATTGCCACTTGCTTGTCTTCAGTGGGCAACAGGTTCTTGTATAGCCGATATTGTTCCAGTGCCTTGCCGACGTCACGCAGATAAAGGTCGTAAAGAATGCCAAGGTTCAGATGAGCCGATAAATAATTCGGATTGATGACCAGGGCTTTCTCGTAGGCATTGCGCGCGTTGTCGAAGCGCCCGTTGTTGCGGTAATGAATCCCAAGCTGGTTGTAGGCCTCGATGTTTGGCGGGACTTGTTCGGTGGCTTTAACCAATGCCTTTTCGTCTTCATCCTTGCCGTCATTGTTCAACGTAACGCTGGTCAAGGGTTCGCTTTTCTCGTGCTTTGCATATTTTACAGGCAGTAGCTTACCAAGTGCGGAAAAGCTTTTCTTGATGGATTCGTCATAAATGCCCGCAGACACGCGTCGGATATTCGATTCATATATCTGGATGGCTTTCTCTTCAAACGGAAAGGCTTGCTCTTCCAGGAGTACATCATATTGCTCCCGTTCTTCGGGACTGAGTCCTTCGGGACGTTGCGATTCAAGCAGATCACGGCTAAGGTCGCTGTATATCTTTGCCATTTGATAGGTCGCGGCAGTTGTTACATCCGCCACGCCAAATTCTGCGGCAACACTGTAGGCCTGCAAGGCTGCTTCCATTTTTTCTTTTTTGATTTTCAGATTCTGTTGCAACGGCTCGATCAGCCGCACTTGGGAAAATGCCTGATAGCCGAGATCCGCCAATGTGATTGCGGCATTCGCCGCCGTTTGGCGGGTGCGCGGTGTGCGCTCCGTGCCGCCTTCCCGATCCGCTTTGATGATGTCTTTCAGCCAATGATTTCGCATGTTTTCGTCATTTGCTTGCTTATAGGCTTCCGCAAGGCGGCGGCGTGCCTCGATGGCCTGCTCCAGCGGGCTGGGGAACTGTTGGACATACAAACCATAGATTCTGGCAGCGTTCTTTGTGTCTTTGGCTTTCTCATAAAGCTCAGCAGCTTGCCACGCGGCGTCCTGGCGAAGCGCGGCATCCTTGCTGCTGGTCATCGTTTTTTCAAGCTCGGCGGCGGCCTTGGAGGGTTGGTCCGACTGAAGGTAAGCCGTTACGATTTGCCGTGACACTTCGGCCTGGAAAGCGTTGTCAGGGTAGGTTGTCTGGAATTGGTTAAAGATGCGCAGCGCGTTATGCCAATCGTTTAGCGACATATAGCCGACGGCGGCATCATACTCCGCAGAGATGCGAATGGGTGATGCAGGCGCCGCTGCGCCGATCCTGAGGAAGTGCTGGATCGCTGTCGGCATGTCACCGCCGGTACGGGATTTTTCACCTTCCCTGTATATGGCGGATGCCAGATGCTCCATGATCTCCACTCTGCCGGGATCATCCGCAGGAAGAAGATTCAATACTTCACGATAGCTCGCCTCCGCGCGCTCAAAATGATCCCGCTCGAACTCGGAGTGCGCGATGATGGTCGTCGCTATGCTGCGTTGTTTGAGATCAGCGGGCGGTTCCATTTTCAAAATCCGTCGTGCGGCGAATTCAGCCTTGTCATATTGTTTTAGAGAGAACAGCTCTTCAGCCGCAGAAGTCAAAATGGCAGGTACCCGTTTGTCCTTGGGGTATTTTTCGGAGAACCGCAAAGCGCTTACTACGGCATTACGCCGCCACAGATTTTTTTCATAACCCGTAAGTTTTTCTCCGTGTTTCTGATAGGCAAGCAGGGCCGCGTAGCCCGCTTCAGCGCCATCTTTGCTGGCAGGAAAGTCATAGGCGACATTTTCGTAACGCATGACCGCATCGGCATAGCGTCCGTTCTCGTACAGGCTTTCAGCAAGCAGGAATGTGATGCCTGGAGCGTCGTTATCGGCAGGAAAGTACTTCAGGAATTTTGTGTACCAACTCATGGCCTCCTTGTATGCCGCACGCTCTTTGCTCTTTTGCGCTTCGGCATGGTAGTGACGCGCCAGCTCCTCAATGGTAGTCCTCAAATAAGAGGTGATCTTGTCCTGGGCGAGCTTGTCGCCGTAAATCAGGTGTTCGGTATAACTCTTGGTGTCATTGCTGGTGCGCCGTTGATTGTATTCATCATAGACGCGGACAAACTCCTGTTTTTCAGGCAGGAGCAAGGATGCGAACTCTGGCTTTTTATAGGCATCAATGATTTTTTGCTGCATGAGTACGCTATAGGGATGGCCGGGATGCGTTTTGATGAAGGCTTTGTAGCTATTTACAGCGTCGTTGACGCGGTCTTTTTCAAGGGCAAGGTCACCGAGGGATTTGTACAAAAGGTGTTCATACGGGCGATAACCCTTGGCAGCAAGATACGAGGTGATCGACTCCGCGCCGCTAAGGTGATAAAAGCTGAGGCTGACTACGCGCAAGGTGTCCTTTACAAATTCCTGTTCTCCGCGTGGCAGGACGAAGTCATCGGCCACGGCTTTGTTCACGGGAAATTTTTTATCCAGAATCGTAAAGAATGAATCGAGAGCGGGTAAATATTGTTCCTGTTTGTACAAACTCCAGCCGTGCTTATACAGCGCCATCTCGTAAAGCTGGGATTTTTTCAGGGGCAAAAGCGAGGCATAGGCCTTCTCGGCCTGAACATAGTCCTTTAACGTAAACAGAATTTCCCCGCGCCGGAACTGAATCTCATCCATGTAGCCTATTTTGGGATAAGCATTGGCCAGGCGGGTCAGTGTCTGCAGGGTGTTTTCATAGTCGCCGCTTTGCTCATATGCCTTTGCCAGTTGATACAGTGTGTTTTCAGCGTCGGATTTAGGAGCTGGCTCCTGCAATAGCTCCTGGTACAAATTAATCGCATTGCGGTTGTCAGCGGGGGGCGGCGGTGTGCTGGTTTGGGCGTCCTGCGCGGATTTTTTGATCTTTTCCAGGAAAATGGCTTCGGCATTATCCACTTCCAGATCAGCAATCCTGCGTTTTGCCTCGAGCTGGACGGATTTATCATTTGTCGTGCCCGCGATGGCTTGATATTGCTCGATGGCCTTGCTGCGGCTGTCAGGGATTGTAGTATCCTTTTCGACTGAAATGCTGCGACGCTCCAGGTTTTTGAGTGTTGGGCTATCGTCTTTTACCTGCGCGCAGCCAGCAAGGATAAACAAGGGTAATGAGATCAGGGAACGGTAACGTTTCAACTTACTCGTCTCCCCGCGCTGCAGCATGGTTATAGAGTTCCGCTACACCAAGTTTTGCTTGGGTAAGATATTTGTTCAAACGGTGCCCGCGCAGCGAGAGTTCGGAAAGGGTGGTTTCCTGTACATATGTTTCCAGCTTTTGCATCAGGTTACGCGCTTCCGCCAGGGCCTGATCAATGCGTGCGTTTACTGCGGATATGCGGCGCGCCCGCTGCTGTTCCAGTATGTTCTGCAGAACGAGCGTTTTTCGATAAAGTAACACCGCTTCCTGTATTTGCGGATTTTCCATTAGCCACGGGAGATAGCGATTCTCCGGTGCGTCCGGCAACTTTCCCAGCGTGTTTTGCCATTGCACATCATCGCCCGCATCAAGACGCAGAATATTATTTCCCAATTTTCCTGCACGAATCGCGTCTATCGACTGTTTGACGCGCGCTGCTTCTGCGGCGTATTGGGAAATAGCGTTCTGATAGTGTTTCTGTGCTTCTTTATAAGATTCGAGCTTGAATAAGGCGTCAGGTACAGCCAGCAAAGCCTCTTGCGTTTCTATATCTCTTATCTCTCTCTGCGCCAATTCCATCCACGGGATTAACGCACGTTTATGCTGATTTTGCGCTGACTCCGCAAATCCTGCGCCTAGCAATGCTTTTGGGGAAAAATAGCTGTTCAATCTGACTTTCTGGAAATACACCTTGGCTAAACCAGGTTCCTTTTGTTGAAGATAATGGTATCCGAGAGCAAGGTTGGCCTTGTCCTGTAATATCTTCAGTTCGGGACCAGAAAAAATTTCTTTGCTGATGACGATTAGCAATCCTGCGCCTTCGAATGATATGCCATCCTTGAGCATGCGCACTGCAAGATTATGGCGGCTGTAGTAGCCTTGTTTGGAGTCATTCTCCAGGCGTAGCAATAGGTTTTTTGCTTGCTGGAATTGTTTTTTTTCCATCAAGAGATTTGCCAGAAGCACGTTCTGTTTTTCGCGTAGCCCTCCCGGCAGATCTTCAATTGCTGAGAGAAGTTTCTCTGCCGCCGGGTATGCGCCCTGGCTGTAAAGTATTTTTGCGGAATAAAGTCTGGCAATGTCACTCAGAGATGAGGGATCGCTGTCCTTTATAAGGCGTGAAAAAACCTTTTGAGCCTCGTTGGGCATATTGCTGGTGAGGTAAAGCATGCCCAGCAGAAGGTCGCCTTCCTGTTCCTGGCTAACCAGCGCGCGAGTTTCTTGTGCGAGGGTGAGCCGTGTTATGGCAGAAAAGTTATCGCCCCGGTAGAAATCGAATAGCGCTTCCCCGAATTGCGGGTCTTTTACCTTCCAGTGCAGATCACCTCGAAGGTCATCCGTCGCATTTGCATTAGCTACCGTTGGCAACAGGCCTGCGATGAGGAATATGATCCCGCGCACCAGAGAATATTTCATGGTTGAGTACCCCATCGAATTATCGCCTACTGCGTCTCTCTTACGGTCATTGCTGGCGTGCTATCCTGAAGAAGATCACTGATGCCCAGCGCAATAACCTTTGGTTTTTGTCCTTTTTTGAAATTAATAAATGCGCTGTTGCGGTAGTGCGGATTGGCTGGAGTTTTTCCCTTGAGAATGGCGGACAGTAACTGGTCGCCATCATTCAGGCTACCGATGTAGAGCCGATGTATGCCGCCAAGTTTCAGTGCTGCCGTCTCTTCAGGTGTGTACATATGAGTGGTCACAATGTTGCCATTCACGCTTAATTCAACGGATTCCAGGTCGAAGTGCGGCAACCGATCCATGCCCAGAAAGACGGAGAGCCGAGACCTTTCAGGGAATTGAGCCTCTTCCTCGATGATAGCGAGGTCGCGGTTTATGTCCGCAGCCGCTTTTTGGAGGGCTTGCACCTGGTTATCCAGGGATAAAAGCTCGCCCCGCAACGTTTTCGCCGTGGCGCCAGGAGGGATTTCCTGGGCACGGGCGATCCCCGCCACCATGGGTGAACATAAGAGTAGGAGGGTGACTACCCTGGCAATGATTGTCATTTCTGGCGCATCCTAACACCTTGCAGCAAGTCGCTAGTCGGCGCGTATTCCGCGCGTTTGTGATTCAGTGTCATGGTGTTTATCGGCTAAATCGAGGACTTTCTTGACGGCGGCCTTGCAGCCAAGATCCGTGGAACTATCAATCAAGCGGAAACCTACCCGGGGCTGTATTCATCCATTTCCATGCCGCACTCGAAAACCAGTGCGGGAACCCCGTATAATCCCTTTTTGCATCCCTACAACCCAAACCGGAAAATACCTATGTCAGCCCTGATCTGTGGATCCATTGCCTATGATACCATCATGTTGTTTCATGACAAATTCAAGAATCACATCCTGCCTGACAAGGTGCATATCCTGAATGTCTCCTTCCTGGTGGCAAACATGCGCCGCGAATTCGGCGGCTGCGCGGGCAATATTGCCTACAACCTCAAGCTGCTGGGCGGCGAACCCACGTTGATGGGCACGGTGGGCACGGACTTTGGTCCCTATGCCGAATGGCTGGGACGCTGCGGCGTCGGTCTTGAGCACGTCAAAGTGATCGACAACACCTACACCGCGCAGGCCTTCATTACCACTGACATGGACGACAACCAAATTACCGCCTTTCATCCCGGCGCTATGAATTTTTCCCATGAAAATCAGATTGAAAACGCAACGAGTGTTGCCCTTGGCATAGTCTCGCCCGATGGCCGCGATGGCATGATTCAACATGCCACCCAGTTTGCCGAGGCGGGCACTCCTTTCATCTTTGATCCCGGTCAGGGCATGCCCATGTTTGACGGCGATGACCTGATGACGTTCGTCGAGCAGGCCACTTGGGTGACGCTCAATGACTACGAAGCGCAGCTCATGCAGGAGCGCACCGGCAAGTCACCGCATGAACTGGCCGAGCATGTCGATGCGCTGATCATCACGCTTGGCAGTGAGGGTTCGCATATCTATACCGCAAACAAGCGCATCGACATCCCCTGTGCCGCACCCAAGACGGTGGCGGATCCCACCGGCTGTGGCGATGCCTACCGCGCCGGCCTGCTATACGGCTTGATGAACGGCATGGATTGGGAAACCACCGGCCGCATCGCGTCGCTCATGGGTGCTATCAAGATCGAGCATCACGGCACCCAGAACCACCGCTTCGAGCGCGAGGAATTTTACGCCCGTTTCAAGGATAGCTTTGGCTATCACCTGTAACCTATTCAAGTTTGTCCTTGCGCCGGCAACGTAGCACTGTTGCCGGTGTGCTTGCTAACATAAACGGTCGCTCATGGCCGTTTCACTAAAGACACCAGAAAATATGGTTCGCCGAAGAATTTTCATCATCGTTGCCTTTATGGTTGCCGCACTGATTATTTTGCTGGTGGTGGGCGGCGACAAGAATACCCCCTTGATGGAAAAAGTCATGGATGGTGACGTGGCGGCGGTCAAGCAGATGCTGGAGCAAGGAGCCGAAGTTAATGCAAAAAATAAATACGATTGGACGGCGTTAACGCACGCAGCGAGATCCGGCAACCTGCATATGGTCAAACTGCTGCTCGCCAGTGGCGCGCAGGTTAACATCAAGGATCACATGGGCTGGACCCCCTTGGTGCGGGCTGCCCAGAAAGGGCATACCGACATCGTGGAGGCACTGCTGGCGCGTGGCGCAGACATCAATGCCCAGGAAGACAGTGGCGGTACCGCGCTACACTGGGCGGCGTTCGAAGGATACATCGAGATTGTGACGCTGTTGCTGACCAAGGGTGCCGATCCGAACATCAAAAATAAGGAAGGTTGGACAGCAATGATGATGGCAGTCAAGGAAGATCATGCCGACATTGCGAACATGCTTAACAAGGCGCAGAAAAAAGAATAGACGGTAAGAGTACACCTGTAACGTCGTTATTTTTATTCCCAACCACAGACCCGAGTCCTTTCGTTATGATTATATTCAGCAGATTTTCCAGATTGATCGGTGCGGTAGTGCTTGTGGCGAACGTCACGGCATGTGACCTGGCGGGAAGCCCGAAAACGGCCGCCCCCATCGGTGACAAAGCGGCGTTGGAGACACTCGCCAAGGCGTATCAGAGCGTGCAAGAGAAGCAGCAACTCTCCATGCCAGTGTTGAGCTTGTCTCCGGACGCACGCAAGAAATTTGTTGAGATGGTGTTTGCGGAATGCGGCTATAGCTATTCCGTCACCCTTCACAAAATGGCTGAGGGCACGCTAAAGGCGGCGGATCAAAATACCAAGGATCTGGCCGAATTACTGCTGATGCCGCACCGCGGCTCGAACGTGCCGATGGAGGAAATCTACTCTGCCGATGAACTCCGGGATGTGCGGGCGCTGGAGGGCAAGATGAAATAAAGCCGCAAACATCCTTTCGTTCGTCCACCCTGCTTGGCTAAGGCGCGGCGTTACTGGCGATGTCGTAAGGGGTGGTGAAATATCAAATGCGTCAACCAGCAACGATGCTTTATCATCTTTATTTAGTGGCGTGGCATTATCATGCCAAGCGGTACCTGAAAAAATGCTGAATACCGTGACTCAACGAGCGTCGTGAGGAGAGATCATCATGCAGACAGTTAAACAGATCATCCAGGACGTCGTCGATCACCTGCCCGAGCAGGCCACGTTTGACGATGCAATGTACGCCCTCTATGTGCGCCAGAAGCTGGAGCGTTCGCTCCAGGCGGCTGAAGAGGGCAAGATCACCTCGCAGGATGAGATGGAAAAGCGATACTTAAACCATGCGCGTTGAGTGGTCTGATTTCGCACGCGACGATCTCGATGACCTCGTGCATTACATCAGCCGCGACTCGGCGTTTTATGCCCAGCGTTTCGGCGAAAAAGCGGTGCTGGCCACCCGACGGCTCAGGGACTTCCCGGAAAGCGGGCGTATGATTCCAGAGGCCGAAGACAAAACGCTGCGGGAAATCATCGTGCAAGGCTATCGCGTGATGTACCGTCTGGAGCCGAGCCGCGTATTGATCCCCTCGCCGTCATGCACGGCAGCCGCGATGTCACGGGGCGGGAGAAGAAGCCGTGGAAGGATGAATAACCAAGTAGCGAGGTGGCGCGGAAACGAGTAGCCTGGGTTGAGCGAGAGTGAAATCCAGGAATTCACAGTATCCGTAGCCAATAAAGCCCCGGGTTTCGCAAAAACGCTCAACCCATATATGGTCTCCTCCCGTTTTGCAAGACACCGTACACACTCTGACAGGGACAGGATTGCTTCCATATATCCGGCCTATGAGTGAGGAAATTTCTCCTCTGGCCTCGATGTGATCTGCGCGTATCGTCCTAATCAGGCTACCGGCTTTCAACAGCCTGGGTTGAGCAGGTTTTCAATACGCTGGTCTTACCTGTGGTGTCATCATGTTTACACTGTCTTCGCAATCGTCGGAAGGTCTACCTCTTCTGCTCTCTTACTCTGCAACGCTATCCCGGCCTATGCCGGGCAATACACCGTCTCGTTGCGCAACAGCGCCCAGCCCATGCGTGCCAGCTTGTTGGCCAATGCCACGGCGGCTTTGTTGGTGCCGCGCCGCTCACGGATGCGGTTGACCCAGCGGCTTAAGGCATCCTCCTTGTTCTTGGCATGAAGCACGACGCTGCGCGCACCGTGGATCAATAAACTGCGCAGGTACTTGTCGCCCCGTTTGCTGATCCCCAGCAGAACCTCCTTGCCGCCGCTTGAATGTTGCCGTGGCACAAGCCCCAGGCTGGCCGATACGTCGCGCCCGCATTTGTAGGCACTGCCATCGCCGACATGGCTGGCAAACACGCTGGCAACAATCGGACCGTAGCCGGGCAGTGTTTGCAGGCGGCGGACGTGCGCGTTCTGGCGGCTGTGCGCTTCGACCTGACGCGTGTAGTGGTCGATGTGTTCTTCGAGTTCAACAAGCTGTTCATAGCCCCGCGCCAGCAGCGCACGGAACATGTCGCTCAGCCCATTCTCGGCATCCTCCAGCAGCAGGGGGATGCCGCGCCTCACCGTCGCCACGCCTTTGTTCATTACTATGCCGTACTCCGCCACCAAGGCGCGTAACTGGTTGCAGAGCGAGGTCCTCCCCGTGAAGGGGACAATGTCTCCTTCACGCGCTGCTGACGCAATCGGTGCAACGCCTGAATATCCTGTTGCTCCACCGTTTTGATGCCGACAAACCTCATCCCCGGCCGCGTTGCCGCTTCGGCGATGGCACGGGCATCGTTGTAATCGTTTTTGTTACCCTTCACGTAGGGCTTCACAAACTGTGGCGGGATCAGCTTCACCGCGTGCCCCAGTTTTGCCAGCTCGCGCCCCCAATAGTGCGCGCCGGCACACGCCTCCATCGCCACCCGGCAGGGTTCGAGTTGCGCAAAGTATTCCCGCACCTGGTTGCGCCGCAACATCCGTTTGCTGACCTCCCGATGCTTCTCGTCAAAGCAGACGACATGGAACACGCTCTTTGCCAAGTCCAGCCCAATCGTTGTAATCTTCATCTCGGTCTCCTCTCCTTTTCGTTTCGATGGTTTGTTACAACTCCATCGTGGCGCATTCGACGCCGGTTTAGAAGGGGGAGGAGACCATCACATCAGGCTAC
>CAMTYI010000147.1:0-19735 GCA_947085925.1 uncultured Gammaproteobacteria bacterium
TGATATATGCTTGGGTTACGCTCATACGCTGTGCCAATTCTTCTTGAGACAGTCGTGCCTTGATGCGAGCCAAGGCCACTGGGTTGTCCACGTATTTGTCCAGATTGAAGGGGCGGTAGTCCTCTTCCGATGTTGCTTTGGACAAGGCATCGTCGATCTTGCTTTTGAGGGCGCGGTAAACCCTGTAGGGCACCAGTACGTATTCCGGCTTTCCATCCAGGGATTGGATAACTTGCATTTTCTTTGCTGTCGCGGTCATTTGTATACATCTCCACGGGGCTTGATTTTTTCGATGGCAATCACCTTGACGGTATCTTGCCGATCAAAGATGATGCGTCAGTCGCCCACCCTTAGACGGAAGCGTTCCATGCCGGTTAGCGGCTTGATATCAAGGGCCGGATCGCTCGGATTATCGCCCAGCGCCTGTATCTTTTCGGCGATGCGCTGACGTGTAGGGCGATCCATCCGACATAGTCCTACTATGTCATAAAGCGATCAAGGGATTCAGCCCGGTAGGATGGGTGGAGCGTAGCGTAACCCATCGAATAATAACAACGAGACACGCTGAAAAATTGCAACATGCGATACGCCAATGACTGACTACCGGCGCAACTTTATCCCTGGCGGAAGCTATTTTTTCACTGTTGCCTTGGCGGAGCGGTCGGGCCGTTTGTTGACAGACAACATTGACTTGTTTCGGCGTGCGGTGTCGGACGTGAAACGTGAATTACCCTTTGAGCTGATTGCCATGGTGGTATTGCCGGAACATCTGCATTGCGTATGGGCCTTACCCACGGGTGATGCCGACTACCCGACGCGCTGGAAGAAAATAAAGGCAGCGTTCTCACGCGGTTTACCTCAAGGCGAGCGCCGCTCGGCAAGCCGGGTGGCGAAAGGCGAACGCGGCATATGGCAACGCCGCTACTGGGAGCACACCTTGCGCAACGATGATGATCTGCGTCGGCATGTGGATTATATCCACTACAATCCGGTCAAACATGGATATGTACACCATGTGAGGGAATGGCCGTATTCGACCTTTCACCGGTATGTCCGGTGCGGGGTCTATTCCAATGATTGGGCGGGCGGCGAATCCGATATGGAACATGACTCCGGGGAGCGGTTTTGAATGATGGGTTGCGCTGGATCGTCGCCATGTCATTACGGCAGTCGCGCGTGGGCACATACAGCGTGCCCACCTTACCCGGTTGGAAGTCTCTGAGCTATTGAAGCGGGGAGCGTAATACGATCAGCGACCAAAAGCGAGACCTGAATTTATCCATCGAGGTGAAGATGGGCCAGGGCCACTCTGGCCGTCGAAGGCAAGCAGGTGAACTTGACGCCCGCTGTGGCCGTGCCGATGGAAGAATATGCGAGAGCAGCCTTACTACGTGTAAACTCTGAATCGAATTTATTTGAAAGTTTTGTTTTCTTGAATTTCGTATTTTTGAGCCTATCTTTATGTCCAGCGACCATCTCCAAACCCGTATCGGTTTCACCAGCATCACAGGTAAGCGTGATACTAATCAGGATTATGTAGGCACCTATCTGGACAACACCCGTTCCAGCGCCCGGCGCAGTGTCGTTGCGGCGGTGGCGGATGGTGTGGGTGGTGCGAAGGGCGGGCGTGAGGCGGCGGAGACTACGGTGCGGGGGTTCATTGAGGGCTATTATGGCCTTCCCGAAACCCTGGGGGTGGAACGTGCCGCAGCGCGCGCCTTGGGTGCGATTAACCGTTGGGTCTATGTTCAGGGGCGGCAGGATCGCCGCCTGGAGGGCATGGCCACTACCTTTAGTTCGCTCATTCTGCGTGGCCGTCAGGCGCATGTGGTGCATGTGGGTGACTCGCGTGTCTATCGCTTGCGTGGCCAAAAACTTGCCCGGCTGACTGAGGATCATACCCTTGCCCATCCTGATCTGAGCCATGTGCTGTTTCGCGCCGTGGGTATCGAGGAAAATCTGCGCATCGACTATTCGGCCCATAGCCTGGAATTGCATGACCGCTTTTTGCTGTGCAGCGATGGCGTACATGGCGTGCTGCCGGATCGCCGTATTCTGGCTTTATTGATGGCGCGCGCCGCGCCGGAAGAAGACGCCCAGGCCATCGTGCAGGCGGCGCAGGAGGCGGGCAGCCAGGACAACATCACTGCCTTGGTGATTGATGTTATCGGCCTGCCTGCGGCGGAGCAGTCCGATCTTGAAATGACCATTGACGCCTTGCCGATTCATGATTTGCCCAGCGAGGGTGACGTGGTGGACGGTTTCCGCTTGGTGGAAAAGATTTCCGACGGCCATTACAGCCGATTGTTCAAGGCCGAGGACACGCTTGAGTCACGCACCGTGGTGCTCAAGTTTCCTCATCCCCGTGTCGCCAGCGAAGAGGCTTATCGCCGCGCCTTTGTACGCGAAGCATGGATCGCGGCACGGGTGCGCAGCCCATGGATCGCGGGCGTGATTGAGCTGACACCGGGGAGGCAGGCACGTCTGTATTCGGTGATGCCTTATTACCAGGGTGCAACGCTTGAGGCCCGCTTGCTGCGCCACCCGAAGATATCCATCGATGAGGGTGTGGACATCGGCATCAAGCTCGCCAAGGCTGTATATGCACTCAATCGGCTGCGTATCATCCATCGCGACATCAAGCCGGATAATGTGTTGTTGCAGGAAGGCGGTGGCCTGAAATTGCTGGATTTAGGTGTGGCGCGTCTGCCGGGATTTGAGGAATTATCGCGCGCCGAGATCCCGGGGACGCCCAGCTACATGGCACCAGAATTGTTCGATGGCGAATTGGGTGACGAGCAATCCGATGTCTATGCGCTGGGCGTAACGCTTTATCGCATGTTCAGTGGCGACCACTATCCTTATGGTGAGGTGGAACCTTTTTCGCGGCCACGCTTTAGCAAGCGCACCGCTTTGACGCATCACCGCCCGGATTTACCCGCGTGGCTGGATATGCAGCTTGCGCGGACCACTGAAGTGGAGAAAGGCAAGCGTCTGGGTGATGCAATGGAGCTGGTGTTCGAGTTGGAAAATGGCTTGGTGCGCGGCATTCGCACAGTGCCCGTCAAGCAGCCGCTCTATTACCGCAATCCTGTTGTGTTCTGGCAGGTGATTTCGGCCCTGCTTTTATTGGCATTGATCGCAGCGCTGGCACATTAAGCGTGTATCGAAAAATCGGCGCACCAATATGGATGTATATGCGCGAAAAGAGCGCACATTAATGGTGCGTTATCGGTTGACGGCGATGCGTGCAAGTCCCTCTCGTATTAAGCAGGTCAGTGCTAACTTATTGCCATAAAAGAAATAATTATCGCACCAAAATGAGGTGGCGCGTGTGGCGCATATATTGCATTAGTGGTTAAAATGTAGCCCTCAGGGCTTATGGGCGAGATGCGAGGATTTGGCAATGAAAGAAAAACTGGTTTTGATCGGCAATGGCATGGCGGGTGTGCGCACTCTTGAAGAACTGCTGAAAATCGCACCGGACAAATACGACATCACGGTGTTCGGCGCCGAACCCTATGGCAATTACAATCGCATCCTGCTTTCGCCGGTGCTGGCGGGTGAAAAGACCATCGACCAGATCATGCTCAATGACAAGCAATGGTATGTCGACAACGGCATCACCCTGCATTGCGGCAAGGAAAAGGAAGTAGTACAGATCGACCGCCGCAAGCGCAAGGTCATTGCCTCAGACGGCACCACGGCGGAATATGACTTCCTGTTGCTGGCCACGGGTTCCAATCCCTTCATCGTTCCCGTGCCGGGCAATGACCTGCCGGGCGTGGTGACGTTCCGTGATATCCACGATGTCGATCTCATGCTGGCGGCCTCAAAACAGCATCAGCACGCGGTAGTGATCGGTGGTGGCCTGCTGGGCCTGGAGGCCGCCAATGGCCTGATGCTCCAGGGCATGAGTGTTACCGTCGTGCATATCCAGGATACGCTGATGGAGCGTCAGCTCGACAAGGCGGCGGGCGAGTTGTTGCGCAAGTCCCTTGAAGAGCGCGGCATGCACTTTTACATGCCCGCGCAGACCACTGCGATCATCGGCGAAGACCGCGTGCGTGGCGTGCGTTTCAAGGACGGCAGCGAGTTGTATGCCGATCTGGTGGTGATGGCGGTGGGTATTCGCCCCAATATCGAATTGGCCAAAAAATCCGGGATCCACAGCGAGCGCGGCATCGTTGTCAACGACACTTTGCAGACCTACGACCCGTGCGTTTATGCCGTTGGCGAGTGCGTACAGCATCGTGGTCAGGCCTATGGCCTGGTGGCGCCGCTGTTCGAGCAGGCCAAGGTGTGCGCCAATCACCTGGCCCACTTGGGCTACGCACGCTATGAGGGTTCCATGACCTCCACCAAGCTCAAGGTCACGGGCATTGATCTGTTCTCCGCAGGCGATTTCATTGGCGACGAAACCACCGAAGAGATCGTGATGAAGGATGTAGCGCGCGGCATGTACAAAAAGATCGTGCTGAAAGACAACCGTATTCATGGTGCCGTGATGTACGGCGACACCATCGACGGTGCGTGGTATTTCCAGTTGATGCGCGACGGCACCGATATCTCGGCGTTTCGCGATCATCTGATGTTCGGCGAATCACACCTGGGTGACGCCGGCCATGGTGGGCAGAACAAGGCCGCCAGCATGAGCGACAGCATGGAGGTGTGCGGCTGCAACGGCGTGTGCAAGGGCACCATCGTCAAGGCTATCACCGAGCAGGGTTTGTTTACGCTCGATGAGGTGCGCGCGCACACCAAGGCATCGTCGTCATGCGGTTCCTGCACAGGATTGGTGGAGCAGATCATGTCTTCGGTGCTGGGTGGCGGCTATTCCGCCGCGCCCAAGGAAAAGCCGGTTTGCAAATGCACCGATCACACCCACGACGAAGTGCGCAAGGTGATACGCGAACGGCATCTGCTTAGTATTCCTGATGTGATGCGCTATCTGGAGTGGCGCACCCCGAACGGATGTCACTCGTGCCGCCCCGCACTTAATTACTATCTGCTGTGCGCCTGGCCTGCTGAATACAAGGATGACGCGCAGTCGCGCTTTATCAACGAGCGCGTCCATGCCAACATTCAAAAGGATGGCACCTACTCCGTTGTGCCGCGCATGTGGGGCGGTGTTACCACGCCCGATGAGCTGCGCACGATCGCAGATGTCGCGGATAAATATAAAATCCCCACCATGAAAGTGACGGGCGGTCAGCGTATTGATCTGCTAGGCGTCAAGAAGGAGGATCTGCCCGACGTGTGGCGCGATTTGAACAAGGGCGGAATGGTGTCGGGACACGCCTATGCGAAGGGATTACGCACCGTCAAAACTTGCGTGGGTAAAGAGTGGTGCCGCTTTGGTACGCAGGATTCCACCGCGATGGGTATCGAGCTGGAAAAGCGCACCTGGGGATCGTGGATGCCGCACAAGTTCAAAATGGCCGTTTCAGGTTGTCCGCGCAACTGCGCCGAGGCCACCATCAAGGACTTTGGCATCGTGGCCGTGGAGTCGGGCTGGGAGTTGCATGTTGGCGGCAACGGCGGCGTTAAAGTGCGCGCCACTGATCTGCTGTGCAAGGTTAGCACCGACGCCGAGGTGGAGGAATATTGCTATGCCTTCATCCAACTCTACCGCGAAGAGGCGCATTATCTGGATCGCACCGCGCCGTGGATCGAGCGTGTTGGGTTAGAATACGTCAAACAACGCATCGTGGAAGATGCGGAAGGCCGCAAGGCGCTGTGCGAACGCTTTGTCGAATCGCAGAAATATGCCCAGATCGACCCGTGGGCTGAACGTGCCAGCCATGACGTGGAGCGGCATGAATTTGTTCCGCTTAAACTGGTGGGCTAGAACACAATGTGCGCACCCTGGTTTGGTGCGCAACAAAATACTATGAACGCTATTGCCGCAAGAGAAATGGTTGAAATAATGACTGACTGGATTGAAATAGGGACACTTGAGGATATCCCACGCCTGGGTTCGCGCGTGGTGCGTACCCCACAGGGCGACATTGCGATCTTTCGCACGGCGGAAGATGAGGTATTTGCGTTGAATGACTCCTGCCCGCACAAGGGCGGCCCTTTGTCGCAGGGCATCGTGCATGGCAAGCGCGTCACCTGTCCGCTGCACAACTGGGTGCTGGAATTGAGCGACGGCACCGCCGTGGCGCCGGACCAGGGTCATACGGCCTGTTTTCCTGTCAAGGTTGAAAACGGCATCGTGCGTCTTTCATTGCAGCGCCAGCACACTTGATAGCCTAAGGTAATGATCAATGCCATCGAGGCCGGCGCGCCTGTAAAAACCACGTGCCCATATTGTGGTGTGGGTTGCGGCGTGCTCGCCAGCGTTGCGCAAGACGGGAGTGTGGAGGTTCGCGGTGATGAACAGCACCCATCCAACTACGGACGCTTGTGCTCCAAGGGCTCCGCGCTGGGCGAGACGGTCGATCTCAATGGGCGCCTGCTCTATCCCGAGATACACGGAAAGCGCGTCGAATGGGATGTTGCGCTGAGTGCCGTGGCCGAAGGCTTTATGCGCATCATCCGCGAACACGGGCCGGATGCCGTCGCGTTTTATGTTTCCGGGCAGCTTCTTACCGAAGACTATTACGTCGCCAACAAGCTGATGAAGGGTTTTATTGGTTCGGCCAACATCGACACCAATTCACGGTTGTGTATGGCCTCGTCGGTAGCAGGGCATAAGCGCGCCTTTGGCTCGGATACGGTGCCAGGCAACTACACCGATCTGGAGCTGGCGAATCTGATCGTGCTGGTGGGTTCCAATACTGCGTGGTGCCATCCGGTGATTTTTCAGCGCATCACCCAGGCCAAAAAGCAGAACCCCGATTTAAAAATTGTTGTCATCGACCCGCGCCGCACCCAGACCTGTGATATCGCTGATCTGCATCTCGCCATCAAGCCGGGCATGGATACGGTGCTGTTTAATGGGCTGCTTACCTACCTAAGCAATAATGGCGACGCCAACTCCCACTTCATCGCCACGCATACTGAAGGCCTGGACACCGCGCTGGACGCAGCCATCACCAGTGCGCCTTCCGTTGATACGGTGGCTCAACACTGTGGCCTGACCGCAACCGATGTCGCGCAATTTTACCGCTGGTTTTCGCGTACAGAGAAGGTGGTGAGTGCCTATTCGCAGGGCGTAAATCAGTCTTCGTGCGGCACCGACAAGGTCAATGCCATTATCAATTGTCATTTGCTGACAGGGCGTATCGGACGCCCCGGCATGGGGCCGTTTTCCATTACCGGTCAGCCCAATGCAATGGGCGGGCGCGAAGTGGGTGGGCTTGCCAATCAACTGGCAGTGCATATGGAGCTTGAGAATCCTCAGCATCGGCAGATCGTGCAGCGCTTCTGGAGTGCGCCAGTGATCGCCGATAAAGCTGGCCTCAAGGCGGTGGATTTGTTCCAAGCCATCGGCGAGGGCCGCGTCAAAGCGGTATGGATCATCGCCACCAATCCGGTGGACAGTCTGCCGGACGCCGATGCAGTAAGGCGCGCCTTGCAGGGCTGCGAACTGGTCGTGGTTTCGGATTGCATCCGCAACACCGACACCACGGCATGCGCACATATCCTGCTACCTGCTACCGGGTGGGGTGAGAAAGACGGCACCGTCACCAATTCGGAACGGCGCATCTCGCGCCAACGTTCATTCTTGCCCTTGCCCGGTGAAGCCAGGCACGATTGGTGGATCATCAACGAGGTCGCCCGGAGCATGGGGTTTGGCGATGCTTTTCATTACGAATCGCCCGCGCAGATCTTCCGCGAGTATGCGGCGTTATCCGGTGTGGAAAACGCAGGTAGCCGCGATTTTGATATCAGCGGTTTGGCACTTCACAGCGATGCCGAATATGACGCGATGGCGTCAGTGCAATGGCCGGTCAACGCCAGGCAGCCTCGTGGCACCGAACGCATGTTTGGCGACGGGCGGTTTTTTACGCCCACTGGACGGGCGCGTTTTATTGCCATCACACCGCGCCCGCCACGCAATGAAACCAATGTTGAATATCCATTAATCCTCAATACTGGCCGTGTGCGCGATCAATGGCATACCATGACGCGCACCGGAAAATCGCCGCGCCTGTCAGTACACATTACCGAACCCTATGCCGAGCTGCACCCTGAAGATGCCGTGCAGATCGGCGTAAAAGACGACGGGCTGGCACGTCTCAATAGTCGCTGGGGTTCGATGATCGCGCGCGTCAAAGTTACGCCGGATCAGCGGCGCGGCAGCGTCTTTGTGCCTATGCACTGGAGTGATCAGTTCGCCAGCAGCGGCCGCGTCGATGCGCTGGTTAACCCCGTCACCGATCCCATCTCCGGCCAGCCCGAACTCAAACATACGCCAGTGCATGTTGAACCCTACACCCCCGTCTGGCATGGTTTTCTGCTGTCGCGGCGGAGTCTGGTGTTCGAGGGCGTTGACTATTGGGTCAGCGCCGCAGGCAAGAGCTTCTGGC
Organism: uncultured Gammaproteobacteria bacterium; assembly: GCA_947085925.1. GTDB lineage: Bacteria > Pseudomonadota > Gammaproteobacteria > Ga007554 > LNEJ01. The sequence continues at coordinate 8,481 of CAMTYI010000147.1, forward strand.
GCTATGAGCTGGCAGGTGAGCGCAAACCAGATGAATGGGCGCGTTGGGCGCGGAGCTTACTGTGCGCCGCCGATGATAAGGTGGAATGGATCGAATACATGGACAAGGGCGCCGGACGCTATCGCGGCGCACGTATTGTCAACAATCGCCTGGAAAGCTGCGTGTTCGTCGCCCCCAGCGTTGACCTGCCGCCGCGCACCTGGCTGGCCAGCCTGTTTGCCGAAGAAGAGCTATCGCTCGAAGTACGCCCCAGCCTCCTCGCAGGGCGCCCCGGAAAAGGCCAAGCCGACGCAGGCCGCATTGTCTGTGCCTGTTTCAGCGTAGGCATCAACACCCTCGTCGAAGCAATACGCAAAGACCGCCTCGTCACCACCGACGCCATCGGACTGGCGCTCAAGGCAGGCACCAATTGCGGCTCGTGTATTCCAGAATTGAAGGCATTGATCGCGGCGGAATCGTCAGCTTAACAGATTAAGCCTGATATCCTTGCGGGTTTTATTCGTGCCAATCCTCCAAGGCGAGCTTTGCTACCCGCTTGAATTCCCGAGTGTTGTGCGTAACCAGAGTTGCCCTCTGAGAAATGGCGGTTCCGGCGATGAGGGTGTCCAAGGGTCCGATGGGATGTCCGCGACCTTCGAGTGTTGCTCTTACGCCAGCGGCTGCGGATGCGGCTGCCTGATCGAACGGTAATACCTTGATGACACTCAGCAATTCCGCAAGTTGGCGGCGTCGCTTGGCAGGCTGTGTGGATTTGGCGATACCGACCTCGATCTCGTATACCACCAGAGTGGACACGGCCACTTCTGTCGGCGATGTGGACAATAATCGCTCGGCTATCCGGCCCTGGCCCTTGAAGAAGTAGATAAGGGTGTTAGTGTCCAATAGATACATTCAGAGGGGCTCCCGCGCGTGGTCCTCGCCCTGCGCGTGCCGCAACTCCTCCAGTTCGGGAAAATCTGGCCAAGCGCCAGCGAGTTTGCGCACCGATTCGGGCCAGGTCGTGCGAGTTTTTTCCTCTATCAACGCTGCCACCCAGCGACTCACCGGCATCCCCGCCGCTTTGGCAGCGGTCTTGAGCCGCTTCTCAATATCATCTTCAAAGTAAACCGTGACCTGTCCCATGCCGATCTCCCATAAAATTATATGTTAAATTATATGTTATGCACATTGAGCGCACAACCGGGAGGAACGGCCCAGTATCCGTCCGCTGCTGCGGTATGGTCAAGGCGAGCTTGCGGGGAGACGTCATTCCAGCCAGTGATCGACTGGAATGACGTTACATCTAATTAAGCACCAAGGTCAGTTTCTGTCCCGGTTTCAGGCTCTTGATTTTGGCAGGGGTGTTCCACTTGCGCAGTTCGGCGAGGGTGACGTCAAAGCGGTCGGCGATGTGGGTTAGCGTGTCGCCTGGGCGTATTTTGTAGCTGATGCGGCGCAGGGTGGTGTCTGCTTTTGCCAAGTGCGATGAGGCGCGGCTGAGGGTCAGGCGCTGTGTGGCGCCTGTGCCGGAACGTACTACCAGCCGTTGCCCGGCGCTTAATTTCGCCTTGGGGGTGAGGTCGTTCCAGGCGGCCAGATCTCGGGGGGTTACGCCAAACTTGCGGGCGACCTTCCACAAGGTGTCGCCACGGCCCACGGTGTGCGATGCAGTCTTTTCCTTGGCCTTAGGCTCGATCGTGCTGGGTGCGCTCTGAGAGACTTGCAGGGGTGGGGTGGAATTTTGTGCAATGCGCAGTGCGTAGCTGCCCAGCTCGCTGGTTGCCACCGGCACGAGCAGGTCGGTGCTGGCGCGTGCGATATCGCTGGTCAGTTTATTGATCTGGCGTAATATCGTGGTGGTAGTGCCATAGAGGTCGGCGATATAGCTAAGCGACTGTTTTTTCGGGACATGGTGACGTGTCCAGGTGACACGTTTCTCGGTTGGGAGAGAGGCGAGCCTGGTCTTGAAGTTTTCCACTTTTTCAATGGGCAACAGCAAGTGATGAGGCCCGTCGGGGTCGGTGACCCAGCGGTTAAAGCCGGGGTTGAGCCGGTGAACTTCTTCCAGTGGGACGTCAGCCAATTCCGCCGCCAGCGCCAGATCAATCTGGGCGTCCGTGGTGATGGTGGTCAGATACGGCCGGTTCGGCACGGATTTCAGCGTGACGCCGAATTTTTCCGGCGCGGCGACAACGTCAGTGATTGCAAGCAGCCAGGGTACATAGCCCTGCGTTTCGACGGGGAGTTGTAGCGACCAGAAATCGGTGGGTTTGCCTGCCGCAGCGTTTTTGTTGACGGCACGCATCACGGCGCCTTCGCCTGCGTTATAGGCGGCCAGCGCCAACAGCCAGTCGCCCTGGAAATCAGCGTTGAGTTTCTGCAAATAGTCCAGTGCGGCGCGTGTTGAGGCGTGGATGTCGCGGCGGCCGTCGTACCACCAATTCAATTTCAGGCCATAGTTTTTGGCCGTGGACGGGATAAATTGCCATATTCCCGCAGCCTTGGCGTGGGAGTTGGCAAGTGGCTGATAAGCGCTTTCCACGATGGGCAGTAATACGAGTTCCGAAGGCATACCGCGCCGCTCGATTTCCTCCACGATATAGTGTAGGTAGGGCGTGGCGCGCTCAATGGTTCTGTCCAGGTAAACCTGGCGGCTGGCATACCAATTTTTGCTGGCTTGTACGCGGGGATGATCGCGATCAGGCAGGCTGAATCGGGTGCGGATGCGATTCCACATGTCCTGATTGTTCTGGACGTCACCTATGCTGGCGCGTAGATCAGTTGATGCCGTCGTTGCCAAGGCGAACGTATCTGTGGCTGGTTTTTTCCTGACCGCCGTGGTTGATCCAACGGCAGGGGGTTTTTCACGTTTGGCCGGTTCAATGACGGGTTTTTGATTGGCTAATGAGGCGCTGTCCGAGAGCGCAACATTAGTGATGCTTACCGGAGCTGGCTCCGGGTCGGGTTGCGCGGCGAGGGTAACGACGCTCTCCCAAAGGTCGGGCAGTTCTGAGCCGGGAATGTTTAGGGGCGATGATGTGTTACTTGGCGCAGCCGGGCGTTGCGCCAGCGCGGGTTTGAGGGCGGTGGCAGGTGCCAGGACAGATCCTTGATGCGTTTGGGATTGTGTGCGGTCAGTCGGGTGCGTGTTTGCGCTGGATACCTTGCCTTGTTGCATGGCGCAACCGCCAAGGTAGAGCAGGATTGTGCTAGACAAACACAAGCTGAGAAAACGTCGTGTCTGGTTTATGTCTATGCCCATGATTCCTCCAGTCCGGTTACAAGCCGGAATTATACCTTATAACGACATTTTCAAGTAACCCTAAACGTCATAAGGCATTAAAATTGATGTTGTTGAAAAGTTAACCACATGAAATAAATGAAAATAGTGCATTAATAAGTGGTTGTGAATCAATCCAGCGTATCTTTCCAGTAACGTACCACGGCAAATACCTCCTGCTCGGAGGCAAGCCGTTTACCCGCGAATTTTTCCGCCGCTGCGATAACGACAGGAATATGGCAGCGCAGGAAAGGATTTGTGCGCAATTCAAGCTCCAGAGTGGAGGGCACTGTGGGGTGTCCGTTCGCCCAGCAGCGTTCGGCATCCAGCAGACGCGCCCGGATATCCACGCTGTCCGGCTCCACCTTCATTGCAAATGTCAAATTCGCAAGGGTATATTCATGCGCGCAATATACAAGAGTATTCTTCGGCAGCGCGGCGATTTTCTTTAATGATTGATGCAATTGTGCCGCCGTACCGTCAAATACTCGTCCGCAACCCGCACCGAATACCGTATCACCGCAAAACAGCATGCCATGGCCGTAATAGGCGATATGTCCGGCGGTGTGGCCGGGGACGTCCATGACGATGAATTTTACTTTATCCCCTTGAAGTATAATGTGATCGTTTTCGCGTAACGGGTGAGTGATTTCAGGAATACGCTCCAGCGCGGGGCCATACACCGGGATGTTGTAGCGCTTCACCAGTGTGCGCACTCCCCCGATGTGATCGTTGTGATGGTGCGTCAATAGGATGGCGGTGGGGATAATCGATAGCTCGACTAACGTGTCGATGACGGGATCGGCGTCGCCAGGGTCCACGATGACGGCCTGGTGTCCGGTTTTTTTAGTATCATCGTTACAAATCAACCAGATATAGTTGTCCGTGAAAGCTGGGATAGTGAGTACAGTAATCATGCGTGGCGATCAATAAGGTTGGAATAAGAAAACATTTTATGCTCTCAGGGATTAACGGCAGGGTCAACGCCTATAGTCTGACACATCTGATGGAAAGCACGTTATGCTAGCAACTTGTGGACCAGAGAGATGGTATGAAATCGACGTTTGATCACAGTGCCCCCCCCGGACTCCGCCGGGACTTGCGTGCCTGGTATGCCCATGGCATAGGCCATCTGCTGCTGGAAGCCGAGCGCGGTCAACTGGATGAGGTCTTGCCAAACCTGTTCGGTTATCACCTGTTGCAGGTCGGGCGCATACACCATGAAGATCTGCTGGCGTCCAGCCGTATCTCCCACCGGGTGGTGCTGGATGCCGATGCGGTGGCGGGGGATGCGCCTGTCAGTGTGTTGCGCGCCTGTGCGGATGAACTCCCTATCGCTACAGGCAGCGTGGATGTGGTGGTTTTGCCGCATACCCTCGAATTTGAGTCCGATCCCCACAGTGTGTTGCGCGAGGCAGAGCGCATCTTGATCCCGGAGGGACATGTGGTGGTGTTGGGGTTTAACCCATGGAGTTTTTGGGGGATATGGCGGAGGCTGTTGGCCCGCCAGGGTGCTGCGCCCTGGTGTGGGCGTTTTCTGGGGTTGATGCGCGTTAAGGATTGGCTCGCCTTGCTGGGATTCGATGTCATCCTGACGCGCCAATATTTTTTTCGCCCCCCCTTGCAACGGGATGGGGTGATGCGCAAGCTGTTGTTCATGGAAAAAGCAGGGGCGCGGTTGTGGCCCCATTTGGGCGGGGCTTATATGATAGTGGCAAAAAAACGGGTGACCACCATGACGCCGATCAAACCGCGCTGGCGCCCCCGCCGCAGCTTGATCGCCGCCCCTGCGAGACCTTGTGTTAGGAGTATGAAGCGTGTCTGATGTGGTAGAGATTTATACTGATGGAGCGTGCCGTGGTAACCCCGGCCCTGGGGGGTGGGGTGCGCTGTTGCGTCATAAGGGGCGCGAGAAGTCACTCTATGGCGGCGAGAAATTCACCACTAATAATCGCATGGAGCTCATGGCGGCGATTGTGGCGCTGGAGTCCTTGACGAAGCCTTGCGAAGTCAGCTTGACCACTGATTCCCAGTATGTGAAAAAAGGGATCACGGAATGGCTGGCGAACTGGAAAAAACGCGGCTGGAAAACCGCCGCCAAAGAGCCTGTCAAAAACGCCGACTTGTGGCAGCGTCTCGAAGCTGCGGCACAACGGCATGATGTTGCATGGCATTGGGTGCGGGGACATACCGGGCACGCCGAAAATGAACTGGCCGATCAGCTTGCCAACCGTGCCATCGATGAAATGAAATAATGAAGATGTGATCCACGAGAAAATGTGTTTGGCGTGTATCGGGAGATGGGCAGCGGTTTTCTTGAAGCCGTCCACCCTATCCGGCAGTCGAACGGATTGTGTTGTAAAGATTTTTCGTGCCTTTCGTGGACGGTGCATAACATCAATGAAATAAGGTAAATGTCAATGCGGCAGATCATACTGGATACGGAAACCACCGGCCTGGATCCCGCGCAGGGTCACCGCATCATCGAAATCGGTTGTGTGGAACTGGTCAATCGCCGTCTTACCGGCAATCACTACCATCAATACCTGCAACCCGACCGCGAGGTCGATGCCGGTGCATTTGACGTGCATGGCATCAGCAATGAATTTCTCCTCGACAAGCCCCGCTTTACCGATGTGGCTGACGAGTTCCTCGATTTTATCAAAGGGGCGGAGCTGATTATCCATAATGCCCCCTTTGACATCGGTTTCATCAATGCCGAGTTTGTCTGGCTGAGACGCTCTCACGGCGCGGTTGCGGATCATTGCGCCGTCATTGACACCTTGGCGCTGGCTCGGAAGCTGCACCCCGGTCAGAAAAACAACCTGGATGCGTTGTGCAAGCGCTACCACATCGATAACGGCCGGCGCGATCTGCACGGCGCCTTGCTGGACGCCGAGATACTGGCCGATGTTTACCTAGCAATGACCGGTGGACAGGCCAGCTTGTCCCTGGACAGCGGGCAGGACGCAGGCCAGGCATCACGCCAGGCAATCCGCCACCTTGACGCTGCCCGGCCCCGTTTGAAGGTGATCCAGGCAGCGGCGGATGAGCAGGCGGCGCATGAGGGGCGGCTGGATGCTATCGACAAGGCGAGCGGCGGGACGTGTGTCTGGCGGAGCGTATAGCTGCCACGTTACAAACGGCTTGGCAAATGCAGTGATGTCAAGTATGTTGGTTGTTGAGTTTGTTGCTGTGTTATAAGGTTTGTGTGGCTGGAAGTTGTTTCCCTATAGCCAGAATTAGTACGGAAAAAAATAAAAAATCAACGGTGGGAGGTACGGCGATGAAGCGGCATGGCGTGTCGGGCTCGTTTGGGAAAGGTTGCCGTTTGCTGTTTTGCGGCATGGGCATTGCTCTTGTTACCGTGGGGCATGCTGCGGAACCGGCTGATAGTCCACCTGCTGCCGCCACGCCTGCGCCGGGGCAGGCCGTTCCTTCACCGATACCCATCCCCGGCGATGCTTTAAGCCCGGACCGCCTGGTGCTGGCTGCAACTTACGGCCATGACAAAGTGGTGCGCTACATGCTTGAGCGCGGCATGGACGTGAATGCCAAGGATATGTTCGGGACTACTGCACTGATTGCCGCCGCCACGGCTGGTCAGGGTGAAGTCGTTGACATACTGCTCAAGGCGGGCGCTGACGTGCAAGCAAGCACGAACGTTGGGCATACCGCGCTGATGGGTGCCGTTACAAAAGGCGATATCTCTATTGCCAAACGTCTGCTCACCGCGAGCGCGGGAGTCAACGCTAAAAACAACCGTGGGGAAACCGCGTTATTCCCCGCCGTCCAATATGGCAACATCAGGTTGGTGGAGATGCTGCTGGCGGCAGGGGCAGACCCAAATGTAGCGAACACGCTTGCGCTTTCGGCAAGCGATAGCGGATATACGCCGCTGATGTACGCCGCACGGCACGGTTTGATGTCTGCCGACGGCCCTTGGCATGACATTACCAACGCCCTGCTTGCCAAAGGTGCCGACCCCAATCTCAGAGATGCCCATGGCGGCACGGCGTTGAGCCTTGCGGAGCGCAATCAATATGCAGACATTGCGCACACTTTGAGGCAGGCCGGTGCGCGCAAAGAATCGGTTTATACCAGCCTCAATCTGGACGATGCCTTGATCAAGGCATCGAGAAACGGCGATACCGACAAGGTAGTTCAACTGTTTGATGAAGGCGCACGGGCAAACGTCAAAAACAGAGCGGGGGTCACCCCGCTGCTGGAGGCGGCGCTGGCTGGTCACACATCGGTTGTGAAGGTGCTGGTCGAGCATGGCGCCAAAGTGAATACCGTGCCGGATGGTTTGCGTGACTGGGCTATCTCATCATCAAGTATTCCGATGGCTGATCAGGAAGTAGTACAAGCCGCTTCGCGTGGCGATACGGCGTTGATTATAGCCGTGCGCAATGCCCGCACGGAAACCGTGCGCTATCTTCTTGATCACGGGGCGGATATTAATCGCCCCAACCACCGCAATGAGACAGCCCTGTTTGTCGCCGCCGAATTGGGACGTGGCGACATCACGCGTTTGATGTTAGGCAAAGGCGCAGACGCCAATGCTGTGGAGCAGGAAAATCGCACCAGTTCATTTACCGTTGCGATGAGCACAATAGGCAGGAACACGGTGCTGGTCAAGGCTGCGCAGAGCGGTCACGCTGATGTTGTCCGGATTTTACTGGATGCGGGTGCGCGGTTGGATGTGCGCGGTTTTATGGGCAAAACTGCCCTGTTCTGGGCGGTGGAACGCGGTCATGCTGCGGCGGCCCAGGCGCTTCTTGAGCGCAAGGCCGATCCGAATATCAAGGATGTTTCAGGACTCACCCCCCTCATGGTTGCGGCGGCGAACGGCTCTTCCAGGGTTGCGGAGCTTCTTCTGAAAAACAAGGCTGATGTCAATGCCGCAGAGGGTGCCGACTCTGGTGTCGGTGGCAGCGTATTTGGCGTGTCCGGCACCACTGCTTTGATGTTCGCCGCACGCGCCGGTCATACTGAAGTTGTGCAGATGTTGTTGAAGGTCGGCGCCGATGTCAACGCCATGAACAGCAACGGTAGCAACGCCCTCAAGGAGGCGGAAACGAACGGGTACGCGAAGATAGTGGAGCTATTGAAAGCGGCGGGCGCATAATGCGTGTGAAACATAATCTGGAAGGTGCCAAGAATGGATAACCAATGACGGAAAAAGTGATAATGGCGGCGGTCGTCTTGTTGACCTACCTCCTCATGTTCGCCGCTTTTTTCAAGCCGCAGCATCGTAAGTTTCACGTCTCAACGATGGTCTTCGTCATGTTGTTTGATATGGCCATACCCGTCTATCTCTATATCTATCGTGACTGGTATACCCGCCTGTTTCTGCATGGCGATATTTCATCCTTTCTGGTGTGGATGCATTTCATTATGGTGTTGTCCCTCTATATTCTGTACGTTTTCCAGATCCAGATAGGGCGTAAATTATTGCGCGGTGACACCGAGAGCAGTCTGCGGGTGGATCACCGTGGACAGGGGAAGGGTATACTGGTGGTGCGGGGGTTGGCGCTGCTGACGGGGGCGCTTTTGATAGAGCCGGATCCGGCTCGCTAGTCTTCCGTGTTCACTGCCTCAGTATGTTTAACCAAAATCCAACAGGAGCTTGCAATATGAGAAAATCAGGAACCTTCGCCGCCACTCTGCTCGTTCTGGGCGTGGGTTATTGTGTGAATGGCGTGGCACTTGCCGAAACAGCGAAACAGGAAAAATTAGCGATGACAGAAACAGCCAAAATTACCCAACTGATGAAAACCGACGTCAAGGTGGGTACTGGCAAAGAGGCGGTGCCCAACAAGCTGGTGATCGTGCATTACACCGGCTGGCTCTACGACCCCAAGGCACCCAACAACCATGGTGTCAAATTTGACAGTTCGCGTGATCGCGGCCAACCGTTCGACTTTATGCTGGGCGGTGGGCAAGTCATCAAGGGATGGGATCAAGGCGTGGCAGGTATGAAAGTGGGTGGTCAGCGCACTTTGATTATTCCACCTGAGATGGGCTATGGCGCGCGCGGTGCGGGCGGTGTGATCCCGCCGAATGCCACGCTGGTGTTTGATGTTGAACTGCTCGACGTTAAATAACGGATGTTACAGTGGTCCACGAAAAACACGCTTGGATTTGCTCGTCAACCAAGCCGCAGCGCCTGAAGAGGATCTAGGGCCTGCGCTCTAAATTTCGCCAGATGAACAATCTGGAATGAATTTTTTTCGTGCCTTTCGTGCTTTTCGTGGACGGTAGATAGTCCAGTCGAATAAGAAAGCAAAGCCCTCGCATACGGAGGAGGGCGGAAGTGGTGGTAAGATACCTTGTTTCAAAGGGTGAAAAACCATGCCGCACTCCAACCTGCTCTATCAGGATCTCACCCCGGACCGGCTGCTCAACGCCGTCGAGAGCATCGGATTGCGCTGTGATGGCCGGATGCTAGCGCTCAACAGCTACGAAAACCGCGTCTACCAGCTTGGCATCGAAGACGGCGCGCCGGTTATCGCCAAGTTTTATCGCCCCAACCGATGGTCAGACGAGGCGATTCTCGAAGAGCATGCCTTTGCCCTCGAGCTTGCCAGCCGCGAGATTCCGGTAGTCGCGCCGCTTGTCGATGAGGCGGCAGGTCACACGCTGCATGAATTCGAAGGTTTCCGTTTCGCTCTCTTTCCGCGCCATGCGGGCCGCACTCCCGAGCTGGACGATCCTGACACGCTGGAGTGGATGGGCCGCTTCATTGGCCGCATCCATGCCGTGGGCGCTATCACGCCGTTCCTTCATCGTCCCACGCTCAATATTGAGAGCTTCGGTGACGAACCCTTTCACTTTTTGATGGGGCATGGCTTCATCCCGCCCGATCTGGAATTGAGCTATCGCAGCGTGGCAGAGGATGTGCTCGCGCGGGTGCGCGAAGGCTATGCACAAACCACCGGAATTACCACCATCCGCCTCCACGGCGATTGTCATGCCGGCAACATCCTCTGGACAGAGGCAGGCCCGCACTTCGTGGATTTCGATGACTGTCGCATGGGTCCGGCGATACAGGACCTTTGGATGCTGCTGTCCGGCGACCGCGCCGCCATGAACGCACAGTTGCTTTACGTCATCGACGGCTACAGCGAATTTTATGATTTCAACCCCGCAGAGTTGCGGCTGGTGGAGGCGCTACGCAGCCTGCGTATCATCCACTATTCCGGCTGGCTCGCCCGCCGTTGGGAAGACCCAGCGTTCAAGATGGCCTTCCCCTGGTTCAATACCCAGCACTACTGGCAGAACCAGATTCTCGCCTTGCGCGAGCAGATGGCGGCGCTGGACGAGCCGCCGTTGCAGTTGATGCCAGGGTATATTTGACATTCGAATGTATCTTATGGTACAAAAATAGTACCATCTGAATCATGGTTGAGGGTGACAATGAATGCCATTATTTCTATCCCGCTACAAAAGACGGATATTCACGGTAAACAGGGTCGAGAGAGCCTGTCTAAAATGGTGGTAAAGTTGTTCGAGCTTTGGGGCCTCAACACTGGCGATCAAGCGGCCTTGCTCGGGCTTTCCAGCGACTCACGTTCAACCGTGGCACGCTATAAAAAAGGCAGTCCGCTTGCTGATAATGCCGACCTCCTTGGGCGCGCCGGACATCTACTGGGTATACACAAATCCCTGCGCATCCTGTTTCCGCATAATCGTGACCTGGCTTACCGTTGGGTCGCCACCCCTAATCGCAGGTTTGACGGCCAAACCCCGCTTTCCATCATGACCGAGGGCTACGAAGGGTTGCTCGCCGTGCGCAGGTATCTTGATTTCGAGCGTGGTCGTTAGGCTCCCTAGTTAGCGGCTAGTCGAGCAACGAGCACAGATCAATAAGACGAAAGCGCTTGCTCAGATAGTACTGAAACATCTCTAACTCGGTGTCGATCAGGACCGCGCGTAGTTGTTGATGGGCTCCATGCTGATTTTTATTTGCAAGGAATTTGCAATCTCCCCA
>CAMTYI010000148.1:0-1974 GCA_947085925.1 uncultured Gammaproteobacteria bacterium
ACCGGACAGATCATGTGCTACAACTTAGGACAGTTTACTTGCTCGCTACATGGAAAAGGCTCACCCTTGTATCTTTTCTCTCCCTCATGTAACATTCTCGCCCTTTACGCAGTTTTTTGGAGCGAAGCACAATGAAAACCTTTAGCGCAAACCCAACGACCGTCCGGCGCGACTGGTATGTTGTGGACGCCTCCGGCAAAACCCTGGGTCGTCTTGCCACCGAAATCGCGCGCCGCCTGCGCGGCAAGCACAAGCCCGAGTACACGCCTCATGTCGACACCGGCGATTACATCGTTGTGGTGAACGCTGCCAAGTTGCACTTCACCGGCAACAAGCTCGCGGACAAGATGTACCACAAGCACACCGGCTTCATCGGCAACCTGAAGACCATCTCTCTCGGCAAGCTGATGGCTAAAGCGCCGGAGCGTGTCATCGAGACCGCCGTCAAGGGGATGTTGCCCAAGAATCCGCTGGGCCGCGCAATGTACCGCAAGCTCAAAGTATACGGTGGCGCCGAGCATCAGCACGCCGCGCAGCAGCCCAAGCCTTTGGATATCTGATAGTATTTACTTTTAGCAGGAACTGTATATGGCACAAACACAGCATTATGGAACAGGTCGCCGCAAAAGCTCCGCAGCACGGGTTTACGTCCGGTCCGGCACAGGCAAAATCACCATCAACAGCCGCACGATCGAAGACTACTTCGGCCGTGAAACCGCACGCATGCTGGTGCGTCAACCGCTAGAAAGCGTTAAGCTGGTCGATGCCGTTGATGTCAACGTCACCGTTTCCGGCGGCGGCAACACTGGTCAGGCCGGCGCCATCAGCCACGGTATCGCCCGCGCCCTGCTGGGCTTTGATGAAACCTTGCGCCCCACACTGCGTAAAGGCGGCTTCCTTACTCGTGATGCGCGTGAGGTCGAGCGTAAAAAGGTTGGTCTGGGCAAAGCCCGTAAGCGTCCGCAGTTCTCCAAGCGCTAAGCCGTCGTTCACAATTAACCTGTGCATTTAGTAATGGTGGGAACGGCATAAGGAGCCGTAAAGGCTTAACCAGAAAAGCACTGGTTATTCCTTAACGGCCCCTAATATTCACCCGACACGCTTTCACCCATTTCTTCTCTTCCCATGTGGCAGAGGAGGTGGGCGATGCGGTGTTTCCTCAAGTTTTCTCCTGCCTGAATTGGGGGATCGTCTAGCGGTAGGACGGCGGACTCTGACTCCGTCAACCTAGGTTCGAATCCTAGTCCCCCAGCCATTTCTGTGTTTTTTCCGTCCAGCCGAAAACGGCCATCGCGGCCTATCCGAGCACAATTTGTGCGATGCCTTTCAAATATCGAAGCTATGCGCCCAGTAGCCTTCTCGCCAACACCGACTGCATGTCACGCCGCCCGTCAGCAATCAGATATATGATGACTTGACTGCCTGTAACACGGTAGATCACGCGGTACGGTTTGAAGAAGGTCTGGCGGCGGTATTCTTTGATGGTAAGCGACCAGCCGTCCCACTCCACCAGAAGCAAGATTTATGGTAATGCCACTTTCAATGGCAACAACGCATCAATGCGGCTGTTGGGCCAGGCAGGCAATTTCCTTCAGCCAGGCATGAGCATCCAAGCCATTAAGCTTAGGGAGCATGAAATTACAAACATACCACTTTAGGGTGGATTGTTATATCCCACCAGTTTAAAACAGGGGCGCGTTGCAGTCGTTGCTCAAGTTCTGTTTTTTCGTGGTCACAAACTTTTACACCCGGCGCGCTCAAAAGCCAAGTGCAACATTTTTAGGGGATAATGTTGCATGGGAAAAAACTACGATCAATTGAGCATTGAAGAGCGGGCAATGATACAAACGCAACTGGAGATGGGGATCAAGCCATCTGCGATTGCCAAGTCGATAAACCGGTCAGCCTCCACCCTCTCACGCGAACTTCGACGCAACGGCTGGAGCGGTCCGAAAACGCCTCGCGGTCCTGGAC
>CAMTYI010000149.1:0-28933 GCA_947085925.1 uncultured Gammaproteobacteria bacterium
AGTGGCACTACACTCTTTCCCTACACGACGCTCTTCCGATCTAAGGGGTTCGAAAGTGGCGAGCTGGTTTTTGAGCACGCTGATATCCGCCTCCGATGCGTCATGGCCTTCGAGTGCCCGCTGGGTGATACGCGCGCGCAGCACGGCTTCGGGTGTTTGGTAGTTGAGGATTACGAAGGGTACGTCCAGGTGTGCGGCGAGGTCGTGAAACATGTCGCGTTGCGCGCGCTTGAGAAAGGCGGCGTCGATAATTGCCGGATAGCCGGACTCGATGACGGTGCGCGCCAGGCTGGTGAGGTGTTGATAGGTGCGGTGGCTGGTGTCGGCGGTGTACGGGCCGGTGCCGATACCGGAGACCGTGCGCGCTTCCGGGTGAAGGCCTAACAGACGTTTACGCTCCACATCGGAGCGCACGCGGATGGCGCCCAATGTTTCGAGCAATAACTGGGTATGGGTTGTCTTGCCTGAGCCGGACAGGCCGTGGGTAATGATGAGTGGCGTCGCACGCGGATGCGTGTAGCTTTCGGCCAAGTCAGCATAGCGCTGGTATTGCAGATGGGTGGCGCGTCCTTCCTCTTCGCTCAGGCCAGTTTGTCCGAGTCGGATACACGCCACTTTGGCGCGCACCAAGGCGCGGTAGACCAGATAGTAGCGCAGCAGGCGCAACCCCTGGTAATCACCGCCAGCGGCGAGATAGGCATTGAGAAAGCGCCACCCCAGCGTGCCTGCGCTGCGGCTGTCGAGGTCCATCATCAGAAAGGCCGCCTCGCTCATTACATCGATCCAGCGCAGGTTTTCGTTGAATTCCAGGCAATCGAAGATGGTTATCTGGTCATCCAGCAACGCCATGTTGGCCAGGTGCATGTCGCCATGGCATTCGCGGATAAAGCCGTCCGCCTTGCGCTGCTGTAAAAAAGGTAAGAGGCGGGGAGATTCGGTTTCGCTCCAGGTGTGCAGGCGTTCGAGTTGTTCGATGCAGGCGGGTTCGGTGAGATGTGGCCGTATATGCAGGAAATTTTCCTCCACCGGTTGATAGACATTCGCGGGGCTACCGTAGGGGGTGTCTTGTCCGGCAATGGCAATGTGTTGATGAAATCCGGCAATGAGCTGCGCAAGATTGTCGATGTGTACGGGCTGGAGTCCGTCGCGTGCCATGACGTGATTGAGTTGCGCCTCTTGCGGGAACTGCACCATTTTGACCGCATACTCTATGGGTGTCCCAGCACCATGCAATACAGGTTCGGTAGGGCTGCCCGTGATAGCAACAACCCCGATATAAATCTGCGGTGCGAGGCGCCGGTTGAGACGCAGCTCCTCTTCGCAGTAATAGCGGCGTTTTTCCAGTGTGGAGAAATCGAGGAATCCCAGGTCTAGTGGTTTTTTGATCTTGTAGGCATAGGGGCCGGTCAGAATTACCCAGGAAATGTGCGTTTCGATGACCTCGAAACAGTGTGCCGGATGGTCATGCAGTGCGGGGTTTTGTAGCGAGCAGATCAGGGGAGTGTCCTGGCTGTGGTGTGACCGGGCATTCATGGGCGGTTCTGCCTCCGGACTCGTGTGGGTTATGGCGCGACGCTGCATTCCTTTGTGCACGAAAGCGGCCGCAACTAAATAATACCATTCCTACCCATACTGCTACTGCAAATACAAGCGGGTGCTCTTCTGTAAGTTGATGAATCTGTGAGATGAAGGAAGACACCATATTCCAGCGCCAGCCGCCACAGCGCAAGATGCGCCTGCAGCCCCAATTCTAAAAGTGCAGCAAGCCCCATGTTTATGGTAACATTTCCGGCTTATGCAAAAAGATCGGCAGGTTATCGCTAACCCCACACCAAAAAGCTCTTGGGCTTGCATTAAGCCTGTAAGGATGCCGCGTTCCCGATGAATCAATTCGCCAAAGAAGTTCTCCCCGTCAATATTGAAGAGGAGATGAAGCAGTCGTACATGGAATATGCCATGAGCGTTATCGTCGGGCGCGCGCTGCCTGATGTCCGCGATGGTCTCAAACCGGTGCATCGGCGCGTTCTCTTCGCCATGCGCGAGCTGGGTAACGACTGGAACAAATCCTACAAGAAATCGGCCCGCGTGGTGGGTGATGTCATCGGTAAATACCATCCGCACGGCGACACCGCCGTTTACGACACCATCGTGCGTATGGCACAGCCATTTTCGTTGCGCTACATGCTGGTCGATGGGCAGGGCAATTTCGGTTCGGTGGATGGCGATGCACCGGCGGCGATGCGTTACACCGAAGTGCGCATGTCGCGCATCGCGCATGAGCTGCTCGCCGATATCGACAAGGAGACTGTTGATTTTGTCCCCAATTATGACGAATCCGAACGTGAACCCAGGGTATTTCCCGCCCGCATCCCCAACCTGCTGATCAATGGTTCGGCGGGTATTGCGGTGGGTCTGGCGACCAACATCCCACCGCACAATCTGACCGAGGTCGTCAACGCCTGCATCGCGCTGATTGACGACGCCAGCATCGATATCGCCGGATTGATGGAATATATCCCCGGGCCGGATTTCCCCACGGCTGCCTTTATTAACGGCGCGCGCGGCATTGTTGACGCCTATCACACTGGGCGCGGGCGCATTTATGTGCGGGCGCGCAGCCATGTCGAGACGGATGACAAGACTGGCAAACACAGCATTATCGTCACCGAGCTACCCTATCAGGTGAACAAGGCGATGCTGCTGGAGAAGATCGCCGATCTGGTGAAGGATAAAAAGCTTGAGGGCATCACCGAGTTGCGCGACGAGTCCGACAAGGATGGCATGCGCATGGTGATCGAGCTGCGCCGTGGCGAAGTGGCCGAGGTGGTGCTCAATAATTTGTGGCAGCAGACTCAGATGCAGAACGTCTACGGCATCAATATGGTGGCCCTGATAGATGGGCAGCCGCGCCTGCTGAATCTGAAGCAGATCCTTGAGGCCTTTATCCGCCACCGCCGCGAAGTGGTGACGCGCCGTACTCTGTTCGAATTGCGCAAGGCGCGTGAGCGCGCGCATATCCTGGAAGGGCTGGCGGTTGCGCTGGCCAATATCGACGAGATCATCGCGCTGATCAAGGCCGCGCCCAGTCCCGCCGAGGCCAGGCTTGGCCTGATGCAGCGCATCTGGGCGCCGGGGTTGGTGACGGAAATGCTGTCGCGCACCGGGGCTGCCGTGTCTCGTCCCGAGAATCTGGCGCCGGAGTTTGGCATGGATGTGGCGGGCTACCGTCTGTCCGAGGTTCAGGCCCAGGCGATTCTGGATCTGCGCCTGCACCGCCTGACCGGGCTGGAGCAGGACAAGATAGTCAGTGAGTACAAAGAAATACTCGTCAAGATTAATGATCTGCTTGATATTCTGGGCAGCCCCGAGCGCCTGATGCAGGTGATCCGTGACGAGCTGCTCGCTATCCGTGAGCAATACGGTGATGCGCGCCGCACCGAGATCATCACCACCCACCAGGATCTCAGCCTGGAAGACCTGATTGCCGAAGAAGACGTGGTGGTCACGCTTTCCCATGCCGGTTACGCCAAGTCTCAGCCGCTCTCGATGTACCGCGCGCAAAAACGTGGCGGCAAGGGCAAGACGGCCACCAGCATGAAGGAAGAAGATGTCATCGACAAGCTGTTTGTTGCCAGCACGCACGACACCATTCTGTGCTTCTCCAGCCGTGGCAAAGTCTATTGGATGAAGGTCTACGAGCTGCCCCAGGCCAGCCGTATCGCGCGCGGTAAGCCGATGGTCAATCTGCTGCCGCTGGAGGAAGGCGAGCGCATCAACGCCATCCTGCCGGTGCGCGAGTATGAAAAAGACAAGTATGTGTTTATGGCAACCAGCAGTGGCACCGTGAAAAAGACCCCGCTCGAGGATTTCTCGCGTCCGCGTACCAATGGCATTATCGCCCTGGAGTTGTTTGGTGATGACCGCCTGGTCGGGGTAGATATCACTGATGGCACTAAGGACGTGATGCTGTTCGCCAGCAGCGGCAAGGCAGTGCGCTTCAGCGAAGACAATGTGCGCCCGATGGGCCGCACCGCGCGCGGCGTACGCGGCATCACCCTGGCGCCGGGTCACCAGGTGATTTCGCTGATTATCTCGGGCGGGGAGGGGGATGTACTCACCGCCACCGAAAGAGGCTACGGCAAACGCACGCCGATCAGCGATTACCCTGTGCATGGCCGTGGTGGTCAGGGTGTAAATTCGATCCAAAGCAGCGAACGTAATGGCGCCGTAATCGGTGCGGCGCTCGTCGGTAACGAGGATGAAGTCATGCTGATCAGCGACGGCGGCACGTTGGTGCGCACCCGCGTGAGCGAGGTGTCGGTGCTGGGGCGCAATACCCAGGGCGTCAAGTTGATCAGCCTTGGCAAGGGCGAGAAACTGGTTGTCGTTGAGCGGGTTGAAAGCCTTGCGGATGAAGGAGGCGAGGCCGAGGAGCAGCCGTCAGAGGCCGGGGATCCGGAAGCACCGTCCGACGAATCCTGATTTGAATTCTATAAATATAGAGGAGCCTCAAAATGTCGCGCATATACAATTTCAGCGCCGGACCGGCGGTGATGCCGCAGGAAGTTCTCGAGAAGGCCAGAGACGAGATGCTCGACTGGCGGGGATCGGGCATGTCGGTGATGGAGATGAGCCATCGCGGCAAGGAATTCGTGTCCATTGCGGAGCAGGCCGAGGCCGATCTGCGCGAGCTGCTGGCCGTTCCATCCAATTACAAGGTGCTGT
Organism: uncultured Gammaproteobacteria bacterium; assembly: GCA_947085925.1. Classification (GTDB taxonomy): domain Bacteria; phylum Pseudomonadota; class Gammaproteobacteria; family Ga007554; genus LNEJ01. The sequence continues at coordinate 4,726 of CAMTYI010000149.1, forward strand.
TTTTGCAGGGTGGCGCGAGCAGCCAGTTCGCCATGGTGCCGATGAACCTGCTGCGCGGCAAAACCAAGGCGGATTATATCAATACCGGCATGTGGTCGGAAAAAGCCATTGGCGAGGCAAAGCGTTACTGCGAAGTGAACGTTGCTGCCACGTCCAAGGCGAGCAACTACTCGACGATCCCTGCGCAAACGCAGTGGCAGCTTGATGCTTCCAGCGCGTATGTCCATTACACGCCGAACGAGACCATCGGTGGCGTGGAATTCCATTGGGTGCCGCAGGTCGGCGATGTGCCGCTGGTGGCGGATCTTTCTTCCACGCTGCTGTCGCGCCCGCTTGATGTCAGCAAGTTCGGCATTATCTACGCCGGGGCGCAAAAGAACATCGGCCCGGCAGGGCTGACGGTGGTGATTGTCCGTGACGACCTGATCGGCCAGGCTGCCGCCGGTACGCCCATCATGTTTGATTACAAGACGCATGTCGACAACGGCTCGATGTATAACACCCCGCCGACCTACGGCTGGTACTGCGCCGGTCTGGTGTTCGACTGGCTCAAGCGCGGCGGTGGTTTGCAGGCAATGGCGGCAGTCAACAAGCGCAAGGCGGACAAGCTGTATGCCGCTATCGACACGTCTCCCTTCTACGCCAACCCGGTGGACCTGGCTTGCCGTTCGTGGATGAACGTGCCGTTTACCCTGGCCGACGCCAATCTCGACAAAACCTTCCTCAAGGAAGCGGAGGCCGTGGGTTTGATGGCGCTGGCGGGTCATCGTTCGGTGGGCGGAATGCGCGCCAGCATCTATAATGCGATGCCGGAAGAAGGTGTGGATGCGCTGGTTGCCTTTATGGCCGATTTTGAGAAGCGCCACGGATAGTCTGATAAATCAGGGTCGAAAACTATGTTCAAAATACTGACGTTGAACAATATTTCTGTCGCGGGACTGGAGCGGTTGCCGCGTGACAGGTATGAAGTTACATCCGAAATTCAGCATCCCGACGCGATCCTGCTGCGCTCGTTCAAAATGCACGATTACCCAATCGCCCCATCGGTGAAGGCAGTGGGTCGGGCTGGCGCGGGCGTTAACAATATTCCTGTGGAAAAATTGAGCGCGCTCGGCATTCCGGTGTTCAATGCACCGGGCGCCAACGCCAATGCAGTGGCGGAACTGGTGCTTGCGGGTATGCTGCTGGCCTACCGCAACATCTGTCAGGCGTGGGATTTCGCGCGCCATGTCGAGGGCGACGACGCCAGTATCGACAAGCAGGTCGAGGCAGGCAAAAAGGATTTTGTCGGTTACGAGCTTCCGGGCCGCACATTGGGGGTGATCGGCCTGGGGGCTATCGGCGTCCGCGTGGCGAATCTTGCCATCAAGCTTGGCATGAAGGTGATCGGCTTTGATCCTGCGATCACTGTGCAGGCCGCCTGGAAGTTGTCTTCCGACGTGCAACAGGCCGCCAGCGTCGATGACTTGCTGTCCAAGGTTGATTTCGTCACATTCCATATACCGCTGATGGATGCCACGCGCAACATGCTCAGCGCCGAGCGCATCAAGCTCATGAAGAAGAGAGCGGTGGTGCTCAATTTTTCGCGCAGCGGCATTGTTGACGATGTCGCGCTGGTGGAGGCGATAAACGCTGGCAAAATCTACAGCTATGTGTGCGATTTCCCGGGTAATCTGCTCAAAAAACACCCGCGCGTGATTACCTTGCCACACCTCGGCGCATCGACCGAAGAGGCGGAAGATAATTGTGCGGTCATGGTGGCGGAGCAGGTGAGCGATTTTCTGGAAAACGGCAACATTACCAACTCCGTGAACTTCCCCGAAGTGGTTATGCCGCGCACTGATGGTCACCGGATCGGCATCGCCAACGCCAATGTCCCCAACATGGTGGGGCAGATCTCCACCGCCATGGCCAAGGCCGGGCTGAATATTGTCGATCTGCTTAACAAATCCAGGGGCAATCTGGCCTATACGCTGGCCGACGTGGAAACGCCTATCCCTGAATCCGTGATTCAGGAACTTGCCGCTATTGAGGGTGTTTTGGCGGTGAGGGTTTTATAATTGATGTAGGGTGGTTTACGCAAAAATTGACTATGACCAACGACGCACTACAAGCCATACGCGCACGCATTGACCATCTGGATGAGCAAATTCAGATGTTGATCAATGAGCGTGCCGCGTGCGCTCAGGAAGTCGCCAAGGTTAAGCTGGGCGGCAACGCTTCTGACTACTATCGCCCTGAGCGCGAGGCGCAGGTGCTGCGTAATGTATTGGCGCGCAACACCGGCCCGTTGAGCGGCGAGGAAATGGCGCGCTTGTTCCGCGAGATCATGTCAGCTTGTCTGGCCTTGGAACAGCCTATGAAAATAGCGTTTCTTGGCCCGGAAGGCACTTTTACCCAGGCTGCCGCCCTCAAGCATTTTGGCCATTCGGTGCATACCGTGTCGCATGGTGCCATTGACGAGGTGTTCCGCGATGTCGAGGCGGGGGCGTCGCATTATGGCGTGGTGCCGGTGGAGAATTCCACGGAGGGTGTGGTCAATCACACCCTCGATATGTTCATCAGCTCACCGCTCAGGGTATGCGGCGAGGTGGAGCTGCGCATTCATCATAATCTGCTGGGCAAGATGGATGCTATCAATAGCGTTGGCACCGGCGTTAGCCGTTTGTATGTGCATCAGCAGGCGTTGGCCCAGTGTCGCGGATGGCTCGAAGAGCATCTTGCCGGTGTGGAGCATGTGACCATGAGCAGTAATGCGGAGGCCGCGCGCCGCGCCGCTCAGGAAGCAGGGGCGGTGGCTATCGCGGGTGTGACGGCGGCGGAGATCTATGGCCTCAATATTCTGGCGGCCAACATCGAGGATGAGCCGGATAACACCACGCGCTTTCTGGTGATCGGCGCGAAATCGCCGCCGCCCAGTGGCAATGACAAAACCTCATTGCTGCTCTCGGCGCGCAATCGTCCGGGGGCTTTGCACCGCCTGCTTGCGCCGCTGTTCCGTCATGGCATATCCATGACGCGCATCGAATCGCGGCCATCGCGGCGCGGTATGTGGGACTATGTGTTTTTTATTGATATCGAAGGCCATAGCCAGGATCCTAATGTTGCCAAGGCGCTGCAGGAGCTGGCAGATGAGGCGGCAATGATGAAAGTGCTGGGCTCTTATCCGGGCGCGGTGCTGTAGATTTTTTTGGAGGCGATCCTGGAGTGTGTAGTGTGTAGGTTGGGTCAAGGAGCGCAAGCTCTGGACCCAACAAAATCTTGCTTTAGGCTCGCTGCGTCTTCCGTGCCCTCTATGGCGAAAAATTAAATTTAATGAGGTAGTGTCGTGATCATCATTATGAAGTCCCATGTCGCCGACGAGGAAATTCGGGCGGTGGAGAAAAAGCTGGAGTCCATGGGTATGGGTTCCAATGTGTCACGCGGCATCGAGCGTACCGTGATCGGCGCTATCGGTGATGAGCGCAAGGTGGACATGGAGGCGTTGCAGGCGCTGGGTGGCGTGGAAAATGTCATTCGCGTGATGAAACCGTACAAGATCGTGTCGCGCGAATCTCACCCGGAAGACAGCGTCATCGACATTGGCGGCATCAAGATCGGCGGCAACACGGTGCAGATCATCGCCGGACCTTGTTCGGTGGAAACCCAACCGCAGATGGACAGCGCAGCGCAAAGCGTCGCTGCCGCAGGTTGCCGCCTGATGCGTGGTGGTGCGTTCAAGCCGCGCACCAGCCCCTATGCCTTCCAGGGGGCGGGCGTTGAGGGGTTGGATATGTTCCGGCGCGCGGCGGATCGTCACAACCTGCCGATCGTCACCGAGCTGATGGATGTGCGCATGCTCGACACCTTTCTCGAACACAAGGTAGATGTGATCCAGATCGGCACGCGCAACATGCAGAATTTCGATCTACTCAAGGAAGTGGGCCGCATCCAGACCCCGGTGATCCTCAAGCGTGGCATGTCGGCGACAATTTCCGAGTGGCTGATGGCGGCGGAATACATCGCTGCGGGCGGTAATCACAACATCATCTTCTGCGAGCGCGGCGTGCGCAGCTTCGAGACCTATTACCGCAACATGCTTGATGTCACCGCCATCCCGGTGCTCAAGCGTGAGACCCATCTGCCGGTGATCATTGACCCCAGCCATGCAGGCGGCAAGGCATGGATGGTGCCCGCGCTGTCGCGCGCCGCAATCGCGGCAGGCGCCGACGGACTTCTGGTGGAGATGCACCCCATGCCCGCCGAGGCATGGTGCGATGCCGATCAGGCCCTCAGCCCGCCACAACTGACGCAACTGATGGGCGAGCTGCGCGGTATCGCGCAAGTGATTGGGCGGGATTTGTAACCACAGTGATCACCGTGACCACCGTACAAGGTGGCAATGAGGTGCCAATGAGATGGCAATGCCACGGAAAACACGGAGGATATTCTTAATGATTAAATCTGCGTGCTCCATGTGGCAAAAATGATGATCAAACGCCTTGCAATCATCGGCGTCGGTCTTATCGGCGGTTCGCTGGCGCGGTCTATAAAGCGGGCGGGGGTGTGCCGGGAAATCGTCGGCGGCGGGCGTGATGAGGCTCAGTTACGCAAGGCGCTGGAACTGGGCGTTGTCGACAGGTATGAGATCGATATCGCTGCTGCGGTGCATGATGCTGATATGGTCGTAGTGGCGGTGCCGTTGGGGGCGATGGAGGCGGTGTTCCGGCAAATCGCCGGGCATGTCCGTCCGGATACCATCATTACCGATGTGGGCAGCGCCAAGGGCAGTGTTGTGGACGCCGCCCGCGCTGTTTTCGGCGAAGTCCCGTCGACATTCGTGCCAGGCCATCCCATTGCCGGCACCGAAAAGAGCGGCGTGGAGGCGTCATTCACCGGTCTTTTTGAAGGGCGGCGCGTGATACTCACCCCATTGCCCCATACCCAGCCGGAAGCGCTGGCAAGCGTGCGCGCATTGTGGCAGCATACCGGCGCCGAAGTGGTGGAAATGGGCGTTGAGCATCACGACGAGGTGCTGGCGGCGACCAGCCATCTGCCGCATCTGCTGGCCTATGCCCTGGTCGATACATTGGTGTGCATGGATGAGAGCGAGGAGATTTTCCGTTTCGCTGCTGGCGGATTCCGCGATTTTACGCGCATCGCCTCCAGCGATCCGGCGATGTGGCGCGACATCTGCCTGGCGAATCGGGCGGCGGTGTTGTCTGTGCTGGAGCGTTTTATGGCGGACATCGCCTCTTTGGGCGAGGCGATTCGTGCGGGAGATAGCGAACGGATCTTGTCCACATTTGACCGCGCCAAAGCCGCGCGTGACCGGTTTTTTCCGGCAAGAGAGCAATAGTTGATAGGGTCTTTATGGGTTTACCACTTTCTTCTGCCATGATTAAATCTTTGGACTCCTAATTGGAATCAAATGAACGCACCGCATCCAAATACGTTTTTTGTTGCACCCGGCGGGCACTTGCAGGGCCGTTTGCGCGTCCCCGGTGATAAATCGATCTCTCACCGCTCCATTATGCTGGGTGCGCTGGCCGAAGGCACGACCGAGATCACCGGCTTTCTGCAAGGCGAAGATAGCCTGGCGACGCTCAATGCCTTTCGTGAGATGGGTGTAAATATCGAAGGTCCCCATGATGGACGCGTCACGGTTCACGGCGTCGGGCTCCACGGCCTGAAGGCCCCGGCGGGTCCGCTCTATCTCGGTAATTCCGGCACCTCCATGCGCCTGCTGGCGGGGCTGCTGGCAGCTCAGTCGTTCGACGTGGTGATGACCGGCGATGACTCCCTGTCTCGCCGCCCCATGAAGCGCGTCGCCGATCCATTAAGTCTGATGGGCGCGCGCATCGAGACCAGCGAGAAAGGCACGCCACCGTTGCATGTTCGAGGCGGTACGCATCTCAAGGGCATCGATTATGTGATGCCGGTGGCCAGCGCGCAGGTCAAATCCTGCCTGCTATTTGCCGGCCTCTATGCTGAAGGGGTTACTAGCGTGACCGAGCCGGCGCCCACGCGGGATCATACCGAGCGCATGTTGATGGGGTTTGGATACCCCGTTGAGTGCAAAAACGGGAAAATATGCGTGGGTGGCAGCGGTGGAAAACTCATCGCGACCTCGATTGATGTGCCAGCAGATATCTCATCGGCGGCGTTTTTCATGGTGGGTGCGGCCATCGCCGAGGGTTCGGATCTGACCTTGGAACATGTCGGAATCAATCCGACGCGCGTCGGTGTCATCAACATCTTGCGCCTGATGGGTGCGAGTATCGAGATAAGCCATCTGCGTCAGTCGGGCGGCGAGCCGGTTGCCGATATCCGGGTGCGTTCCAGTCATCTGCGCGGGATAACCATCCCGCGCGATCAAGTGCCATTGGCGATAGACGAATTCCCCGCGCTGTTTATTGCCGCAGCCTGCGCAGAGGGTGAGACCGTGCTCAGCGGCGCGGAAGAGCTGCGCGTCAAAGAGAGTGATCGCATCCAGGTGATGGCCGACGGTCTTTTGGCGCTGGGGGTTGATGCCCGCCCCACGCCTGATGGCATGGTGATTCGCGGCGGCGGTCTGAGCGGCGGCCGCATCAATAGTCACGGCGATCATCGCATTGCCATGGCCTTCGCCATCGCGGCATTGCGCGCTACCGGCCCGGTCATGGTTGATGATTGCGCCAATGTCGGCACCTCGTTCCCCGGATTCGTCGAGCTGGCGCGCGCCGCCGGCCTGGGTATAGTTGGAGATAATCGCCAGCCATGACGCCCAAAACTCCCCCGCCAGTGATTACTATCGACGGTCCCGGCGGCTCCGGCAAAGGCACGGTGAGCCGTATCCTGGCCAAAAAACTGGGTTGGCATTTTCTCGATAGCGGTTCCCTCTATCGCCTTGTTGGCCTGGCCGCCCAGCGCCATGCCATAGCGCTGGATAACGAATCCGCGTTGGAAACCCTCGCGGCACACCTTGATGTGCAGTTTGACACTGACGAGGATGTGCAGATCAAGGTTATCCTGGAGGGGGAGGATGTTACCGACGCTCTGCGTAGCGAGGAATGTGGCAACGATGCCTCCCGTGTGGCCGCATTGCCTGCGGTGCGGCTCGCCCTGCTGGATCGTCAGCGTGCTTTTCTTGAGCCGCCTGGACTGGTGGCGGATGGGCGCGATATGGGCACGGTGGTTTTTCCTGATGCCCAACTCAAGGTCTTTCTTACGGCGAGCGCCGAGGAGCGCGCAACACGCCGGTATAAACAGTTGAAAGATAAAGGTTTGGATGTTAATCTTGGCAATCTTCTAAAAGAGATTGCCGAACGTGACGTGCGTGACAGCACGCGCAGCTTCGCCCCCATGAAGGCGGCTGACGACGCGATCGTTGTTGATACGACGGGTATTGGCATTGATGCGGTCGTGCAACGGCTTGTAGATTTATGGCGAGGCGTGTCTTTTTGATGGAAGCTAGAAGCCGGTTTCCGGCTTATTTAGGAGCTTGATTCAATAGTGAATCAGGCGTTTTTAACCACCCGCAGTCAATGCGGATCAACAGTCGTCCCAGCATTCTTTATGGGGCAAGGTAAGAATCAATGAGCGAAAGCTTTGCACAACTATTTGAAGAGAGTCTTTTTGTAACCCGCATTCGTCCCGGCGCCATAGTAACGGCCACTGTGGTGCGCATAACTCCGGATATGGTGATCGTGAATGCCGGACTCAAGTCCGAAAGCGCCATCCCCATGGAGCAGTTCCATAACGAGATGGGCGTTGCCGAAGTCGCTGTTGGCGATATCGTGGATGTCGCGCTGGAGATGATGGAAGACGGCACGGGCGAGACCCGTCTGTCGCGCGAGAAAGCCAAGCGCGCCGAATCCTGGACACGCCTTGAGCGCGCCATGGAAGCTGGCGAGATCGTCAAGGGTATCATCAGCGGCAAGGTCAAAGGCGGATTCACCGTCGATACCAGCGGTGTGCGTGCCTTCTTGCCGGGATCCTTGGTGGATGTCCGTCCGTTGCGCGATACCACTCATCTGGAAGGCAAAGAGCTCGAATTCAAGGTCGTCAAGCTTGATCGCAAGCGTAATAATGTGGTCGTCTCCCGCCGTGCCGTGGTTGAAAGTGAAGGCGGCGCCGTGCGCCAAGCCTTGCTGGAAAACCTGGAAGAAGGACAGATCGTCAAGGGTGTGGTGAAAAACCTCACCGACTACGGCGCATTTGTCGATTTGGGCGGCGTCGATGGCTTGCTGCACATCACCGATATGGCGTGGAAGCGTGTCAAGCATCCCTCTGAAGTCGTCAACGTGGGCGACGAGATCGACGTCAAGGTGCTCAAGTTTGATCGTGAGCGCAATCGTGTTTCGCTCGGCCTCAAGCAGATGGGCGAAGATCCCTGGGTTGATATCGCACGCCGTTATCCTGTCAGCGCCCGCCTGTTTGGCAAGATTACCAACATTGCCGATTATGGCTGCTTTGTTGAAATCGAAAGCGGTGTCGAAGGCTTGGTGCACGTCTCGGAAATGGATTGGACGAATAAAAACGTGCATCCTTCCAAGCTGGTGCATATGGGTGACGAAGTGGAAGTCACTGTGCTGGATATCGATGAAGGACGGCGCCGTATCTCCTTGGGCATGAAACAGTGCCGCCCGAATCCCTGGGAAGAGTTCTCCGCTACTCACAACAAGGGTGATAAGGTTGCCGGACAGATCAAATCCATCACCGACTTCGGAATTTTCGTTGGTCTCGACGGCGGCATCGACGGCTTGCTGCATCTGACCGACCTTTCCTGGAATATTCCTGGCGAAGAAGCAGTGCGCAACTACAAGAAGGGCGATGAAGTCGAGGCAGTGGTACTTGCCATTGACCCTGAGCGCGAGCGCATCTCCCTGGGTATCAAACAGCTTGAGAAAGACCCCTTCTCCAATTTCGTCGCTGATCATGTGAAGGGCAGCATCGTCACGGGTGTGGTGAAAGAAGTGGATGCCAAGGGTGCGGTTATTGAAATGGAAGAGGGCGTGGAAGGGCAGTTGCGCGCTTCCGAGCTGGGCCGCGAGCGTGTGGAAGATGCACGCACCGTGCTGAAAGTGGGCGATCAGGTCGAGGCCAAATATATGGGCGTTGACCGTAAAAACCGCACCATCGTTCTATCCATTAAAGCCAAGGATAACGAGGAAGAGGCCGAGGTGATGCAGGAATACACCAAGGGATCTGGCGGTGCGACCACCTTGGGTGATCTGATCAAGGAAAAGATGGAAAGCAGAGCCGAGTAATCTGCGAGAAGTAAAAAGTGTAACAGCCAGAGGCGCAGGTGACTGCGCCTCTGTTCTGTAATGAGGGCAAGAATTTATCCATGAAAATTTCGTGCTGCGGGTGCAATGATGCGAGCGAAGCGCGGTTTTTTCACGGATATGTTTTACGCTGCAGTGGGTATGAGGCAGTTGCCGACGAGTCCATGGATGGACGAGGTAGGGCAACGCATGGAGCAGTTGCCGGCGAGTCCATGGATGGACGAGGTAGGGCAACGCATGGAGCAGTTGCCGGATGATTCAGTCAAAAGTCTATTGGGGAGTTGAAGCATGGATATAAAAGCAATGACCAAGTCCGAATTAATCGAGGCACTTGCACAAAAACTGAATCATTTGACCTATAAAGATGTTGAATTCTCGGTCAAGACTATCATCGAGCAAATGGCTCAGGCGCTGGCGGGTGGCGAGCGTATCGAAATCCGTGGGTTTGGCAGTTTTTCCTTGCATCACCGGCCACCGCGCATGGGGAGAAATCCAAAAACCGGCGAAGCCGTTCCCCTGCCGGGTAAATATGTGCCTCATTTCAAGCCGGGCAAGGAGCTGCGTGACCGGGTCAACAGCAGCATGGAACAATAGGCGGGCGACTCGCTCCATCCTTTATAATTGCGCTGAAGTGACCGTCCGTTTGTAGCCCAAAGAGGGAGGGGTATGTTGCGCATTATCTATCTCATCATCTTTCTGGTAGTGCTCACAATCGGTCTGGGTTTCGCCGTTCTTAATTCCCAGCCCGTGTTGCTTGACTACTATTTCGGCAACTGGCAGTTATCCTTGTCCCTCGTGGTCGTGATCTCCCTCGTAATAGGCGCCCTTTGCGGTATTCTGGCCAGTCTGAGCGTAATCATACAGCTAAAACGTGAAATCGCCGGGTTGCGCAAGGTAGCCAAGACTACCGAGACAGAGCTTGTCAATTTGCGCTCTCTGCCGATCCGGGATGAGCGGTGAGCATGTCGGATTTATTGTGGCTGTTACTGCCGGTGGCGGCTGCATCGGGCTGGTGGATGGCCAAGCAGGAAACGCGGCGCAAGCATGAAGAAGGGGCAACAGGACTTCGCCCCGATTATTTCAGAGGACTCAATTATCTGATCAACGAGCAACCTGACAAGGCTATTGAGGTGTTTGTCAGGATGCTTGAAGTGGACTCGGATACGGTCGAAACCCATCTCGCACTGGGAAGTTTATTTCGCCGACGTGGTGAAGTAGACCGCGCCATACGCATCCATCAGAATCTTATCGCCAGGCCAACGTTGAGCCTCGATCAGCGCAACCAGGCGCTCCTCGAGTTGGGGCAGGATTATATGCGCGCCGGAGTGCTTGATCGCGCCGAAAGCCTCTTTCTGGAGTTAATAGAAGTTGATGGGCAGGCCGCGCCGGCGCTGCGCTTGCTGTGTGATATCTACCAGCAGGAAAAGGAATGGGACAAGGCTATAGATATAGTCCGCAAACTTGAGGGTGCAACGGGCAAAAAACTGAATAGTCTTGTTGCCCAATATTATTGCGAAATTGCCGATCAGGCCCGCGTGCAGAAGGATAGCGCACGTGCTGCACAAATGATCAAGCGGGCCTTGTCTGCTGATTCCGGCTGTGTTCGCGCCACCATTATGCAGGGTGATATGGAGAGGGGGGCAGGAGATTGCAAGGCTGCGCTGCAAACCTATCAGCGCGTTGAGGCGCAGGATCCGGAGTATCTCTCCGAGGTGATTCCACCGATGCTGGGCTGCTATCACGCCTTGGATAGTTCGATGGAGATGATGGGCTACCTGAAGAAACTGGTGCAGAAATACCCCCGTATCGTGCCCATCTCCGCGTTGGTTGAATTTTTACGCAATCAATATGGCGAACGTGATGCAATGGTGTTTGTCACGGAGCATTTGCAAAAGCAGCCTACGCTTACGGGCATCGTTTCGATGATCGATTTGCAACTTGCCGATAGCGATGGCAATGCACAGTCCAGTTTGCTGATGATCAAGGAAGGGATTGAAAAACTGCTAAAGGAAAACCCCTTATACAGATGCAATCACTGTGGCTTTTCGGGCAAATCCATACACTGGCAATGCCCTGGCTGTAAAACCTGGGGCAGCGTAAAACCGATCCAGATGCAGGCTCTGCCCTGTATGCAATCGAAGGATACCCAAAGGGTATAAAAACAGATATGTTTGAAGTTAAGCCTCACGGGCCTCGGATTGTTGTTGCCTTGGATTGTGCCGATGCCGCTCAGGCATTGGCGCTGGCAAGCAAGCTGGATCCCCGCCATTGCCGTCTCAAAGTTGGAAAAGAACTGTTTACCCGCAGTGGTCCGGCGTTGGTGGAGCGGCTGGCGGGCAATGGCTTTGATATTTTCCTCGATCTCAAATTCCACGATATTCCCAACACCGTAGCGCAGGCGTGCGCTGCGGCTGCCGAGCTTGGTGTGTGGATGGTCAATGTCCATGCCCTGGGTGGGCGGCGCATGATGGAGGCAGCGCGCAATGCCATTGAAAAAGCACCGCAGCGCCCCTTGTTGATTGGCGTGACTGTCCTGACCAGTCTGGATGAGGAAGATCTTCATGAGATCGGTTTGCCGGGTACCCCGCGTGAAAATGTCCTGCGTCTTGCCGCGCTGGCGAAACAATCCGGATTGGATGGTGTTGTTTGCTCATCATTGGAAGTGGTTGATCTGCGCCAAAACCAGGGCAAGGATTTTTGTCTGGTGACGCCGGGTATTCGTCCGCAAGGGGCACTGCACGACGATCAAAAGCGCATCATGACGCCTTATGATGCTATTCGTGCCGGAGCGGATTATCTCGTGATAGGACGGCCCATTACCGCATCAGAAGACCCTAATGGTGTTTTGCTTACAATACAAGCGGAAATCGAAGCTGCACTTGCTGTTTGACCCTATGCAAAGCCGTGATACTCTGCGCTCGACCAAAGAGTACTGTGTTGATGTCTGGTTATCTATTGAAATAAAGCAACATGATTATGTGGAGATGTAATGTCAGATAAAAATGCAACGGACCAGTTTGGGCCAACCCGTGAGACGCAGGAGGCTTTGCAGGATGACGAAATCAGTCTGATTGATCTATGGCGGGTGGTCATAAAAAGAAAAAAAATGATCATCGGTAGTCTGTTGCTGACGTTGCTGTTGGTGGGGGCGTGGCTGGCGATAACTAAACCTGTGTATGAAAGCCGCGCCGTGTTGGGAATAGGGCAGGTGGTACAGATGGGGCAGGTGGTGCAGGTAGAAGCGTCGCAACTGCTTGTGCAGCGTTTGAAGGAGGAGTACCGGGTCAAGGATGAAAGCGAGGGGGAACAGAAATTTCCTATGATCAAGGAAGTGAAAACGATGGAGAAGTCGTTGCCCAATGGCGTTGAAATAATTGCGCAGGCTTATGAGCCGCAAGTGGCGCAAAAATTTCTTACAGATGTTGTGACCAAGGTGATCAAGAAACATCGGACGTTATTCGATATAGGGAGAACTGAACAGCAGAGGCAATTGGACTCTTTGCAGAACGAGCATGATCGGATCGAACAAGCGCTTTCCTTGATCGAGCATCGCGTATCCTCACTGGTGGGCAGCGAGGCTTCGTTGGCCGGTTTTCTCACGCTCCAAAAGGATCTGCTGCTTCAAAGACTACCGCAGATTGAACAGCAGCAGATAGTAGTAAGACTGGCAATGTCTGAATTGCAATCCAGGCCGACGACCTTGCTCAGGCAGCCGACACTACCCATCAATCCTGTCAAGCCCAAGCCTGTGCTTTACCTGGCGTTGGCCACTGTGCTGGGGTTGATGCTGGGTATTTTTGGGGCTTTTTTTGCCGAGTTTGTTGGCAAGACACGGGCGCGGATGGCGGTTAATTAGCCCAGTGCATAAATGGCTACTTTGATCTCCCGCAAGCGGTAGAGGAGGCTGATGTACAGGGTGTTTTTGAATTCCATTTCAAAACGCCAAAAATTATGTAGGGTGCGTAGGACGCACCCTACGATTTCACCATTGATTTAGAAATGGAATTAGCATTTACCCTAGCAGCATTCGCACCCCAAGCAGCGCAAGAAAAATAGCAAAAAACTTTTTCAAGGTATCCGCAGGCAAGGCGTGCGCGAGCTTTGCACCCAGAGGTGCGAACAGTACGCTGGCGGTGGCGATGCCGGCCATTGCGGGCCAGTAGATGTAGCCGCTGCTGAAGGCGGGCAGGGCGGTTTCATTCCAGCCGATGATGATGAAGCCCAGGCTGCCCGCGAGGGCGATGGGCAACCCGCACGCACTGGAGGTGGCAACGGCATTGTGAACGCCGACCCTGCACCAGGTAAGAAACGGTACGGTCAAGGAGCCGCCGCCGATGCCGACGATGGCCGATACACCGCCGATGATGCAGCCTGCCAGCCCCATTCCTGATCGTCCGGGGAGCCGCCGGTGCGGTGCAGGTTTTGCGCTTAGCCCCATCTGCAATGCTACTGCCAGAGCAAAAGTCCCGAAGACGCGCTTCAATATCCCTCCAGACAGCATGTCAACGAGTATGGCCCCCATCAGTGTGCCCACTACGATGCCGGGGGTGAGGCGCCAGAGTACCTGCCACAACACCGCGCCGCGCTTGTGATGAGCGCGCACTGATGAAATCGAGGTCATTACAATGGTTGCAAGCGAAGTGCCGAGCGCCATGTGCATGACGATAGCATCCGGCACGCCTTGGGCCGCAAAGATAAATACCAGCGCCGGGACGATGATCAGCCCGCCACCGACACCCAGCAGCCCGGCGAGGACCCCGGCTACCGCGCCGGTAGTAAGATAGAGCAGCAGAGTTTCCAAGGTTAGGGCAGTGTCAACCTAAAAAAAGTTATTGAACCGCAGAGGACGCGGAGAACGCAAAGAAATTCGGGTGGTTAGCGTAACATGCACCCTCACCCGGCGTGTGACTCGGCACACAAGGCAAGGTCTTGTTTTTCCTCTGCGTTCTCCGCGTCCTCTGCGGTGAATCGCCGTTTTTAGGATTATGCCCCGTTCCCCATCATGGCGGCCATTTTTGCGGCGGTGGGGGCGAGGACCACGCCGCGCTCCGTGACAATCGCGTCGATCAGTTCGGCTGGAGCAACATCGAAGGCCGGATTCCAGGCCTGTGCGCCTTCCGCTGCGACGGGATGGCCGGCGTGGGTCAGCACCTCGGCGGGCGAGCGGATCTCGATGGGGATGTCCGCGCCGCTGGCGATGGTCATGTCGATGGTGGAGGTGGGTGCCACCACCATGAATTTCACACCATGATGGCGTGCCAATATTGCCAGGCTGTAGGTGCCGATCTTGTTGGCGGCGTCCCCGTTGGCGGCGATGCGGTCCGCGCCGACGATCACCCAGCGCACGCCGCCCTGCTTCATCAGGTGCGCCGCCGCGCCTTCGCACAGCAGCGTCACCGGAATGCGGTCTTCCACCAGCTCCCAGGCAGTAAGACGCGCGCCCTGTAGCCAGGGGCGTGTCTCGTCTGCAAACACCTGGCTGATGTGGCCCGCCGCGTAGGCCGCGCGAATCACTCCCAGCGCTGTGCCGTAGCCGCCGGTAGCCAGCGATCCGGTATTGCAATGCGTCAGCACCGTGCAGCGATCCTCTATGAGGGCGGCCCCCAGCGTACCCATGCGCCGGTTGGCGGCGATGTCTTCCTCGTGGATGTGGCGCGCCTCGGCGAGCAAGGACTGGTGCGGATCACCGCTGAGGTTTGCCAAGTGGCGGCGCATCCGCTCCAATGCCCAGAACAGATTGACGGCGGTGGGGCGGGAGCGCGCAAGCAGTTCCAGGTCGGCCTCGATGTCTTGTTTCCAGGTGGCGGGAGAGCGCGCATAACAGCCGCGCGCCGCCAATACCACGCCATAGGCCGCAGTGACACCTATCGCGGGCGCGCCGCGCACCACCATGTCCGTGATAGCCTGCGCCGTGCTTGCGGCGTCCTCTATTACGAGATATTCGCGCCGGTGCGGCAGCACGCGTTGATCCAGCAGTTTCAGCGCACCGTCATGCCATTCCACGGCGCGGATCGAGTCATAATGATTGTTTGACATGTGTATTGAAAACCGATGAATTGAGAAGCGTCAATGATACCCGGCCAGCCGCGTATCGAGCAAAGAAAACTGCACTGCGTGTTGCGGTGATTTTTCGCTCATTCCCGGTATACTGATGTCTGTACGTTAGTAATCCTGGAATCGCCATGCAGAATATAGACACGCTTATCCATGCCCGCTGGATTATCCCTGTTGAACCTGAAAATACCGTGTATGAGCAGCATAGTTTGGCGATTCACGACGGGCGCATTGTGGAGATCCTGCCCACCCCGGAGGCAAACGCGAAATATCAGTCACATGCGACCCTGCATCTGAGCGAGCACGCTCTTATTCCCGGTCTGATCAACGCCCATACGCATGCCGCGATGGCGTTGTTCCGCGGCTTGGCCGACGATCTGCCGCTGATGGAGTGGTTGAATAATCACATCTGGCCGGCCGAGGGGGCGTGGGTTAGTCCTGAGTTCGTGCAGGACGGCACGCAGCTTGCCATTGCGGAAATGCTGCGTGGCGGCACCACCTGCTTCAATGATATGTATTTCTTTCCCGATGAAACCGCGCGCGTGGCGGATGATTGTCACATGCGTGCGTGCGTCGGATTGATCGTGATCGACTTTCCCACAGTGTGGGCCAGCGATGCCGGGGACTATTTGCGCAAGGGGCTGGAGGTGCATGACCGTTACCGCGATCATCCGCTGATCCGCACCGCCTTTGCGCCGCACGCACCTTATACGGTGTCGAATGATCCGCTTGATAAAATTCGCATCTATGCCGATGAGCTGGATATTCCGGTGCATATGCACATCCACGAGACGGCGGATGAAATCGGGCAAAGCCTTGCGCATTACAATGAGCGTCCTTTGCAGCGTTTGGATCGTCTTGGTCTGCTGTCGCCGCATTTGATCGGTGTGCACATGACACAGTTGACCGTTGAGGAAATCAGCCGCTATGCAGCAACGGGGGGGCATGTCGTGCATTGTCCCGAGTCCAACCTGAAACTGGCCAGCGGTTTCTGTCCGGTGCAGACGCTGCTCAAGTCGGGAGTGAATGTCGCCATCGGTACCGACGGCGCGGCGAGCAATAACGATCTGGACATGTTCGGCGAAATGCGCATCGCCGCGCTGCTCGCTAAGGCTGTGGCGGGCGACGCTAGCGCAGTGAGCGCCGCCACGGCGTTGCGCATGGCGACACTGAACGGCGCCAAGGCTTTGGGGCTGGACGAGGAAACCGGCTCGCTGCTGCCCGGCAAGGCCGCTGACATTGCCGCAGTGCATCTGGGAGGGATAGAGACACAGCCTGTTTATCATCCTATTTCACAACTGGTATATGCCACAGGCCGCGACAAGGTTACCGATGTGTGGGTGGCGGGCAGACACCTGCTCAAAGAGCGCGTCCTGACCACCCTCGACGAGCACGCCATTTTGACCAAGGCGCGGCAGTGGCGGGAGAAAATTAAGAAGTACGATTAACTGATGTTAGGCGCGCCCAACGGAAAGGCGTGATCCACGAAAAACACGAAAGGCACGAAAAATTGATGGGGCTATGGGTGCAGGAATGTGCTTGAAATTGTTGGCAGCTTACTACCCGAAAGCAATAGCCGAACAACTTGTGTCATGAAGCTTTTTCGTGCCTTTCGTGTTTTTCGTGGAAAATACGTAACATTTACTCTGAACCCAAAACTCGAAACCAGAAAAAATGCAAACCCATAAAATTTTATTCGCCGCCAGTGAGGCGCATCCGTTGTTGAAGACCGGGGGATTGGCGGATGTCGCAGGCAGCCTGCCCGTTGCGCTGAAATCCCTGCGCCAAGACGTGCGTCTGATTATCCCCGCCTACCGCGATGTGCTGGCGCGCGCAGGTAAACTTACCCTGGTTAACCCTGCGCTTGCCGGCTTTGCGGAACCGGTGCGCATCCTGGAAGGCAAGCTGCCGGGCAGTACACTGAAAGTGTGGCTGGTGGATGCCCCCGCCTGGTTTGACCGTCCCGGTAACCCTTATCTCGGGCCGGACGGCAAGGATTGGCCGGACAATGCCCAGCGTTTTGCGTTGTTCGCTCGTGCCGTGGCGGCGGTGGCGCGTAATCAGACCGGATTGGATTGGCAGCCTGACGTGGTGCATTGCAACGACTGGCAATGCGGTTTGATCCCCGCATTACTGGCTCAGGATGCAACGCGTCCCGCTACGGTGTTTACTATTCACAATCTGGCGTATCAGGGGCTTTTCCCAATAGATATGTTCGCAGCGCTGGACCTGCCGCCCGCGCTGTGGTCGCCGGAGGGCCTGGAATTTTATGGGGGGCTATCCTTCATCAAAGGCGGCTTGGTGTATGCGGATATGTTGAGCACAGTCAGCCCGAACTACGCGCGCGAGATTCTCACTCCCGAATACGGCTATGGCCTGGAAGGTTTGCTCAGCCACCGTGCGGAGCGGCTGGCGGGCATTCTTAACGGCGTGGATTACCACGAGTGGGATCCGCAGCACGACGCTTTGATTGCGCAACCCTACAGCGCGAGCGATTTGTCCGGCAAGGCCGCAAACAAGGCCGCGCTCCAGGTGCGTATGGGTCTGCCTGTGGCGCCGGAGATACCCGTGATTGGATTGATCGGACGCCTTGTTGAGCAGAAAGGTGTCGATCTGCTGCTTGCCAGCTTGCCCGAAGTATTGCAGCAGCCGGTGCAGGTGGTGATGCTGGGCAGCGGCGAAAAGCGTTTTGAGGCCGCGTTCGCGGAGCTGATGGAGGATCACCCGCAACAGCTTGCAGTGCAGATTGGTTTTAATGAAGGATTGGCGCATCTCATTGAGAGCGGCGCCGATATGTTTGCCATGCCGTCGCGCTTTGAACCCTGCGGCCTGAACCAGATTTACAGCCTGCGCTACGGCACCGTCCCCATCGTGCGCCGCACTGGCGGCCTGTCTGATACGGTGGTGGATGCCACGCCGGATAATCTGGCCAGTGGCAGTGCCACCGGCGTTGTATTTGACGAGGCCTCCACTCCGGCACTGCTGGCAGCTATCCGGCGTGCCTTGGCGTTATACCGGCAACCCAAGATCTGGCAACAGATTGTCTGTACCGGCATGCGGCAGGATTTCAGTTGGCGGCGCAGTGCGAAGCATTACCTGGCGCTTTATGAACGGGCGATGACCATACGCCTGAGTGCTCGCACATGAAGTATTCCAAACGTTTTCTGCTATTGCCGGTGTTGTTGTTTTTTTGTGTCCATGACGCCCAAGCGGCGGATGATCCCCAGGACGCGGGCGTGCTGCGCTATCAGCCCGATACCCCACAACTTTCCGCGCTAAATATCGCCGTGATTAACCCCCGTCCTCGACCTCTGAGTGAACCGTTGCCCGGTCGCATCGCTTACGATGAAGATCGCACTAGCCGCGTTAGCTCGCCCGTTGTCGGGCGCGTCACCCGCATCGGCGCCAAGCCTGGGGACGCAGTGCGTAGAGGGCAAACTCTGCTGGAGCTGGATGCGCCTGAGCTGGGCGCGGCCCTTGCCGATGTCGCCAAGGCCGATGCCGATCTGGCAAAGTACCGTGCTGCCTACGAGCGTGCCAGGATGCTTTTCGAGAGGCGGTCTGCCCCGCACAGAAATCTGGAGCAGACCGATACCAATCCGGCTGCATTTGCGACGGAGATGCGCCGCGCCAGGACGCTCCAGAATTACGAGATGCAGGCCGTCATGCGGCGAAATCTGGATCAGGCCTTTGCCGATCTGAGCAAGGCTGAGACGGAGGCGCGCCGTGCCAGGACGCCCCTTGATGACAGCGGCCAGCCGGTATTGGTGGTGCCCAACAGCGCCTTGGTAACGGAAGGAAAACACACCTTTGTGTTTGTGGAAACGGCCCCCGGCGAACTGCATAAACGAGCAGTGCAGCTTGGTTTTCAAACTCGTGATTTCAGCGTTGCGGAAGACGGGCTACGTGCTGGAGAGCGGATCGTCACGAGTGGCGCCGTTCTTTTGAATTCCGACCTGCAAAGATAATGAATAAGCAATTTCATTACGGGTTCAACCGATGAAATACCCAGGCTAAACCTCTATGCTCGACAAATTGTAAAAGACATGATGACAGCCGCCGTGGAAGGTGCTGTGCGCCGTCTGCGTCCGGTGTTGATGACGGCGCTGATGGCGGGCGGATTGGTTTCGGCCACGCTTTTAACGTTGTTGCTCCTGCCTATCTTGTTCCCCTATTTTAGTGATGAAAAACAGCCTTGATATTGTGGTATATTTTGGAAGATAGTCGAATAATCAAGGTATGAACCGATGACCGTATATGCGGTAGATAAACTTATTTCAGAGGCGCGCCGCCTGTCCGCCGAGTACCGCAAGGTGACC
Source organism: uncultured Gammaproteobacteria bacterium (assembly GCA_947085925.1). GTDB lineage: Bacteria > Pseudomonadota > Gammaproteobacteria > Ga007554 > LNEJ01. The sequence goes on from CAMTYI010000149.1 coordinate 24,347, forward strand.
GGCAGGCCGCTGGGCGGCGTGAGCGGCGAAATCGCCGAGCATGATGCCGCGCGTCTGCTGGAGCTGGATTTGTGCGATCCCAAGCCGGGGGGTTATGACGCCATCGGGCGCGGCAGGCGTGCGGGCAAGCGCATCCAGATCAAAGGTCGTGCCATTTTTGACGAAGGCAAGGCGGGCCAGCGCATCGGGCAAATGAAAACCGACCAGGAGTGGGACAGCGTCATGCTGGTGCTGATGGACGAAAATTTCGAGCCTTATGAAATCTACGAGGCCGAGCGCGACGATATCCTGCAAGCCATTGCCGACTCGGACGCAAGCAAACGCAACAAGCGTGGCGCAATGTCCGTGGCTAAATTCAAAATCATCAGCCAGTTGGTGTGGACGCGTGAAACCGGTGCTGAAGAAGGTGAAGTCTGGGACAATCAGGCGGCACGCTAAAATAAAGTCACCTGAATTATTTCATCCCTGTTTTTTGAGGCCATCAGTCCTTGCGCCATGCAATAAATCAGGAGTTTCTTGATGCAATCCCCCGCTGAAATTCTTGGCCCCGATGGCCCGCTAGCAAAGCGTATTTCAGGCTTCGCGCCTCGTGCGGCGCAGCAAGAAATGGCGGAGGCTGTCGCGCAGGCGTTCGACGATTATGGCCTGTTGATCAGCGAGGCAGGTACCGGCACGGGCAAGACCTACGCCTATCTGGTGCCCGCGATCCTGTCCGGTAAAAAGGTCATCATTTCCACCGGCACCAAAAATCTCCAGGATCAGCTCTTTCACCGCGACTTGCCCGTAGTGCGCAACGCCTTGGGTGTGCCGTTGCGCGCCGCGCTGCTCAAAGGCCGTGCCAATTACTTGTGTTTGCATCGTCTGGAGCTTGCCGATCTGGACGGGCGCGGCCATACGCGCGAGAACCGCGCGATGTTGCAACGGATCAAAGAGTGGGCGGGGCGTACCCGCAGCGGTGATGTCGCCGAAGTAGTGGATGTTCCCGAAGACTCACCGTTGTGGTTTCAAGTCACCTCCACAGCGGATAATTGCCTGGGCCAGGAATGTCCGGTGTATTCGGATTGCCATATCATGAAGGCGCGGCGCGCGGCGCAGGAGGCCGATCTGGTGGTGATCAATCATCATCTGCTGTTTGCCGACATGGCACTCAAGGATGAAGGCTTTGGCGAACTGTTGCCGGGCGCGAACGCATTTATTATTGATGAAGCGCACCAGCTCCCCGAGGTGGCATCAAATTTCTTCGGCACCTCATTGAGCAGCCGCCAGATGCTGGAACTGGCGGACGATACCATTACGGAGCATATACGCGAAGCGGGCGATATGAGCGAATTGCCCGAAGCAGCGGACGCGCTGAAAAAGGCCGCGCTGGATTTACGCCTGGCACTGGGGCGCGACACGCGCCGTACCGCATGGCGCGATGTGGCGGCGATCCCTGAAGTAGCCACAGCCATGCAACAACTGCGCGATGCGCTGACAGTGCTGCAAAAACGGCTGGAACCGGCGGCGGTGCGCGGCAAAGGACTGGAGAGTTGTCAGCGCCGCACAGGCGAGTTGTTGGTGCGACTGGATAGCCTGACAGGCGCGAAGCCGGAAAGTCACGTCGTCTGGTTTGAAACCTACACTAAAAGCTTCACCCTCAATAGCACACCGCTCGATATCGCCGAAATCTTTCGTGCTCGCACGGATGCGAGCAAATGCGCCTGGATCTTTACCTCCGCCACGTTGGCGGTGGGTGGCAGCTTCGAACACTTTGCCTCACGCCTGGGCCTGAGCGGCGCCGTGACAAAGTGCTGGGACAGCCCCTTCAATTTTTCACGCAATGCCGTGTTCTATGCGCCTCCTGCCATGCCTGATCCCAACAGCCCAAACTACATCGAGGCGCTGGTGGAAGCCGCCCTGCCGGTACTGGAGGCCAGTCGTGGACGTGCCTTTCTACTGTTTACCAGTCATCGCGCCCTGCAAGAGGCACATGAACGGCTACAGGGCAGAATAGCCTACCCGCTGCTCGTGCAAGGCAGTGCCCCACGCGGCGAGCTGGTGGAACGTTTTCGCGCCATGGGCAACGCCATACTGCTCGGCACCAGCAGCTTCTGGGAGGGTGTCGACGTGCGCGGCCCGGCGCTGTCCTGCGTTATCATCGACAAACTGCCTTTCGCCTCGCCGGGCGATCCCGTCTTGCAAGCCAGGCTTGATGCCCTGCGCGCACAAGGTGGCAATCCCTTCATGGATTATCAGTTGCCGCACGCGGTGATCACCCTCAAGCAGGGGGTAGGGCGGCTGATTCGCGATGTTAATGATCGCGGGGTAATGATGCTGTGTGACCCACGGCTGTTTTCAAAACCGTATGGACGTACCTTTATCAACAGCCTGCCGCCAATGATACGCACGCGCAAACTGGAAAATGTGCAACGTTTTTTTGAGTTGGAAACGCAGAGTGTAGCCCCCATGACTACAGGAACGGTGGAAAGCGGAGTTCAGCAAGATGGACACAGAAAATCCATGTAAGCAGGACGAGGGCAATGAGCGCCTCATCGAGGCGCTCAACCGTGCCTGTTATTGCATCAGCCTGGATCAGGACACATTGCGTCGTGAACTTGAGAAAGGCCTCGAACTTCGTGGTTTATACAGTTCCATAATTGAAAGCCATCCCCATCTGTTTTCTGCGCTGCCCGTTTTTGTGTCGCGCCAGCATGTCGACGGCATGGTGCGGATCATCCATGCCGTCGAATCTGTCATTGCCATGCCCGCCTATCGTGACAGAGTGATGCATTGGGCGCCGGAGATCGCCCAGTTTGATCCTGGGCCGTTGGGCGTATTTTCGAGTTATGATTTTCATCTGGGTGCGCGCGGACCACAACTCATCGAAATCAACACCAATGCCGGTGGCGCGTTGCTGAATACCGTGCTGGCGCGTGCGCAGCGCACCTGTTGCAAGGATGTGGAAGAACTTTTGGCGGGGCCGGTTGATCTGGCCCTGCTCGAAGAAAAGTTCTTTGCCATGTTTGTGGCGGAATGGCGGCATCAACGTGGTGAACAGCCATTGGCTGCTACCGGCATCAAGCCTCATACGCCGCACACCATCGCGATTGTGGATGACGAACCCCAAGAGCAATATCTTTATCCTGAATTCCTGCTGTTTCAACAACTCTTCAAGCGGTTTGGCGCGGAGGCGGTCATCGTCGACGCTAAAGACTTGGTTTTTCATAACGGTAGATTGCACTATAAAACTTCGCAGGTTGACCTGGTATACAATCGGCTTACCGATTTCATGCTGGATAAACCGGAGCACGTGGCATTGCGGCAGAGCTACCTTGATGGTAGCGTGGTGGTTACACCCAATCCGCATAACTATGCGCTGTATGCCGACAAGCGCAACCTTGCGGTGCTGAGTGATCAGGCATTACTTCGTTCGTGGGGTGTCGCAGATCAAGTCATGCAAGTATTGGAAAACGGTATTCCCCATACGTTTGTTGTTGACCCCGCGCAGGCCGATGATCTGTGGAAGGCGCGTCGCGGGCTATTCTTCAAACCCGTGGCGGGATTTGGTAGCAAGGCCGTATATCGTGGCGACAAGCTGACCCGGCGGGTGTGGGATGATATTCTGGCGGGGCAATATATCGCACAGGAATTAGTCCCGCCGAGCGAGCGAAATATCCGGGATGCGGATGCGCCGCTGGCGCTGAAGCTGGATCTGCGCAATTATGTCTATGACGGAAAGGTGCAATTGCTTGCCGCGCGGATGTATCAGGGACAAACAACCAACTTCCGCACGCCAGGCGGAGGCTTTTCGCCAGTTTATTATCCGCTGTGACGGATTCAACCTGCATCCATCCATTAAAAAAGGAGAAAGTATCATGCTGCAATCACACACCTATGGCTTTGGAAGGATCGTCAACATGAGCGTGGAGGAGGCCGAGGCGCGTGTTACCGAAACCCTCAAGAGCAAGGGCTTCGGTATACTCACGCGCATCGATGTGGCGGCCACGCTCAAGCAAAAACTCGGCGCGGACATGCCTCCCTATGTGATTCTGGGGGCCTGCAACCCACCGCTTGCTCATCAGGCCATCAGCGCGGAACCTGAGATCGGCCTGTTCTTACCCTGTAACGTGATTGTTTATCAGGATGCCCAGGGACAGGTACATGTTTCGGCCATGGATCCACAGCCGATGGTCGACATGATCAAAAATCCCCAGCTTGATTCCGTTGCCACGCAAGCGCGCCCCTTGTTGCAAGAGGCATTGGAAGCAGTTTAGGGGCGGTTAAGGAATAAACCGTGTTTTTCTGGTTGGCCCCCTATGCCGTTTCCACCATGCCAAATGTACAGGCTACAACGAACGACTGCTTGATGCTGCAAGGACAAGGGTGGTACATCGAAGTAGATGCACTCCCGCGCACTTTCCGGTATTGTCTTGGTTTTGCACTGGGTTATTGAAAAAGGATCACGCATGACCGACACATCACCCTTAATCGAAGCTCAACAACGCTTTGCCGCCGCAGTGTCATTTCGCACCTTGGGTGCGGAACGCTGCGCGCTCTCCGAGTCGTTGGAGATCGGAAGAGCGTCGTGGAGGGAAAGAGTGTCGCGGG
>CAMTYI010000150.1:0-5456 GCA_947085925.1 uncultured Gammaproteobacteria bacterium
CTGGCGCACATTACCCCATACCGGCTTCCAGTTGGGCTGATTCGCCGGCGGCGGATTGTTCCAGGACAGAATCGCCCGCACCAGGATCAGATGATTGAAGAAACACAGCTTGCGCTGCGGGTCGACCTTCAGCGAAGCCGCGTATTCCAGCCGCTTGCCGCCGTCCGTTCCTTCCGGGATGTTGTGGGCTTGGAAGCTGGTCATACCTTGATCATCCCAGGTCGCGCCATTGTCGAAGGAAAGGTAAAAACGCACATATTCCGTGCTGCCCGAACCGCAGATATCGCTACCGTAACCCGACGGTTGGTAGATATAGACCACAGCTTCCAGATATTCCTGCTGCGGGTGATAGCCCACGCAGCCGAGCGACTCATAATGGGTGTTGCAGCAGATCGGCAGGATCGGCGTGAACATGCTTTCGGCAAGATTGCCGAAGTAATTCGGATTGGAGAGCAATAGGGGCTTGAATGCCGCACGCTCCTTGGGATGCGCCTCTTGCAACACTGTTTGGGATTTCTGGACAGCCTTCTTTATCTCGTCATTCATTGGTGTACTCCTTGTACGCATGAAGTTAATGACAATCCATCGAGCAGACCGAGAAAGGGCGCCGTGCCAGCGGATGTATATCCGCCCCACTTAAAATGTAGCCAGGCAAGCAGATTACAATTTCAGGCACATTCCTCCGCCGGAAAAGATAGCCATCCATGGCCAAAAACCCTACTCCTGGAAGGAGGGGTACCCAGAAAAAAGCGGAATCGGAATCCCTCAGGCTCTGCACATCCTTACGCTGAAACTGCTCCATGTCATGATCGAGGCACTCCTCGATGGGTTCAGAGTACCCGAGGGGGCGTTACAGATCGGTTACAGATTCGAAAAAAAACGAGGATGCGCAGCGGAGAGAGAGTCGTGCGTTACGGGCGGGGCTGTCCGGGTTTTCCTTGGTCCTGCTGTTGTTCATGCCGAGGACCGTGAGGATGGGAGTGGATGACGTCGCCGTGGCGATGGATGTGCTCGTGGAGGATGAAGCGCTCTTTGATGTAATTGAATAGCAGCACCAGGCAAAACAGGCTGGCGCCGAACAGCACGATGGTAGCGCCGGAGGCGGCGTTGAATATATAGCTCAGATACATGCCCACCACACCCATGACGGCGCCGATGAGGGTGGAATAGATGATCATCCGGCTGAAGCTATCGGTGAGCATGCGGGCGGTGATGGCGGGGATGACCAGAGTGGCGGCAATCATGGTGACGCCGACAATGTTCATTGAGGCGATGATCGCCAGGGTTAAAATGAAGGAAAACATCAACTGCACCAACCCGGTCTTGATGCCAAAAACGCGCGCCGCTTCGTTGTCGAACGTGGAGAACAGCAACGGCTTGTACATCAAAAATACCGTTACCATGGTGAAGGCAGTGACCAACGCGATGACGGTTAGGTCCTCACCTGTAACGCCCAGGATATTACCGAACAATGCCGCTTCGAAGCTCTGGGTAAAGGTACGCACACGGCTGATGATGGCTATACCCAGCGCGAAAAAGGCGGTTGTGACAATGCCGATGGCGGCGTCGGATTTGATCTTGCCACCCTTCGCTACCTGATTGATCAAAACAGCAGCCAGCAAGCCCATTGCTCCCGCGCCGACATAGAAATTCAGTCCAAGGGTAAAACCTACCACAGCGCCACCGAAGGCAGCGTGGGATAGCCCGTGGCCGATATAACTCATGCCGCGCAGCACGATGTACACACCGATCAGCCCGCACAGCGCTCCCACCATAAGGGAGGCAAGCAGGCTGTTTCTGAAAAACTCGTAGGCGAGCGGCTCAAGCAAAAAATCCATCATGTTTTTTCTTTCTCTGCGAGATGCAATGGCGTGCCGCTGGCAATCAGGAAATGATTACCGTGCTCCACAATCACGATATCACCGCCATAGGTTTTGGTCAGTATGTCGTTGGTGAAGATATCGCGCGGCCTGCCCTGTGCAACCAGCCCGTTGTTAAAGCAGATCACCCAGGGCAAATGCGATGCGACGGCGTTCAGATCGTGGGTGGTGAGGAGGATGGTGATCCCTTCTTTATTCAAATCGCCCAACAGATGTAGCACATCGTGTTGGGTTTTTATATCGACCCCGGCGGTAGGCTCATCGAGCACCAGCAACTTGGGATTGTTGATCAGGGCGCGTGCCAGAAAGGCGCGCTGACGCTGTCCGCCTGAGATGTTGACGATGTGGTGATGCAGGCAGTCGTGAATGCCGAGCCGCTCCGCCAGATCGTGAACCTTATTGCGTTCCTGTCGCGTGGACCAAGGCCAGATCCCCTTGTTGGTGTACAACCCCATGAGAATCACCTGCTCGACGGTGACGGGGAAGCTCCAATCCACGCTTTCGAGCTGGGGAACGTAACCGATACTGCCCGGCGGGAGTTTGTCCACGGGTAGCCCCAGCAGCCGCACGTCACCCGAAAACACTGGCTGGGTACCGAGGATGGTTTTTAACAGCGTGGTCTTGCCTGATCCGGTCGGCCCCACAATACCGGCAAACTGGCCGGCGGGGATCTCCAGGGAGAGGCGGCTAAAAACGACTTTGCGCTCATAACCTACGGATACGTCACGCAATCTGACAGCAGCTTCCATTTGTACCTTTTATATTTTCGGTTCGATATTCGCTGCGTCTACATTGGCGGCACAACCACGGCTGCCACCCAACGCCTCAGTCATGATCTCGACATTATTGGCCATCATGCCGATGAAGGAATGCCTCGGGCTGCCGGGCGCGCCCGGCAATTCATCATCCGACAACTGGTCGATAAACTTGACGCCAGTCTCGCGTGCGATCTGCTCCATGGTCTTGCTGGGGAAGACCTCAGAGCCAAAGATGGCGGGCACTTTTTCCTGCTTGAGCTGTTTGATGATTCTGATGACTTCGCGCGGGCTGGGTTCGGAAAAGTCCGAAGGCTGAATGGCGGCGATGACTTTCATGCCATAACGCGGTGCGAAATAGGCAAAGGAATCATGATACGTCACCAGCTTGCGATTTTTTTCGGGGATGGTTTTGACGCACGCAAAAATGGCGGCATCCAGCTTTTTCAATTTGGCCACATAGGCGGCGGTATTGGCAATATAACCCTCCTTGCGCGCCGGGTCGATGGCGGCCAGATTATCCCGGACAGTCTCGGCATAGCGTATCGCCAGCGCGATGTTCGGCCACAGATGCGGATTGGGGTGGCCGGCTTCGCGGGGAAAGCTGAAGTCATACTGCCAGTCTTCCTTGCGCAATGCGCTCTCACCAAGACGCACTATCGGCGTTCGCGCTTTTTTAACCTTTTCCGCCAGCTTTACCGTGGGCAACTCAAGGTCAAGCCCGTTCACGACGATAATATCGGCAGCGATCAACACTTTTGCATCCGCAGGCACAGGCTCGAAGGTGTGGGAATCGGTGCCGTCGGGAACGATCCCGGTGACGTTGACATACCCCGCACCGACATTCTGGACAATATTGGTAATGGGGGCGACAGTGGTGACGACGTTGATTTTACTGGTCAAGGCTGCCGCATGGACTGCTTGAGGCAGACAGAATGCTAATAGCGGTACCAAAAGCCGCGCCGCATGATTCGCCGTTATAGTCATGACTCCCCTCTTAAAGATCGTTGAGAAAGTATCGGCACAATTGCCTGGACTTATACCCCGCCGAGCCGGCATACCGCTCATCACTGTATGCCAGCCACCTCCGGGAGCGGTTTCTGGCTTGACATTGGAGTGCCCTCCGTGATGTACTTTATGATAATTTAAATATTCATCATACAATGCCTAGCTCAGAATGAATGTGTAATTTCCTGCAATCAATTAATGTGAAAATTTAGCAATGCTTCATATTATAGTGAAAATTAACGTTAATACCTATAGAAAAGACATACGCCGGACATGGGACTAATGGCAGTACAAAATGGGCACATAATCCCTCCCTCACCGGAGCGCTTACGCATAGTCATGGCGGCCGTACTCGTGACCTTGGCCGTCCATATACTCATGGTTTCGGTTATGTGGCGCTTGTGGAGTGATCGGCCCACGCTGCAACCCTCGCCCCCACTCGAAGTAAATCTTATTGTGCCGCCACCTAAGCCTACACTGGTGACGCCGCCCTCACCGGCCCCTCGCCCTCCACCTGCGCTCCAGCAGCCGGTCAAACAAACACTTTCCTTACCTGTTCAGCAGTCGGTTGCACCGATTACAAAACCGGCGCCCCCCTTGCCCGTGCCGGTAGAGCAGCACATGGTGGAACCGGTTAAACAGCCTGAGGCCGCCCCGCCCCCTCCTGTAGCCGCAGAGGAGCCGAAAGCAGCGCCCATCAAAGCGGCGCCGGTAGCCGAGATCGAGCCGCCGGGGTTTGGCGCCGCTTATTTGAACAACCCGCCGCCCAAGTACCCTCCTGCCGCGCGGAAGTTTGGTCTCCAGGGCACGGTACTCCTGAGGGTGCTGGTCAGCCCGGCAGGGCTGCCGGAGAAGATAAGCGTGCTAACGAGTTCCGGCTCACCGGTATTGGATGATGCCGCCATAAATACAGTCAAGCAATGGACGTTCGTGCCCGCCCACCAGGGAGACCACGCAGTTGCCGGTTCGGTTAATGTGCCGATCCGTTTCGTTTTGAGTTGAACCCACTTTCCAACGCATACCCAAGCCCGATCAGGAGAAATAATGAACAGTACGCCTCAACCGACAATGTCCTTCATGGACCATCTGGGAAGTGCCGACCCTATGGTCTCAGGCGTGCTCTACCTGCTGCTGATTCTTTCGCTGCTGACATGGTTTTTGATCATTTACAAAGGTTCGGAACTATGGCGCGCCCGACGCGCGAACGACGAGTATGCCAAGCAATTCTGGGAAAGTGCCGATGCCGTGCAATTCCTGAAAAAATCAGCCGCGTCGCATTCCGCATGCCCCCTGGCGCGGCTGACAAAAACCGGCGTTGAGGCTGTGGAACATTATCAATCTCACTACACCGATCCGAGCGATGCCGCCAAACACATCAACAATATCACCGACACGCTCACCCGCGCCTTGCGTCAGGCCATCCAGGACCAGATAACCCACTTTGAAGCAGGCCTGGGGATATTGGCAACCATCGGTAATACTGCGCCGTTTGTCGGCCTGTTCGGCACCGTGATCGGCATCATGTCGGCGCTGGAAGGCATCGCCGGCAGCGGTTCGGCAGACCTGAACGTGGTAGCCGGCCCGATTGGCGAAGCACTGGTCGCCACCGCAGCGGGCATTGCCTGCGCTGTTCCGGCTGTGGTGGCGTACAACAGTTTTTTGCGGCGCATGAAGGTGTTCAGCAATACGCTGGATAGTTTTGCCTATGACTTGTTGTCGCACCTTGCTTCTGAACGCGCCGTCCGGGCACTTGCGACAGAGGAGAAAAAATAATGGCATTCGGTCAACTTGATCGCGGTGGTGCGCCGCAACC
>CAMTYI010000151.1:0-12204 GCA_947085925.1 uncultured Gammaproteobacteria bacterium
AATGGCGATGAGCAAGATGCTCTGTAGGCTGTGAAGTTGGGTGCGCTCAAGGCGAGGATCGGGTACTTGAGTAAAGTGTTCTAGCAACGACACGGCGGAAGACATAGGCAGCGCACACCAATCAATGGGTTAGGCTGCAATCATAATGTCAAGTCAATTTAGATGCGATTGCCCTGGGGGAGGGCGTGTATAATTTTGTCGTTGAAGTATGTTTACGTTACCATATTGAGCTATGACTACGAATCCTGTTAAAACCCGTTTTGCCCCTAGTCCCAGTGGTTTTCTGCATCTTGGTAATGCCCGCACGGCGTTGTTCAGCGCGCTGCTTGCCCGGCCTGAACCGGGTATTTTCCTGTTGCGTATCGAGGATACCGATCAGGAGCGCAGCAAGGCCGAGTATATCCAGGCGGTGGAGGAAGATTTGCGCTGGCTGGGCCTGGATTGGCAGGAGGGGCCGTCCGTGGGTGGCGAGCATGGCCCCTATCTGCAATCGGAGCGCGACACGATTTATCGGAATTATTTCGATGTGCTGGAGCAAGGGGGGCAGGCCTACCCGTGTTTTTGCAGCGATCGTGAGCTTGATCTAACGCGCAAGACACAGCTCGCCTCCGGCCAGCCGCCGCGTTATCCGGGCACATGTGCGCGGTTGAGTCCCGATGAAGTGGTGGCGCGGTTGCAGCGCGGGTTGCAACCGACCTTGCGTTTTCGTGTGCCACCCCGTCAAGTGGTGGAGTTCGATGATCTGGTGCGTGGGCCGCAGAAATTTAACAGCGGCGACATAGGGGATTTTATCATTCGCCGCGCCGATGGCTCGTCTGCGTTTTTCTTCAGCAATGCGATTGATGATGCCCTGATGGGAGTCACCCATGTGCTGCGCGGGGAGGACCATCTCACCAACACACCGCGCCAGATTCTGCTGCTTGAGGCGCTGGGGCTGCGTGTGCCGAGCTATGGACATATCTCGATGATACTTGGTGCTGACGGCGCGCCGCTCTCCAAGCGCCATGGCAGCCGCAGTATCCGTGAGTTGCGCGAGACGGGTTATTTGCCGGGGGCGGTCACCAATTATATGGCGCGCCTGGGCCACCATTATGAAAACAACGCCTATATGGACCTGGATGGACTCGCGGCGGAGTTCGGCTCCCAACATCTGGGCCGTGCGCCCGCGCATTATGACACCACCCATTTGCTGCACTGGCAGCGTGAGGCGATTGTCCACGCACACGCTGATGTTTTATGGCAGTGGATGGGCGCGGAGGTGCATGCTCTGGTGCCGGATGATGATGTGCCCGCCTTTGTCGCGGCGGTACGGACCAATGTCATTTTCCCGGAACACGCATTGAAGTGGGCGCGGATTCTCTGCACCGATACGCTGGAATTCAATGATACCGCACGGCAGGCGATCAGCGAGGCCGGTAGCGCATTTTTTGAACATGCACTGGCTGGGCTGGAACGGCATCACACCGATTTCAAGGCGCTGGTCAGCCACATAAAACAGGAAGCCGGCGCTAAAGGTAAGGCGCTATTTCATCCCCTGCGTGCCGCCCTGACGGGAGAACTGGACGGGCCGGAAATGACGAATGTGATGCCACTGCTGTCGTTGGAGCGGGCGCGGGCGCGCTTACAGATCTGCCTGGAGATGACGGATTGTAAATAACAGGTGATGTTACGTACTGTCCACGAAAAAACCTCGCAGCGCAATCCCTAAAAACCGCACACTCCGCCCCGTTCAACTACCATTTTCAGGTTCAAATGGCATATCGCCGATGATCCGGCAATCAATGCCTTCGCCATACCAGGTGGGCATGTGTCCCAAGGGCAGGCTCCGCGCTCCCAAAAGGTTTTGCGAAAAATGGCGAAACCATCATCAATATCGTTACCGGGCTTTGAAAACTGGCAATTTTATCAAAATTAGCATACACAAGTTGTGTGACCTGTTGCATCATATTGGTTACACAACCGCAGGGGGGAGTTATGAGACAGCATCGCTCAGTGATCCGCATCGTCTTTTTGCTGGCGGCGGGATGCCTGTTGGCAGCGTGCTCAGGGAAGGCGCTGGTGACCAGCGATAATATGAACGCCAAGGGAATGCCTGACTGGGTGATCAAAGGTACCCGGACATTGAAAGATGACGGGCATTGGGTAATCCACGGCGTAAAAATGGCCTCTTTGGCGGATCTCTCAATGCAAAGGCCATTTGTTACCCATGAGAATAATTTGCCACCCGCGCAAATTATGCCTTGGGGTTATCTCTCGCCAGCGCCGCAGCCCAACAATACGCGGAACGACCTGCCGCCAATCAGCGCGGCGACCTTGGGGAACATCTCGGCGCAGGGTCCTGCTGCCGATGATCGTGCCCGCGCCGAGGTGGCGCGTGTTTTGTCCACAATGCTGGATAAACTATCAAAAAATTATAGCGCGCCGGAAGATAAAGTCATAAGCAAGCCGGAGATGGCACGGCAGATCAAGGGCGCAGCCGGTGCCATGCTCAAGAGCGTGAGGATTGTCGCACGCTGGCGCGATGAGCAGAGTAACTATCTGTATGCGCTGGCCGAGCTGGATATGAATCAGGCCAAAGGCATGATCGGACAAGTGGAGGGATTGGATGCCCATTTGCGCGGATATATCGAGACGGAGATCGATAGCGTGATTGTCGCCAGGGGTGATAAGTAAATTTGTTTATTGGCCGTTAATGTATGGGGTCTATGGAGAAAAACATGAAACAGCGTTATTTGTTAAGCCGCATGGTATTTTTGCTGGGTGTTGGTTGTCTGCTGGCTGCATGCGGCGGGAAAACCATGGTCGAAAGTGATCTGGGCCTCAAAGGGGCTCCGGACTGGGTGAATAAGGGCACGCAGGTATTGAAAGATGATAATGGCCGGTTGATCCACGGTGTGGGGATGGCATCGCCGTTAGGCGATATTTCCCTGCAAGGCGCCACCGCCGATGACCGCGCCCGTGCCGAAGTTGCCCGTGCTCTTTCGGCAATGATGGATGTTGTGTCCAATGATTTCATGGCTTCCGCAGGCAAGGGCATGAATGATGAGGCGGTGTCACGGAAGATCAAAAGTACAACCAAGGTGATGCTGAATGGCTCGAAAATCATTGCGCGCTGGCGTGATAAAAAGACCAACAACCTCTTTTCACTGGCCGAGATGGATATGAAGCAGGCCAAGGAGATCGTTAAAAACATGGATGAAATGAATGCGGACCTGCGTGCCTATTTCGAGAAAGAGGGTGATAACGTGTTTGACCGGGTTGCGAGGGATAGAAAATGATGTGTTTTACCGTTGGTATGCCGCGCGCAGTGTGTGCCGCATTGATGGCAGGACTGTTTGCTGTGTTGAGCAGCGGCTGCTCCACCAAAGTGGAGCGCTTGCAGTTTGATGAGGTAAAAGACCTGAGCGGCGCCTGGAACGATACTGATTCACGCCTGGTGTCGGAAGAGATGATCAAGGATGTGTTGTCGGCCCCCTGGCTGTCGGCCTACAACAGCACACACAAGGCCCCGCCCGCCCTTATTGTGGGTGACGTGCGCAATCTCAGCCATGAGCACATCAACACGCAGACATTTATTTCCGATATGGGCCGGGTTTTGATCAATTCGGGCAAGGTGCAATTCGTCGCTTCACGTGGGGAACGCAATGAAATCCGTGAAGAACGCAAGGATCAGGATCTGAATGCCCGCGAAGATACCCGCAAAGCGATGGGCATGGAGCAGGGCGCGGATTACATGCTGAAAGGGGCCATCAATACTATTATCGATGTCTCCGGATCAACTCAGGTGCGCTATTATCAGGTGGATTTGTCGCTGATAAGTTTGGCCGACAACCGCATCGCATGGGTGGGGCAAAAGAAGATCAAAAAACTTGTCGAGCGTAGCAAGCTGCGCTTCTGACAGGTATGAGCCAGAATAGGTTGCTGCGTTGCCTGGCTGCGTTTTATGCCTTATGGTTGACGGGTTGCGCCACGCACAGCGAAACGTTCAGAGTCGTCGAACAAAATCTGGCAAACCAGCAGCCGGAGCTGGCGTTACGGGCACTGGAAAAGCAGAAAGGCTCCCGTACAGATGAGGTACTCTATCTCTTAAATAAGGCCATGTTGCTGCGCATTACCGGTGATTACCAAGCCAGCACAGCATCATTTGAAGCGGCGCAGCAGCGCATGGGGGCGCTGTCCGCGCTGAGCCTGCGCGAACAAGGCACATCGTTTATCATCAATGACAGCACCCGCAGTTATGTGGGCGAACCGTTCGAACAGGTGATGATGCATGTATACAAAGCGCTAAATTATCTACAGTTGGGGGAGCGTGACGGGGCGCGGGTAGAGGCACTGCAAATTGATCTCAAACTGCGCGAGCTGGGGGAGAGATCCGGCAGGCATCTCGGCGAGGCGTTTCCCCGCTATCTCACCGGCATTATTTACGAAGACCTTGGTGAATGGGGCGATGCAATGATCGCCTATCGCAAGGCTTATGAGGCTTATCTTGGTGATAAATCAAAATACCGGATAGATGTGCCGGAGTTTTTGAAGATGGATTTGCTTAGGTTGTCACATAAGCTGGATCTTGGCGAGGAGCAGGATAAATATCAGCGTGAATTCGCCATTCAGGATTGGCAAGATAAAAATCAGAGCCATTCGGACGGAGAGCTTATTTTTGTCCTGAACAACGGCCTTGCGCCGATTAAAAGGGAGAATAGTGTGGTGATGCCGAACCCATCGCGGGGTGGCTTGCTGCGCATTTCCTTACCCTATTACCAGCCGCGCCCATCCTTGGTAAGCAAAATGCGCGTGAATGCTGCGGATGGCGGGGCTGAAGGGGAAAGGGTGGAAAACATCGGTGCGATTGCCACAGAGAATCTTGCCGATCAGATGCCTGCGATAACAGCCCGTAGCGTGGCGCGTGTTATCGCAAAACAGCAGATGTCAGTGCAGGCAAGGAAAAATAATAATGACGCATTAGCCTTGGTGGTTGATATCATCGGCTTTATAACCGAGCAGGCAGACACGCGCGCCTGGTCCACCCTGCCGCAAGATATTTATTTGGCGCGGCTTCCACTCGGCTCTGGCAGTTATACGGTTAAAATCGAATTGCGCGATCGAATGGATAATATTGTTACGGTTCGGGAATTCCCAAACGTTCTGATTCAGAAAGGTAAAAAAACCTACCTTTCATATCACTGGATAAGCTTGTAGATGGTAGAGGCCGCTCAATGAAATTACGCGCATTGTTAATGATCCTGACCTTGGCGTTTTTGCTGGAGGGCTGTGCCGGTAAAGCTACCAAGCCCGATTGGTTGGCAGGCGACACGCCGCGCTACCAGGAGTCCGAATTCCTCATGGGGCGTGGTGAAGGTGACACGCTTGAGGCGGCTAAAGACCGCGCGCGCGGGGATCTGGCAAAGATCTTTTCAGTGTCCGTTGCCGAGGAAAGCAGCGATGTGCGTGTATTTAGTAGCGGTGGAAATACGGGTGCGGATGAACAAAAACAGGATCGAACACAGACAAATATTTCCCGTGCATTGAACACCCGCACCGATCAGATCATGCAGGGTGTGCAGATTGCGGAGTTCTGGCAGGACCCGGCAACGCATCATCATTTTGCCCTGGCGGTGCTGCGGCGCCCGCCCGCGGCAATGAGCTTGCGCCAGGAAATCAATCGCCTTGATGATGTGACACGCCACGATCTTGAACGGGCACGCAATTCCGGCGATCTTCTGGACAAGATCAGTGCCGCCAGCCAGGCGCTCGACGCGCAACGCGAGCGGGTGGCATATCAAAAGAGCCTCAAAGTGGTGGACCGCACAGGGCAGGGGATGCCGTCGGACTGGATAGTCGAGCGCTTGCGGGCCGATCTGGACGATCTACTCAAACGTGTGCGCATTGGTGTGCGCGTCAATGATGATGCGACAGGTCAATTGGGCAAAGCGGTATCGGGTGGCATCGCTGCGGCCGGATTTACGGAAACGAAGGAAAATTCCGATTATCTGGTGGATGCCGCCCTCGACCTTGCCGACCTGGGGCGCCGCGAGGGCTGGCATTGGATGACAGGGGCGCTAGAGGTGAAGCTCTACGAGAACACCTCTGGGCGTGTACGCGGCACCCAGCGCTGGGCTATCAAGGCCTCCGGGCAGGAAGCCGTGCAGGCCAGGCAGCGTGCGATGGATCAAGTGGATCAGGTGTTGAAAAAAGAGCTGGGCGCCGTGATTTTTGGATTTGCAGTAAAAACGGATGAGAAATAAGCATGGCAACAGAGATAGAGCGTAAATTCCTGGTCTGCAACGACGTGTGGCGTAATCAGGCCGATGAAGGTATTTTTTATCGTCAGGGATATTTGTCCAGCACGCCTGGTTGTTCGATACGCGTGCGTTCAGGTGGCGGAAAGGGCTACCTGAATCTCAAGAGTGCCACACTCAGCGTGACCCGCAAGGAATATGAGTATGAGGTTCCCGAGCAGGAGGCCAATGAAATGCTTGATCTGTTTTGCGATGGCCCATTGATCGAGAAGACGCGCTATAACGTCGAGCATGCCGGGCATGTCTGGGAAGTTGATGTGTTTGCGGGGGATAATAACGGGCTGATCGTCGCGGAGATCGAGCTTGACGATGCCGATGAGGTTTTTGAGTTGCCTGCCTGGACAGGAGAGGAAGTGTCGCATGATTCACGCTATTATAACGTTTGTCTAGTGACGCATCCGTTTAAGGATTGGTAGGATTTGTGTTGTATTTTTACACGTGCAGGCGAATTTTTCCTGCACTGATTTTCCTGTTCGTGTTGCAGGTGTTGTCTGCCTGTTCTACACCTGCCAATAATGCTGCCTTGCGCTTCGGGCTTGCGAGCGCGCCAGTCAGTCTCGATCCGCGCTTTGCCACTGATGCCGCTTCCACTCGACTCAATCGCTTGCTGTACCGGCAATTAGTGGACTTTGACAGTGTATCGTTGCCGGTGCCGTCGCTTGCGGGCTGGCAAGAAATCACGCCGGTGCATTATCGTTTTACGTTGAGGAAAGAGGGCAGGGTATTTCATGACGGCAGTCGTTTGACGGCGGCCGATGTCAAGGCGACCTATGACTTCATCCTCGCTCCGGGCAATGCCTCACCGCATCGCGCCTCATTGGAAATGATCGGGAGTATTGAAGCTCCGGATGACAACATCATCGACTTTCACCTGAACAAGCCGGATGCCTTGTTTCCTGCGAAACTGGTGATAGGCATCCTGCCCGCCCGGCTGATCGTGGCCGGGCATCCATTCAATCAAAGGCCGGTAGGCAGTGGACCGTTTTCATTTCTCGACTGGCCGACGGAAGGGCGTTTGCATCTTATCCGTGTTGCGGACCGGCAAGCGCTGGAATTTCTCCATGTGCCCGATCCCACCGTGCGTGCCCTCAAGCTGATGCGCGGCGAGATCGATATGCTGCAAAACGACCTGCCGCCCGAACTTGTAAAATACCTCGAAGGTAAAAAAGAACTACAGGTGCAGCGCGGCAGTGGATCCAACTTCAGTTATCTCGGTTTCAACATGAACGACCCGTTGACCCGCCGGATTGAGGTGCGTCGCGCCATCGCTTATGCCCTGGACCGCGAGGCGATTATTAAATATGTGCTGGGCGGCGCGGCGCGTCCGGCGGGTGCGATGTTCCCTCCGGATCACTGGGCTGGGGTACAGAATTTATCCGGCTATCCCCATGATCCGCAGCAGTCACGTGCGTTGCTCAAACAAGCGGGTTTTGACGCACAACATCCCGTGCATCTCACCTATAAAACCTCCAGTGACCCGTTCCGCATCCGCTTGGCTACCATCATCCAAAGCCAGCTCGCCGATGTCGGCATTCATGTCGATCTGCGCAGCTATGACTGGGGTACGTTTTATGGTGATATCAAGGCCGGGCGCTTTCAGATGTTCAGCCTGAGCTGGGTAGGCATCAAAACCCCCGATATCTTTCGCTATGCCTACCACAGCACATCCATTCCGCCCGACGGCGCCAACCGTGGGCGTTTCGCCAACAGCAACGTCGACCGCCTGATTGAAGTGGCCGAGGCTGAGCCGGGCCTGGATGCGCAGGCTGAAAAATACCGGGAAATACAGCGCTATTTGCTGGAGCAGTTGCCGTATGTGCCGCTGTGGTATGAGGATCACGTTTTTGTGGCGCGGAGCGGCATCACGGGCTATACAGTGGCGGCGGATGGGAATTATGATGGGTTGGTGGATGTGCAGCGCAGGGTTGGGAAAATGCCTGACTTTGTTGGGCGAAGTGTCGAATAATTACCCGCCTTCTTGATCAAGGCATAACGGGTTGATCGTTTGGTGTGGTGCGGTCGGCTGAGATATGTGTGTCTGACGCAGGATCCATCTCCAGCCGGTTGCGTCCCAGATGTTTGGCCCGGTAGAGCGCGCTGTCTGCACGCTCAATCAGGTTGCTGGGTGTCTCGCCGGGTTTGTGCAATGCAATTCCAGCGGAGAAGGTGGGCATGGGCAGTGCCGCATTGCCATGCGTGCAGGATGATTCAGCAGCGCGCTTTTGTACCTTTCTCAGTGCGTGCAGCGCGCCCTCACTGTCCGTGTTGGGCAGTAGTATGGCGAACTCTTCGCCGCCGTAGCGTGTCACCATGTCGTGATGGCGGAAGGTCGATAATACATTGGATGAAAAACTGCGCAGCACGGCGTCGCCCGCCGCGTGGCCGAGTTTGTCATTGACGGCTTTAAAGTCATCCAGGTCAATAATGACAAGCGTGAGCGGGTTGCCATAGCGCTGCACGCGCGCCACTTCATCGTCCAGTCGACGTATGAAGGCGCGTCGGTTAGGCAGGTTCGTTAACTCATCGGTGAGGCTGAGCAGGTGTACCCGGTTCAATTCATCACTCAGTTGTTGTGTGTCTGTCTGTATGGTTTTCAAGTGATCCCGGGCGCTTGCAAGCTGCTCTCCCAATGCTCGATTGCTATCCAGTATATTTTTCGTTTCGTTTATGAGCACCTGCCTGAGCGTGTTGAGAATTGTGATATTTCCCGCTCGCTGCAATCTTCCTGACGCAATTTCCAGACGCACGCTGAAGTCTTCATTCTGGTGGATGGCATCCACAATTTGTTCGGCGAGGGTATCCTGAATCTCCTGCATGCCTCTGTGCTTGGCATCGAGATGTTGGCGGTAGGCATGATCGACGCGGTGCGTGATATGCGGTGGCGCGGGCGCTTCGTGTATTGCGCGGATAATCTCTGGGGTGACCTCGGTCTTTTCTTCGATATTGACACCAAACTCTTCCAGCAGCGGACTCAATGCCTCTATCAAAGTCTCCGTGATTTCCCGATTGTTGCGCCTGATATCAGTTGCATAAACCTCGATGTAGCGGCGCAAAGCGGTAAATTCGGATGCCAGCAGTGGTGGCATAAGACGCATCTGCACCAGCTTGATATGGGTGCGCAGTAGCGATCCGGCGGGGAGTTGTTGTGCGTAGGCGTTCAGCAAAGTCCCCAGCAGGCTGGCATAGCCCCGTGCGGACTCTGTGTGCGTGGCTTCGCTTTCTTCAAGAATATGTCTGATATGCTGATGAACAACGGCGCCAGTGCGGGTCCGTTTGAAATCGTCCAGCAGGAGGAGGACTTTTTGGGGTGCGGGTGATTCGGGTAGTTTTGATTTTGTTTCCGCCGACATGGATCGCCTCATGATGTGTGTATTCAGTCTAATGTTCCACGCCCCTTGTGGTAAGCTGGATCACACTAAAAATATAACATAAATAAGCTCTTCCATCACTAAGCGCTAAAATGGCAAATGCGCGATCCATGCAAATCGGGTATGATTGTGAATTATTTAAACAGATTTCCAACGGGTGAGTCGGATGTTTACGCAAAAAATGACCATTGCTGGTTTTGATGATGAGTTGTGGGACGCCATGCAGGCCGAGGTGGTTCGCCAGGAAGAGCATATCGAGCTGATCGCCTCCGAGAATTACGCCAGCCCGCGTGTGATGGAGGCGCAAGGCTCTGTTTTAACAAATAAATATGCAGAAGGCTATCCCGGTAAGCGTTATTATGGCGGCTGCGAGTATGTCGATAAGGCTGAGCAGCTTGCTATTGATCGTGTAAAGCAACTGTTTGGCGCCGATTATGCCAACGTCCAGCCGCATTCCGGCTCCCAGGCCAATGCTGCCGTGTACATGGCGCTGCTCAACCCCGGCGATACCATCTTGGGCATGAGTCTGGCCCACGGTGGCCATCTCACCCACGGCGCCAAGGTCAATTTCTCCGGCAAGATCTACAACGCCGTGCAATATGGTCTGGATGTCGCCACGGGCGAGATCGATTACGCACAGGTGGAGGCTCTGGCGCTGGAGCACAAGCCGAAGATGATCGTTGCCGGTTTCAGTGCCTATTCACGAGTGGTTGACTGGCAGCGCTTCCGTGCCATCGCCGACAAGGTGGGCGCGTACCTGTTTGTCGATATGGCCCACGTGGCCGGACTGGTCGCTGCCGGGGTTTATCCCAGCCCGGTGCAAATCGCTGATATCACCACCTCGACCACCCACAAAACTTTGCGCGGCCCGCGCGGCGGCATCATTCTGGCGAAGGCCAATCCCGATATTGAAAAGAAGCTCAGTTCGATGATTTTCCCGGGTATTCAGGGTGGCCCCTTGATGCACGTCATCGCCGCCAAGGCGGTGGCCTTCAAGGAGGCGTTGCAGCCGGAATTCAAGGTGTATCAGGCTCAGGTAGTTGCCAATGCCCGCGTCATGGCAAAGGTGTTGATCGAGCGTGGTTACAAGGTGGTTTCCGGCGGCACCGATAATCATCTGTTTTTGGTCGATCTGACCGGCAAGGAAATCAGCGGCAAAGAGGCAGAAGAGGCATTGGGCGCGGCGAATATCACCGTCAACAAGAACAGTGTTCCCAATGACCCGCGCTCACCGTTTGTCACCAGCGGCATCCGTATCGGCACACCGGCGGTGACCACCCGTGGTTTTAATGAGGCCGAGGTTCGCGTCCTGGCGGGCTGGATCTGCGATGTTCTGGATAGCGTGAGCAATGCGGCTGCCATTGATCGCGTCAAGTATCATGTGCTGGAGCTGTGCGGGCGGTTTCCCGTGTACGGCCAATAATGCGCTGCCCCTTTTGCGGCGCTGACGACACCAAGGTCATCGACTCGCGGTTGGCGAACGAGGGCGCGGTGGTGCGTCGGCGCCGCGAGTGTCTCACTTGTGCCGATCGCTTCACCACCTTCGAGACAGCGGAGCTGGTGATGCCGCGCATTGTAAAACGTGACGGTAGCCGTGCTCCCTTTGATGAGGGCAAGCTGCGCGCCGGAATGCTGCGCGCGCTGGAAAAGCGTCCCGTGCCCACCGAGCGGATGGATGACGCCATTAATCATATCAAGCACCGCCTGAGCACCGCAGGCGACCGCGAAGTCAATTCGCGCGTGCTGGGTGAATGGGTGATGGATGAATTGCGCCAGTTGGATCAGGTGGCCTATGTCCGGTTTGCCTCGGTGTATCGCAGCTTCCAGGATGTTAATGCCTTTCGCGAGGAGATAGCGCGACTGGAGCAGGAAGCAGCGCCGCCCGCCGAGCGTTAGGCAGCAATAGAGTGCGCGATCATTAAGGAGTTCTATCCGTGCCAATTATTTCTATGTTTTATGGGATTTTCATTCGTCTGTATCTCCTTGACAATAAACATCACCACTTGCCGCACATCCACGCGAAGTACGCCGAGTTTGAGGCATCCATTGGCATTGGAGATGGCGAAATCCTCGCTGGTGAGTTACCCCGCAAGCAGTTGAGGCTGGTACAGGCATGGATCGAGCTTCATCGCGATGAACTGATGGCCGATTGGGAGCTGGCGGTCAGTGGCGAGAGCCCCTACAAAATAGCCCCCCTGTGAGGTGATGCAATGTACTGGGATGTCAAAACCATTAAACCGTTGCCGGACTATCGTATTTATGTCGAGATTGAAAATGGGCGCAAGGGAATTTTTGATCTAAAACCCTATCTTGATTTTGGCGTGTTTCGTGAGCTTCGAGATGTGCATTACTTTAATCAGGTGGGCATTCTATTCGGGGCAGTCACCTGGCCTCACGAGCAAGACATTGCGCCAGAGACCTTGCTGGCCGAAATGGTGCCCCTTGTCCGGGTCTCATGTCTAACATTGCATTTGAGAGGGACACGCCAAAAGCGGAGAGTCCATCAACTTTACGTTAACAGGCTACCCCGTACCCTACAT
>CAMTYI010000152.1:0-7136 GCA_947085925.1 uncultured Gammaproteobacteria bacterium
GACGAGTCGGAGTTTGTGCACGTCATCAAACTCCCCGGCGGCCACGGTGGGTCATTGTCACCGATCGTACACACGATACCCTTGCAGTTATTGTCGTATCACGCCGCGCTGCAAAAAGGCACCGACGTCGACAAACCGCGTAATCTGGCGAAGTCGGTGACGGTGGAGTAGGTGGATGCGTTATTCGCTAAGCATGCAGGGACAAAATGACGGCAGCACCGCATCGGTCTACTATGGCTGGGTGACCAGCTTCGGACTGAGATAGGCTGCCTGGCTCATGCCCATCAGGGCGACCATTTCCCATGGAACGTCCCATAGCACCCCATCAAGAACGCTCTTGACCATAAACAGCACTATGGTCAGGCCAGTCCAAAACACCATCTGCGCTCGCGCTAATGACAGATGTTGCTGGCCGTTTTCATCTGTGGCACAGACAAGGTCGCAAAGCTGCGGTTTTATCGCCGCTGGTGGAGGAGGTGTCAACGCCTGGCCGCTGCCTGTTCCTTTCCCGTCTCCTTTGACATAGCTAATGCCGCCTGTGGCTAAGGACATTCCCATGAGTACAACAAGCGTTTCCGGAATGTCCGGTACCTCCAACTTTAATAATCCATACCCACCAACCACCACGCCGATCGCCAGGGTCCACAAAGCCACCTGGGCGCGTGAGAGCGACAGCCGTCCATCGCTGCCGCAGAAAAATAATATGACGGGCTGTCCCGTGTGCCTCGCAAGCAGCACGATCAATGTGATAAATAGGGCGACGATCACCAATGCCCATGCGGCGGCTACCCCGATGTTACCCAGGTTGATTTCGTGCGGGGCGACAACCGTTTGTTCTGCTGGCCCGGCAGGCGTCGATTCCGACCAGACCAGCATGGGCGTAAGGCGAATCATTCCTTTGTATGGCGGTACTGGGTACTTCTGCAAATCGAATAAGAGCAAGGTTCCCGTCATCTGGACCTTCTGACCAGCCACTGTCTCGGTGCTGATCTGGTTGCGCGCTATTACGAGCGGCTTGATTCTTTCAAACTCCCCCTTTTGCACAGGCGAGATGGTGTGGCTTGCTTGTAACAATAAGCGGGGCTGCATATCGGGCGTGATATCGTGTGTCACGAATACGCGGAACGGATGCGACATCAATTGTCCATCCGCGACAAACAGCTCAATGCCAGAACGATTGGCTTCTTGCGCTTCGACTATGGAGGCCAGCGCAATCCAAAGCATGGCGATGACGGGCCAGCGGCGTATGTTGATTGAGAGGCGTATGACCATACAAGCATCGTGTCCGATTAGTACTGACGAGCCTGAGAATAAAGGATCTGGAATGCGCTGGATACTTGCATCATAAGTCACGCCGAATCCAGGATCAATGCGTTATTTTGATTCCGGCGTGAAGTGCCTGTGCCGTGGCGGTTGATCGGGCTATTCCGTTAAAATGCCACATCTATCGTGGTGGCAGGCGCAACTGGGTGCCCTAACATACCGGAGTTAAGGCCGAATGCAAGTTGATCGATTATGTCCTTGCGGCTTGGGACAGGCCTATGCGGCCTGTTGCGGGCATTATATCGGCCGTGCGGCGGTCGCGCCCACGGCGGCGGCATTGATGCGTTCGCGTTATAGTGCGTATGTGCGCGGTGATGTGAAATACTTATTACACACCTGGCATGTCTACACCCGGCCCCGGACAATGGACGCGGAGCGGGCCGTGAAATGGCTTGGCCTGGAAATCCTGATGACTGATGAGGGTGGTGATGCCCAGGGTGTGGTGGAGTTCGTTGCCTGTTACAAAGTAAATGGGAAGGCTTGTCGGCTCCACGAGCGCAGCCGCTTTGTCAAAGAGAATGGGCAGTGGTTTTATGTCGATGGTGACATCAAATAGGCGTTTCAGGTGAGAGTTAATGGTTGATCAGACGTTGTCACCCTATGCCCGCTTGGGCGGTGAAGAGGCGGTGCGCCGCTTGGTGGATCGTTTTTATGAGTTGATGGGCACGCTGCCCGAGGCCTGTGGGATCAGGGCCATGCACCCGGTGGATTTATCGTCTTCACGAGAGAAATTGTTCAAGTTTCTGTCCGGCTGGTTGGGTGGGCCACCGCTGTATGTGGAAGAATACGGTCACCCGCGCCTGCGGGCGCGGCATCTGCCGTTTTCCATCGGGGTCGCGGAGCGTGATGCGTGGTTGCTGTGTATGCGTCAGGCGCTGTCTGAGATGGATATGAACGAGTTGCTGCGCGAACATCTTTTTCAGTCACTGCGCAATACGGCGGACTTCATGCGCAACCGGGAAGAGTCGCCCCAATGAGCCTTTCTTCGTGTATTCCCCACCCTGCCTAACCACATCATTATGAACAAGACATGGGACCCAGAATTTTCGTCCCGCTCCCCTCTCTACGCTCCCTTGCGTCGATGGGCCGATGCGTTCTCGGCGTTTAGAGACGCATGGCCCGGCCTGGATGACTATCAGCGTGTGCTGGAGGGTTATGGCGAACCGATCTTCACCGCGACTGGCAAGCCGATAAAAATCGTCAGACAGGATGCAGCTCCTGCGTGCTTTGAAGAGCATTATGCGCCGAGAATCTATTTCACGGGCGAGATACAAACCCGGGCCGAAAACTGGCATGATTTTTTTCAATTTCTCACATGGATTATATTTCCAAAAACCAAGGCAGTGATTAACGCCATTCATATTCCCGCAGCCAAACAGCGTCTTGGCAGCGGGGCGGAGTCGGGGCGTCGTTCCGCGATAGAAAATATGCTTTCATTGTTCGATGAAGGTGGCGCCATTGTTGTTTCTTCGGATGAATCCTTGCTGCAATTGATCCGTGACTTTCGCTGGAAAATGTTGTTCTGGGAGCGGCGCGACGAGCTTGCAGCAAAGCTGCGGTGCATCACCTTTGGTCATGCGCTGTATGAAAAGGCCTTGGCGCCTTATGTCGGCATGACGGCCAATTGCATCTTGCTGCTGGTTGACGATGATTTCTTTTCCAAGGAATTGGCTGAACAGTTAGCCTGGCTTGACGCCCAATTGGCACAGATGTTCGCCACTGGCGAGGCATTGAGTCAACCCAAGGATCTGTCCCCCCTGCCTATACTGGGCTTGCCCGGCCTCGATTCTGACAATGAGCAGGAAACGTATTACGACAATGCCGGATACTTCAGGCCCGCACGTAGAGTGCGATAGCGAAGCGCATTGCACCCCTGGTTCAGCTACAATAACCCCCTTTCCCAAGCTTTTGTGACCCCTTAATGTCCGAATTAAACCCCCGCCAACGCGCCGCCGTGCGGCATCTGGATACCCCGTTGCTGGTGCTTGCCGGTGCGGGCAGCGGCAAGACGCGCGTCATTACGCAAAAGATCGCCTATCTGATCCAGGAGTGTGGGATTGCGCCGCGCCATATCGCTGCTGTGACGTTCACCAACAAGGCGGCCCGTGAGATGAAGGAGCGTGCGGGCAAGCTGTTGGGCGGCAAGGATAGCCGTGGTCTGATGGTATCTACCTTCCATACTTTGGGGCTGAACATCATCCGCCGTGAGCTCAAGGCGTTGGGATACCGGTCGGGGTTCTCGATTTTTGATGCGCAGGACTCCGCTACCCTTTTGCGCGATTTGATGCACAAGGCATTTTCAGGCGACGGCGAACAAACAGAAAAAGTTCAATGGCAGATATCGCGCTGGAAAAGCATGGTGGTCAATCCAGAGCAGGCGTTGGAGCTGGCGGGCGGTGATGCCATACTAACTGCCGCCTCGGCAGTCTATGGCGAGTACGAACGCCACCTCAAGGCGTATAACGCCATGGATTTCGACGACCTCATCTTAAAGCCGGTGACCCTGTTCGCCAGCCACCCGGAAATCCTTGATGCCTGGCAAAACCGCATCCGCTATCTGCTGGTGGATGAGTATCAGGACACCAACGCCAGCCAGTATCGCATGGTACGGCTGCTGGTCGGCCCGCGCGGGGCGCTCACCGTGGTGGGCGATGATGACCAGTCCGTCTATGCCTGGCGTGGTGCGCAGCCGGAGAATCTCGCCCTGTTGCAGGATGATTTTCCGCGCTTGACGGTGATCAAGCTGGAGCAGAATTACCGCTCCACCGGCTGCATCCTCAAGGCCGCAAATCGCCTGATCGCCAACAACCCCCACGTCTTCGAGAAGGCGCTGTGGAGCGACAAGGGCTTTGGTTCGCAGATCCGCGTGATTCAGGCGCGCAACGACGAGCATGAGGCGGAGCGGGTGGTGTCTGAGCTGGTCAGTCACAAGTTCAAGCACCGCACAGAATTTCGCGATTACGCGATTCTCTACCGTGGCAATCACCAGTCGCGCCTCTTTGAGCGCATGTTGCGCGAGCAGCGCATCCCCTATTTTCTGAGCGGCGGCACCTCGTTTTTCGCGCACACCGAGGTCAAGGATGTCATGGCCTATTTGCGTCTTCTGGTGAACCCGGATGACGACAGCGCGTTTCTGCGCGTGGTGAACACGCCACGCCGTGAGATCGGCCCCACCACACTGGAAAAACTCGCCGACTACGCCACCGCGCGCGGCACCAGTCTGTTGACCGCAAGCTTCGAGCTGGGGCTGGAACAACACCTATCCGAGCGCGCCGTCACCAAGATCCGCTATTTCTCTGAGTGGCTGGTGGATCTGGGGGATCGCGCCAAGCGTGGCGACCCCATCGCCGCAGTAAAAGATATGATCCGCACCATGGATTACGAAACCTGGCTCAAGGACACCTGCAAGGACCTCAAGACCGCCGAGCGGCGCATGGAGAACGTCAACGAACTGGTCGCCTGGTTGCAGCGCCTGTGTGAGCCGTCTGAAGGCTTTGGCGAAAATCAGCAGGAAAAAAGCCTGGCCGATCTGGTTTCGCATATGACGTTGATGGACATTCTGGATCGTGGTGAGGACGAAAACACCAGCGACTGTGTACATCTGATGACGCTGCATGCCGCCAAGGGGCTGGAGTTTCCGCACGTTTTTCTGATCGGCATGGAAGAGGAGCTGCTGCCGCACCGCACCAGCATCGAGGAAGGCAATGTCGAGGAGGAGCGGCGGCTGGCTTATGTTGGCATCACCCGCGCCCGTGAGACCCTCACCTTCACCCTTGCCGGACAGCGCAAACGCTACGGCGAGACGATCGCCTGCGAGCCTAGCCGGTTTTTGAAGGAGTTGCCGGAGGAGGATCTGGTGTGGGAGGGCGTGGGCGCCGAGATTGATCCACAAGTTCGCCAGGAGCGCGGTCAGGCGCACCTGGCGAACTTGCGTAATTTGCTGGGGGGTGGGTAAAGTGACGGTGCTGTGTAATGTGCGAGTTCCATTCGGTCAGTGCATTGCCTGATGGTTGGTGGCGTTCACTTCACTCATCCGCAGCATGGTCGTCTAGCCCTTGAACTGACAAAGTAGAAGTAACTTCACCGAATAATAATAAACATCACGCTCCTGCCGCGATGCACGGTGAGCAGCAAACGCCGCTCATTGGCCTTGATGGCGCGCTTTAGCTCGTCGATGGTGCGTACTGGCAGGCGGTTAATTGACTGGATGATGTCATCCTTACGTAACCCAGCATTCCATGCCCGGCTGCCGGACTCGACATCCAGCACCACCATACCCTCAATGCGTCCGTACAGCGGAGAACCCTCTTCGATCATGCCCAGGGTGGCGCCCGCCAGGTGCGGTTGAGTCCGTCCCATGTCCACCTTGGCCTGCGAGGCCTGGGCTATCAGTACAGTCATGGTGTGCGGCTTACCCTCACGCAACACACCCAACGCCACCTTTTCGCCCACGCGCAGCAGACCGATGGCGTTACGCAACTCGGCCGCGCCGCGTACCGGATTGCCATTCACAGTGGTGACAACATCACCGCTAGCCAAGCCCGCCTTGTCCGCCGGAGATCCCTTCAACACCTTGGCCACTACCGCGCCTGACTGCTCCTTGATGTTGAATGCCTTGGCCAGATCCGGCGTCAGATCCTGCATCATAATTCCCATCTGACCACGTTTTACCTCACCGTAGGTCACCAGTTGCCGCATGATATCGTGCGCCATGTTGCTGGGAATGGCGAAACCAATGCCGACATTGCCGCCGCCGGGCGCAAGGATGGCAGTATTGACGCCTACCAACTCACCACGCAGATTAACCAGCGCGCCACCTGAATTTCCGGGGTTGATGGAGGCGTCGGTCTGAATGAAGTTTTCATAACCTTCGATCCCCAGGCCGGTGCGCCCCAGCGCGCTGACAATGCCGGAGGTGACCGTCTGGCCCAAACCGAACGGGTTGCCGATGGCGACCACAAAATCACCCACGCGCAGCTTGCTCGAATCGGCCAGCGGCAGCGCGCTAAGGCCCTGGGCGGGGATCTGGATCACCGCCACATCCGCCTCGGGATCCGCGCCGATCAGCTTGGCGGTATGGCTGCGCCCGTCGCGCAAGGTAACGGTGATCTCATCCGCCTTGTCGATGACGTGATTATTGGTCAACACATAGCCTTTGGCCGCATCCACCACCACGCCCGAACCCAGACTCTGGGTAGGCCGCTCGCGCGGCATGTCGGGCGCGCCGAAGAAGCGGCGAAAGAAGGGATCCTGGAGCAATGGATTGTCTTCCACGCGGACGCGCCCACGTGTAGAGATATTCACTACCGCAGGCGCCGTTTTTTCGATCATGGGCGCAAGCGTCGGCATGGCCACGCCCTGACTGTCCGCCAACGGCAGCGCCGCCATGGTCGGCGCGGATAATACCAGCAACAAACCGGTGGCAACGGATGTGAATCTTGCTTTTATCATCATTCTACCTTTGTGGGATACGTTCAACGCTTTTCATCAATGGCCGTCAGCACGCCACGCAAGGCGGCCAATACCGCCTGACGCCGCACCGCCTCGCGGTTGCCCAAAAAATGTTCAGTGCGGCTGCGCACGGGCACATCAATCCCCGCCCACGCAAAGCACACCATTCCCACCGGCTTGTCGAGGGTGGCCCCGCCCGGCCCGGCGATACCGCTGATGGCAAGGCTGATCTGGGCATGGCTGTTGTTGAGCGCCCCCTGGGCCATCTCGCGCACCGTCTGCTCACTGACCGCGCCAAAATCGGCCAGAGTAGTGGCGCGCACGCCCAACATCTCCTGCTTGGCGATATTGGTGTAGGTGAC
>CAMTYI010000153.1:0-13848 GCA_947085925.1 uncultured Gammaproteobacteria bacterium
ACTGGTCGGTGCTCCTTGAGGAAGAGTCCCCATGTATGTATGGTTATAACTCTCAATGACACGATTACGTTTTTTTACTCTTCCAGAAGGTGTCTGGAAACGTGGTGAAACAAAATTTTTGGGTAAGTCGTACTTTGGGCGATACGTACATAATCGAGCCATTTCAAAGGAGGCTAGGGGTTGGTATCCAAGACTAAGAAAAACACGATAGGCCTGCATCTCGGAAATGCTGCCAAAGAAATCCAAGATGTCTAGTTTTACCATCCATTTGGCTCCGCAGTGCTTCTCCGCACACTTCACGATGTTGCTACCCGGACTGAATGCATGACTTGCCTCATGTGCCGGGACTGACCGCAAAATATGTACTGCTATCCAACGTTGCACACGGTATAGGTCAGGTGTTGGAACACTGATCTGGCGGTATCGGATCGCTTTTCCAGGGCCGCCAACTCTTTTCCGAATTTTGAAGTGTCGATAGGGGTGCTGATAGACGCCGGCCACCAAATTCCTTAGGGCCACATAATTGACGCCGGTTCTCTTAGCCAGATGGCCCAATGTCAGGATGACTGGAAGTTTATTAGGGCCATTCACGACCGCTATCGCTTGGGCAATGGCAGCGTCGATGGTTTCCTTCGGCAGCCCATGTTCTTTGGCGCCCATGCGGTAGTGTTGAGAAGACCACATATCAGTTACTTCGACACGACTGTGGAAGCTGAGCGCGGCTCAGCCCCTAGTCCTTCGCAGGTGAGTTGAGTCGTGCTCAACATCCGCCAAGCGTAGGCTTTTACGAAGGGCGGCGGAACTCCGCGCCCCAACAAAAGCAGGCAATACAAGCTAAGCTTGATCCACATGCTCCGGTAAACACTAGCTAACAATGTGGCTTCTCAACGAGTTCGGATAATACACATCTTCTCCGCGATCAGGAAGCTCTTTCCTAAAGTGCTGTTGGGTGCGAATAGCACCTTTCAACTCGGCATGTCCTGAGTCGGTCAGGCGGTATTTTGGTGTGATGTAGCCTGCGTTAATGCACTTTTCGAGTAGTGCATTGCAGTTATCGACGGTCATTGGCAGTGAATAACAAAGACTGGATGGTGTCCGTGCGCCCTTAGCGATCAACGCTAACAGCGTCAGTACTTCATATGGCAACGGGCACTGAAATACCGAGGGATGTATAGTTGCCAGCCTTTTATGCCCTAGAGACAATAGGACGCTTACAGAATCACGACTGACGATTTCTGGTGGAAAAACTGAGCGGGTGTCACCGACAACAACTCGATTTGGAAAGAGCGGAGACCACGGATATTTAGGTGTTGACGGTGCCCATAGCATGGCAGGGGTATTGTTTGGACAGCCATGTTCAAACACCATCAGGAGGGTGTAAGAATTTTTGTGTAAACGGTCATTTGGTGGGAGACTGCCTAACTTTGAAAAGGAGTGAACATGACCGCAGCAACGAAGAAAGCCCCATCGCCCGATTTAATCGACCAACTACTGGCTGATTATCAGAAACCCGAGGATCTGATTGGCGAGCATGGCCTGCTCAAACAGCTTACCAAGGCTGTGGTCGAGCGTGCCTTGCAAGCCGAGATGGCGACGCACCTTGGGCATGGCAAGCATGAGCCGGTTGCCAATTCGGCTGGAAATGCCCGTAACGGCAGCAGCCGCAAAACACTCAAGGGCGAATTCGGCGCGCTGCCGATAGACATTCCACGCGACCGGCAAGGCAGCTTCGAGCCACAGATCATCCCCAAGCACCAAACCCGCTGGACGGGATTCGACGACAAGATACTCTCGCTCTACGCGCGCGGCATGACGGTGCGGGAGATACAGGGCCATCTGGAAGAAATGTATGGCACCGAGGTCTCGCCCAGCTTGATTTCATCGGTGACCGATGCGGTCATCGATGAAGTAAAAGCCTGGCAATCCCGTCCGCTCGATGCGTTATACCCCATCGTCTATCTCGACTGCATCCAGGCTATTTTTGCCCATCCCCTCGAAAAGGTAAAAGTTTCTCGGAGCCTTTCGGATGCGGCTTAACCGGCCTTGCCTTCCACGGGCCGTTCACGGGCGTCCAGGTAAGCGCGTAATTCGGTTACCATTCCTTGTTGTGCATCGAGTTTCGCATGAGACGCCGCCAAGGCCAGTTCAAAATCATGCACCTGGCCAGATAATCCGTCCGCTTTCGCCACCGTCACGTCGAGCTGATCTTTCAACATCTGCGCCTGCCTGTTCTTGTCTGTGAGGTGCGTTTCAAGCATTGTACAGCGTTGCTCTACCGCCTGCATCGACGCCAGCTTTTGCGTCAATTGCCGGGTGCTGGACTGTTGCTCGTAAAGTTGTTTCTGCAAATGCGATAGATCGGCCACGAGGCGTGCCCCTTCCTGGTTAAGGCGCGTGATATCGTCCTGTTTGACGATTAAGGTTTGCTGCAACTGCCGCAGTTCCGCCTGTAATTGCTGAATGTGCTGTTCATGCCGGCGCTGATCCTGGTCGCGCTGTTCCTTGACCGATTGCCGATAATGTTCCAATGCTTCTCGCGCATGCTGGTGTTTTTCCTCGAGCGAGTGGCGATGCGCCTCGTTTTCGCCCAGGCGTTCCTTCAGGTCAGCCACCTGTTGCTCCCGCGTATGCCGGGCAATCGTTTCGTTTTGCAGCGCTTCGCGCGTGCGGTCGTGCGTGGTCTTTTCCTGCTGCGCGGCGGTTTCGACGCGCAGCAACTGTCCGTTCAGCGCCTCGACGTCCTTTTGCAGCGCCGCCCGCACCTCGGCATGGTGGCGGTTCTTCTCGTCACTTTGGGCGCGCATCTCGTCAATACGGACATTTGCCTCGTCCTGCAGTTGCACGGCCAGACGCGCAACGAGGTCTTGCAGCGCGTCGCTGATCGACGCTGTGCGGCCGTCGACGCCACCCTCTTCCTCTGCGAGTTCTTTCAGGTATTTGTGGATGGTGGTTTTCGAGCCGGTATTGCCGAGCGCCACGCGTACCGCATCGACGGAGGGATGCTTATGTTGCGCGAACAGCGCAGCGCGCGCTTTTTTCACTTCCGATTTATACAGTCCCGTGCGGGCCATGGCGCCTCCTCGCAATATCATAATGTATTACATACCACGTAATTACATACTATATTATTATAAATATTCAAGGGTATTTTGATACATATTGGGATGGGATAATTGTGAATTATCCCGTGTGAGGAGCGAAATTTCGATGAAAAGGTCGTTGGGTACCGTACAACGTTCATGGTGAGCGTTAGCGTTCGGCGAACCCAACTTTCATCATGAATTACGCATAGGCAAACTGGTTTTCATTTGCGTGGGGGGTGAGCGAATGGGAACCAGTGCGACCAACGCGGCTGCCTGCCTTGACAGCCCGCATCCAAGCGCGACGGCTGTCATTCGTGCTGCTGAGTTTCATCGCCAATCACGAGGAGTAGACCATTGAAAGATGTTTACCGCGTCTTGAGCACCGAGCCCTTTGAGCGCTTGCGCTTTTATCTTATCTACACAGTCGAGGGCGAGATCCCGTTCCTGCTTGAAGACGGTACAGATCAAAGCCCGCGCGAACCACGGTAGCAGGGTCCCGCGGCGCCCCAGCCGGATAATCTGTTGTTTCAATGAATATCTGCGCTTCAACCAGTCATAAGGAAACACATCCAACCACGAGCCTGTCAGGAAAAGCAGGTGGCCGGACAAATAACTGGTGACGAGAAATGCAGCCCAGGCTTCTGCTCCGGTGAGGTTCTGATACGTGGCGAGCCCCAAAACGTTCGGCCCTACATCGCCCATCAACAGATAGGTGAGCAGCGCGCCCGGCCGCCCTGTTTGTGGGTACGTTTTTGAGGTGTTTATTATACGCGTGGCATAGCGGCCATATTCAACCTGAAAACGGGCATGTGTCATGCAAATGTCACAGTCGTGGCGTAGCCTGAAAATCCTTGGCCTGCTTTTCAGATCAACCATGCCTACGTTACGATCCCCGACCGGAATTCCCTACCTCCCGGATGGAACCGCCCCTGATGGCGACCCACCGCCCACCTCGCGCCACACGCTGTGGTGGCGAGCGGCGACCTTTCTTGCGCTGTTCGCGCTGCTTCAGACCCTGTACGGTGCGGCGCGCGGCACCTGGGCCGAACGGCTGGTTATCGATCAGATGACGGTCAAGACGGCCGCCTGGCTGATCGGCGTGATTGACCCCGGCATCGGTGTTCAGCCAGTGGGGCCGAGGCTGCGTGCGCCCGGCGGTGGTATCAATGTGCTCAATGGCTGCGAAGGAACCGAGGTCGTGTTTCTGATGGTTTGTGCGATGCTGGTTGTCCCAATGACCTGGCGCTGGCGTCTGTGGGGGATCGTGGCCGGCGGTCTGCTCGTGTTCAGCTTGAACCAGGTGCGCGTGCTGGCCCTGTTTTACGCCTTCCGCACCGACAAGGCGTTGTTCGACATACTGCACGGCATCGTCACACCCTTGTTGCTCATCATTGCCGCAGCGGCGTTTTTCATCGTCTGGCTGGATCGCTACGGTTCGGCTCAAGCCATCAATCGCGCTGTGTGAGGTTCGCGCTCATCAACACGCTGGCAGGGGCGACGCCCTTGCGCATCCTGCTGCGCCTGACGCTGGCAGCCGGCGTGTCCATCCCGCTCACTGTGTTCTTTGGCGAAGCGCTGGTCGAGTCCTGGCTGCCCGCCTATCGTCTCGTGTTCGGCTGGGTGGGCGAGGAATTCCGTCTCCTGAGCCTGGTTATGGATCACGAGGGCGCGGATCGCGTGCTGCGTGCCACCGTGACATGGAAACACATTGCGGTGATTGGCGGGCAAGTGATCTACCCCGACCCGCTCGGTGTCGCGAATGCCTCCACGCTGATTGCGCATGCGCTGCAAGGCCCCTTGGTGGCGGTACTCGCAGCGGTTGCATGGCCCACGCAGTGCCGGAGGGAGTTCGCATGGCGCTTGCTGCTGCTCGCGCCGCTGCTGCTGGTAGTGGTGTTGTCCGACCTGCCGTGCGTGCTGGCGGCCGAGATTTGGGAGGTGGTCATCGACACTCTGGCTCCGGGTACGGTGTCGCCCCTCGTGGCATGGAAAAACTTCCTGCAGGGCGGTGGACGCTATGCCCTGGGTCTTGCAGTAGCCGCCCTGGCGGTGCAGTGGGCCAGGCGCCGTTATCCCACGCAAGGCGCATCCGCTCCGTCGCCGGGAGTTCGATGAAGAGTTGCCGAGCGATACAACAATTGTCATAAACGCTCGTTAATCTGCGCGCAGTTGTCGTCGCCGGTCAAATCCGTAATGCCACCTTTCGTGTCCTTCGGCGTGTGAAATAGAGGAGGATTCATGATGCACAACGCAGCGGCTACTGGCCCGCTAGTTCATTTGCCGCACAGCACTGGCCACAGGGCTTTCTCGCTGGTCACCCTGGCTGCCGTGCTGATGTTGGCCGATCCGGCTTCGGCCGGCAGCTATGCCACGCCCAGCCAGCGCGCCGCCGACTGGCTGGAGTCACAGCAAAACAGCAGCGATGGCAGTTGGCGCGACACCTCCGAATCGCGCACCTTCCTGCAAACCACCGAAGCCGTGCTGGCCCTGCATCAGGCCAACCGCCGTCGTGGCCCGTACTATGCCGGCCAGGCCTGGATCGAAAACCACGATCCGCAGAACCTTGATGTTCGTGCCCGTCGCCTGCTGGTGCTGCGCGCCACGCAGTCTAGCGCCCAGCAGGATATCGACGTACTGCTCGCCGCTATCACCAGCCCGGCGGCCGGGCAGTCCGGATGGGGTTTGTCCAAACGCTACCGCGCAGCACCCTTGG
This sequence comes from uncultured Gammaproteobacteria bacterium, assembly GCA_947085925.1. Classification (GTDB taxonomy): domain Bacteria; phylum Pseudomonadota; class Gammaproteobacteria; family Ga007554; genus LNEJ01. The sequence goes on from CAMTYI010000153.1 coordinate 5,797, forward strand.
ATACCGCGCTGGCGCTCGATGCCTTGCGCACGGCCGGAGCCAGCTTCAACAGCGCCCAGGGCATCACCTACCTGAAGGCGGTCCAGCTCACCCCGGTGGGTGATCAAGGCTGGCCCACGGCTGCGGGCACCACTACCGACGCCTACGCTACCGCCCGTGTCGTGCAAGCGCTGTCCGCTTACAAGTCCACTGACCCGACCTTGACCACCCCACTGGCCAATGCGGTTGCCACCCTCAAAGCCAGGGTCAGTACCTCGTCCGCACCCCATGTGCGCGCTGCCGCCGCACTCGCCTACCTGCGCATGGACCAGAACTCGGCGGACGCCCAAGCGCTGCTCAATTCTCTGACGGCGATCCAGCGCGCCGACGGCGGCTTCGACGCGGGGGTTTTTGCCACCGGCCTCATCGTGCAGGCGTTTGCCGCCGCCGAAGGGGTGGACGCCACTGCGTCCCGTCAGCGTGTGGATGTGATCGACGCGGTCCTGCGCCAGGCCATCAACGAAGCACTGGGCCGTGGTGCGATGGATCAACTCAACCGTGGCGAATTGAGCCAACTTACTTCACTGGACATCTCCAACCGGGGAATCAACAGTCTGAACGGCTTGCAGTACGCCATCAACCTCACCACGCTCAACGCCGCCAACAACAATATCAGCGACACCTCGCCGATTGCGGGGCTGACCAACCTCACCAGCCCCAACCTTGTCGGCAACCCCTGCGCGGGCTGTACGCAAGTCGCCTCCAGCGACGGCGATGTGCCGATTCCGCTCTGGGCGCTGGGTGCACTGGGCGTTGCGCTGATGGGAGCAGTGGGCCGCGCCGGACGGCGTGGCGGGAACAGAACGGAAAGAAACAAGAGAGAATCATCATGACTTCACTTCGCTTGAATCTCCTGGCCCTCGTTGCGCTGGTCATCGCCACCTCTGCCCATGCGGAGCGCCCTACGACCCAGGGAGACGATGAGGCCGCGCTACGTGCGCTCTCGCCCGCCCAGATCAACGCCATCCGCGCCGTGAGCCGCAACGTGCTGGCGGCCAAGAAGAGCGGTGCTGAAGACAGTGCCGACGCCGGGCAACTGGTGCGGTTGCGCGCCAGCCTCGACCGCCTGATCGCCGCCGATCTTGACCCGAAAAACCGGATGCCGATCACCGTTCAGGGCGAAGAGCGCGCGGAGCAGCGCCAGTCACGTCTGGCTATTGCCGATCTGCGCGAAGCCGCCCGCACGGACGCCCGTGCGCTGGCAGGCCAGATGCGCCAGCACGGTGGCCTGATGGCTGCTCGTGCCCAGGCCAACCCCGCCGCCGACACCACCTCAGCGGGTTTCCCGGTCGGTGAACAACGTGCCCGCCTCTTCGAGCGCTGGGCGCAGAAACTCGACACCGCGCTCGCCGATGGCAATTTGGATCGAGCGGCGCAGTTACGCGAGCTGCGCGACCAACTTCAATTAGCCCCTGGGCAGGCCACCAAGGGTGGCTTGACGGATGCCCCGCTGGCCCACGGCACGCCAACGCTACAGGCCATGCCCGCAGGCTTCGTGCCGCCCGAGCGCGCAGCCTACCCTCCGGGGGATAACAACAACCCAGCGGCCAATGAATGAGGAGCCCATGATGTTCGCCAACACCCTTCGACCCTTACCCCGGCTAGCTGCCGTCCTCGGGGCGCTGCTGGCGGCCAGCCTGCCGGATATATCAACCGCGAATGCCGCGTGCGTGGCCTCCGCTTCTGCCCAATTGGCTGAAACGCCGGAAATCGTCTACGCCGCCACGGACGCTCAGGCCCTGTGCGACAAGGCCGTCCAGCTCGGCACGGTGGTCGCCATCTACGAACATCTGCACAATACCATCGAGTTCTCGCCTTACCACGGTTCACGCTCGGGCTCGATCAACACCTTCCTGGGCCGGCGCGGCAGCGATGTGGACATCGCCACCACATTGATCGCCATGCTGCGCTCGCAGAACATCCCCGCCCGTTATGCGGTCGGCACCGTGCGCATCGCCGCCGCGCAACTGACCAACTTGCTTGCGATCGGGAATCTGGATGTGGCCGTGCAGATATTGAAGGATCAAGGCATCCAGGGTGTAACGCTCGCCGCCGACCGCAGCACCGTGGACTTCGAACATGCCTGGGCCGAAGCCTTCGTGCCTTTCGACCAGTATCGCGGCATCAACACCGTCAACCCTGCCGTCGATTGCAGCCAGGCCGGCAACGCCGCGCGCTGCACCTGGGTGGCGCTGGACGCGAGCTTCAAGCAGAAGGCCTACAACGGCCTCAATCTCGACCCCTACACTTCCGTCAGTTTCGACTACACCGCCTACTACAACGCCATCAAAAACAACGACGTCGCCCGGCGCGACAAGAACCCGCTCACCATTCTCGAAGACCAGGTCGGGGCATGGCTGCGCGCCAGTTACCCCGGCAAGACGCTGGAAGACGTGGAAGACGCGGGCAAGATTATCGAATTGCGCGAGGGCCTGCTGCCCGCGTCCTTGCCCTATCAGGTGGTAGGCAGCATCCGCCGCTACGACACGGTGGCCGCCCATGACGCCGTGGTGCCCGCCACTGAACCCAAAAAGTGGGGCAAGACCGTTCGCGCTGGCGTGAAGTTTGTGTTTGGCGGTCTGACGATCAACGCGGGTGGCACATCCCTGTTGCTCGCTGAGGTCAACACCCGGCGCCTGACCATGACCACCGAGTTCGTTGCACCGGGCAACGTGCCGAACATGGTCGTGCGGCTGGGCGGAACGGAAATCTCGCGTCCCATCTCGGGCAATGGCACGATCTCCGGATTCGTCCCGACGATTGGCTATCTCTTCACACTCACGGTGTCGATGGATGGCGCTCCCGGCGCCACCAGCGGCGACGCCGACCGCACCATCAGCGCGGAGTACTCGGCCATCATCGGCGGCTACTATCTGGTGGCCACCGGTGGTGAATCCTCCAACTGGTCGCAGGTGCATCGCGCCGCCGACCAACTGCTGGCCTCCAACGACCAATACAAGATCGTCTTTAATCCCGGTGAGGCCGGGTGTCTCGCCGACGGCACCAACTGCACGCCCTATGTGGACGTCAACGGCAACGGCTGGGACGCCACCGACATCAAACTGCTGGAAAACAAGCCCGCTCTCGATGCGCTGACCGGCGGCCTGCTTTACGTCGGCGCCACCCAATATTACGCCAAGCTGCGCGAGCAGTTCGAGCGCACCGACCGGCTGATGAAGGCCAGGACGCCGGTGATCGGCTTCCTCGGCGTGGTCAGCTCCGTCTATGAGGCCGAGTACATCGACGGCACCGCCTTCTCCATTCTGCCCGGCGGGCTGCTGATCGACATGAAGGGCATCACCATCGGTGGCGCGTACCGCACCAGCGAGGCCGCCCTTGCCTACTCCAACCGCCAGTTCGAGTTCCTCGGCCACATCACCTCATCGCTCGAACACGAGACCTGGCAGGAACTCACCGGTTACGACGCAGTCTCCACCGTGCGCGGCATCCAGATGGCACTGTCCAATGGCGCGAGCCTGGTGAACGTCAAACGCGACGCCGGCACCAACACCGTGCCGGGCTTCATCACCTCCGTGGGCTTTGGCGCGTTGGCCCAGTCGCCCTTCACCATCACCCCGCGCGACATCTATGGCACGCGCCCCACCACCTGGTCGCACCCTACTACCACAGCACTGGAAGGCTTCGATGTGCTCAAAAAAACACCGACTGGCAGTTCCGATACACGCCTGTCCACACTCAGCTATTACAACGACTACTGGCACGGCAACATCGGCTGCTTCGATGGCATCGAGAACCAGCTCGCAAGCCTGCGAGTCACCTACGGCGGTGCGCAAACGCTCAACGCGGGTAGCGCATGTGGTGTGTCCTGGACGAGCGGCACCACCATCGACGGCGCGATTACAAGGGTGCGAACAGGCTACAACAGCTACCGGGGCGGCTCCAGCGCGGCCTTCTTCAACTATCTCGACGTGTTGCAGGGCTTCACCAGCGCCGACTTTGCCTACCGCAACAAGAGCCTGGCCGCCAGCGCCTACTCGACCACCTTTGTGGCGGGCATCCGCAACGACCTGCAACTGCGCGACGTGAGCCAGTCCTGGGTCGAGTACACGCTGCCTTCGACCCTGGTGGCCGGGGCCACCTACCGTTTCGAGGTCGATATCCGCAAAAGCTACACCACCTCGACCGGGCGGCTGAATTCGCTCTCCTTCGAGATCGCCAACCGCAGCCTGACTGCCGGAGGCGGCTATGTCGGTCTGGACAGCCCGGCACCGGCCGTTGCAGCCGCCAAATCTGGGCAGGCCACCGGAAAAAACACCGTAGAAGGGAACTGACATCATGCGCCGCCATTCTTCATCCCTGCTCGAACGCCACCGCCGCCCGCTGGCCGCCTTCACGCTTGCGTGCTTCTGCCTCACCAGCGTCAGCCCCGCGCTGGCCGGCGGCTACGTGGACGGCAACGTGGTCTTGAATCCCGCCCGCGCCATCAACACCGGCGCGATCTCCGTCACCCCCACCTTCAACAACGACCAGTTCAACGACCAGTTGCTGGTGGGCACGGTCAACAACGACCCGGTGCGCACCCCCAGCACCGCCGACCCGGTGTCCACCGTCTCGGGCAACAACTACCACGACGAGACCGATGTCGTCATTCGCGGCCGCAACGGCCTCAACACCGTCTTCACCCGCACCTACAACTCGGCCCCCAGCGCCACCAAAGTGGACCGCAGCCTGGGTTACGGCTGGACGCACAGCTACCTCATGCGCCTGAAATCCAACGATTTCGGTGACTGTCCCAACTGCACCCCCGCGCAACGTCCCGACAACGCCAACGGCAAGACCAGCTCCATCACCTATCTTGACGAGCGCGGCGGCGAGCAGAGCTTCCCGGTCAACGAGACCAGTTACGCCGTCACCCCGCCCAAGGGCGTCTACGACACCCTGGTGCTGGACAGCCCGGCCGCCGGGCAGCACACCCTCACCTTCCGCAATGGCGTCAAATACCTCTTCGAAACCCCGGCGGGCACCCTCAAGACCACGCCGGGTATCGTCGCGCGCCTCAAAACCATCGACAACCCCTGGGGCGACCGGCTGACCCTGGCCTATGACGCCGGCGGGCGCCTGTCCACCGTCACCGACAACCTCGGCATCGTCGGCCGCACCGGCCTCGTCTTCACCTACGACACCGGCGGCCGCCTCAAGGACGTGGCCGACTGGACGGCGCGCACATGGCGCTTCGCCTACGACGCCTCGGGCAATCTGCAAACCCGAACCAACCCCCTCAACGAGACGCTGACCTACACCTACGACGCGCCCAAACACCTGCTCACCGGCATCGCCCAGCCCCTGGCGAGGGGCGGCCAGAGCGTCAGGACCGCCTTCAGGTACTACGAAAACGGCCGCACCTTCCAGCAGACCAACAGCTTCGGCCAGGGCGACACCCTCGACTACGACCTCTACCGCAAGTCCACCCGCGTCACCGACCCGAGGGGCGGGGTGCGCACGTACTTCTACGACGACAACGGCCGCATGACCCAGCTCACCGAACCCGACGGCGCGGTGCTGCTGTTCGAGAACCAGAATGACGCCATCCGTAGCAAGAAATACGACGCGCTGGGCTACGCCACCACCTACAGCTACCGGCTGGACAAGGCCTACACCGGCAACGCCGACAGCTTCGGCAACGTCACCCGCGAACAGGACGCGCTGGGGCGCACGGTGGACATGACCTACGGCCCGCTGGATCAAGTCGCCACCACCAAGGACAAGCGCGGCACCGTCTCGACCACCACATTTGCCACCGCCACCAGCGGCTGCGACTACGCCAACCGCCCCAGGGAGACGCGCATCAGCGCCTTGGCAGGCAGTGCCAACGTGCTGCTCGCCAGCCAGTGCTGGAACAGCAACGCCACGCTCAATTATAGCCGCAGCTACCTCGACGCCACGCGCTACCGCGAAACCCGTCTCACCTACGAACCGGGCAGCAACGGCCTCAACATCGCGCAAGAGCAGACCGTCGGCATGCCCTCGGGTCTGGCGATCACCCGGACCACCACCTACGACAGCCTCGGCCGCAGGAAAACCGACACCCTCAAGCGCCGCGCCAGCCCCACCAACGCCGCCCTCATCGACCTCACCGCCCGCTACGACTACGACGCCCTCGACCGCGTCACCAAAGTCACCGACCCCCTGGGCAACGAAGTCATCAACAGCTATGACTCCAACGGCCAGCTCTGGAAAATCACCCACCGCTACAAAAAGCCCGACCTCACCTTTGAGGTGCGCGACATCGTCACCCGCACCTATGACGCCGCCGAGCGCGTCAAGACCGAGGCCGACGCGCTGGGCAACGTCACGAGCTACACCTACGACGAGGCCGGCAACGTCATCGCCGTGCTCGACGCCGAGAGCCACACTACGCGTTTCGAATACGACGCAATGAACCGCCGCACCGCCGTCATCGACGCCACCGGCACCCGCACCACCACCGCCTACACCCTCAGAGGCGACATCGTGAGCGTCACCAATGCCAACAATGAAACCGTCAAATTCGAGACCGACGCCCTGGGCCGCAAAACCGCCGCCGTCGACGCCAAAGGCTACCGCAGCGAATTCCAGTACGACCAGAACGGCAACCTCATCTGTACCATAGACGCCAACGCCCAGGCCGGCCTGCAACCCAAAAACGCCCAGGGCTGCTCGGAGAGCAGGACTTATGACGAACTCAACCGCCCCATCAGGATCACCGACGCCCAGAACGGCGAGACCACCCTCACCTACGATCTGCCAGGCAACCGCCTCAGCGTCAGGGACGCCGAACTCAAGACCTGGAGCTTCGGCTACGACGACCTCGGGCGGCTGACCGGTGAGACCGACCACAGCGGCAAGACGACGGCCTACAAACCCGACGAGGCGGGCAATATCTTTGAGAAAACCAACCGCCTCAACGAGACCACCCGCATCACCTTTGACGCCGCCAACCGCCCGATGTGGGTGGATTACCTCAAGGACGGCACGGCGGAAACCTTCGGCTACGACTCCGCCGGCAACCGCGCCAGCGCCGCCAACAGCACCGTCGGCTACAGCTTCCAGTACGACCGCCTCAACCGCCTCACCAACAAGCTCGACAGCCGCGGCAAAACACTGAGCTTCACCTACGACAAGGCCGGCAACATCCTCACCAAAACCACCTACCAGGGCAGCACCACGAGCTATACCTACAACGCCGCCAACCGCCTCACGATGCTGAGGAATCCGGACTACCTGCAGGTGGATTACCAGTACGACCCGGCGGGACGGATGCTCTCCAGAGTCACCAGCGCCGGCGCCCGCACCACCAGTCAGTACGACGCCAACGGCGCCCTGACCCGGCTCAGCCAGTACGACGCCGCCAACGCGCTGATCTCCGACACCAGCTATACACGTGATCGGGTGGGCAACATCCTAACGCAGGCTGACGCGACGGGCACGACCACCTACGCCTACGACCCCCTCTACCGTCTGAAGACCGCCGACTACCCCGGCACCGCCAGCGACGCGCTGTACAGCTACGACAAGGTGGGCAACCGCACCAGCCACACCCAGGGCAGCCTGATCCAAAACGCGAACACCCGCTATTACACCTACGCTGCCAACACCAACCGGCTGGCCGACATCCGCATCGGCTCAGCAACAGGCACGCTCGAATCCAGCTTCAGCTTTGATGCCGAAGGCAGGCTCACCGGCCAGAGCGGCACCGGCGCCAAGAGCCTCACCTGGGACGCCAAGGGCCGGATCAAAACCCTCGGCGGCGAGAGCTACCAGTACGACCCGATGGACTACCGCATCGGCAGAAGCGGCGGCCCCCTGGGCAATCGCAGCGACTACCTCGAAGGCGAGCACCTGGAGTCGACCTACTCGGGCGGCACCCTGCAAGCCAAATACCTCAGAGGATCGAGCATCGACGAACTGGTGGCGGGCTACCTGTACGACACCGGCGGCACGCTCAAGCCGTATCTGTTCCACCACGACAGCATCACCAGCACCACGGCGGTGAGCGGGCACAATGGCGGGACG
>CAMTYI010000154.1:0-22666 GCA_947085925.1 uncultured Gammaproteobacteria bacterium
AGCGAATCGTGAAAACGCTTCATATAATATTCGACATCTGTGCCGTAGGCCAAAGGGACTGTTCCAAACGCTGTTAAGGGATCACATCATAAGCCAAATGACTGAGGCGAGATCAGGAAGTTGTTTCGTGCACGTTCCTTAATTGCGTTTGCAACAATTTTTAAAGTACGATATTCAAAATGCGAAATCCCAAATCAAAATCAACAGCAGATTCAACCGCCACATGGGCGCTATTTCTAACAACCCACGCCGTTCTGCTTGAAAAAATCGAGGCCAGGCTCAAGGAAGCGGAGTTACCACCCCTCGAATGGTATGACGTGCTTTGGGCGCTTGAGCGCGCGCCCCAACACCGCTTGCGCATGCACGAACTCGCCCATTCGGTCGTTCTCTCCCGGAGCAACCTGACGCGGTTAGTCGACCGTCTTGAGGCTGCGGGACTCGCGAAACGGCAATCTGCGACAGACGACAAGCGGGGTGCTTATGGTGTGCTCACGCCAGCAGGATTGGCGATGAGGAAAAGGATGTGGCCAGTCTATCGGGGTTGCATCGTGAATCTCTTCAATCAGCACCTCTCTGAGGACGAGCAGGCCATAATGAATGGGGCGTTGCGCCGGATACTGGATGCGGCAAGAGATGGTGCTGACGAAGGTCGCTGAGATCCTGAATCCACACCTTTACAATCCCACGTTCCCGCCTCATGATTGGGGGCCGTTAAGGGATAATCAGTGCTTTTCTGGTTAAGCCTCATTGTCACACCCGTGAATCCCCGTAATGCCCGTAAAGGGCACAATGAGGTGACAATGAGGGCGCAATGCCTTACGGTGATTACGGCCCCTTATGCCGTTCTCATCATTGCTAAATGTACAGATTACAATGAACGACGGCTTAGGGGCATGCAGGTCCATTTTCAGGGGGAAAGGGATATGGAAAGAATCACTATCGTCGGCCCCGGCCGGGTAGGCGAATCAACCGCACAGATCCTCGCCAAGGAAGAGCTGTGCCGGGAACTGGTGTTGCTGGGCCGCCAGGAAGGCGTGGCGCGGGGTGTCGCCCTGGACATCCAGGAATCCGCGCCGCTGTTCGGCTTCGATACCCGCGTGACAGGCGGGGGCGATCCAGCCCTGATGGCGGGTTCGGATCTGGTGATTATCACCGCCGGCGCTCCCCGCAAGCCGGGCATGTCGCGCGCCGATCTGCGCGCCGCCAACCTGCCCGTCATCACCACGATAGTCGACCAGGTTATGCACTATGCCCCGCAAGCCATGGTGCTGATCGTGAGCAACCCGGTGGATGTGCTCACTTATCACGCCTGGCGCCATACCGGCTGGGCACGGCAGCGGGTGTTCGGCCTGTCGGGCGTGCTCGACAGTGCGCGCATGGCGAGCTTCATCGCACTTGAGACCGGATTCTCCGTGAAAGACATCACGGCGCTGGTGATCGGCGGGCATGGCGACACGATGGTGCCGCTGCCGCGTTATACCTGCATCAACGGCATTCCCGTCACACACTTTCTGCCTCCCGACATCATCGCGCGCCTGGTCGAACACACCCGTCAGGGTGGCGCCGAGATCCTGGCACTTAAAGAGAACAGCAGTGCCTATGACTCTCCAGCAGCAGCCATCGCCACCATGGTGGATACGCTGGTTCATCGCCGCCGTCGCGTGCTGCCGTGCGTTGTAGTACTGGATGGTGAATATGGTCAGCACGACATCGCCTTCGGCGTGCCTGTGATCCTGGGCGGAACGGGTCTGGAAAAGGTGGTGGAACTGCCGTTGACCGAGGACGAGCAAGAGGCGGTGCGGCGCTCGGCGGAGCAGGTGCGGGCGGGCCTGGGGTGACAGGAAAAAACAACAAATGAGCAACTTTCGTGGCGCGGCGCGTGCCCCCCCCGAGCGGGGCACACCCTACAAAGCGCTATAATTTGACCGATAACTATAGAAAGAATCTCTCCACAGATCAATCAGCATAGGTGCAGCCATGAAAGACACTGTCACGATCACGGATAACGCCACCGGCAAGAGCGTTGAGCTGCCTATTCGGCGCGGCACGCTCGGCCCTCCCGCCATCGACATCGGTGCGTTACAGCGTGAACTGGGATACGTCACCTATGACCCAGGCTTTCTCGCCACGGCCAGTTGCCACAGCGCGATCACCTATATCGATGGCGAGCAGGGCGTGCTGCTCTATCGCGGCTATCCCATCGAACAGCTTGCGGAAAAAAGCAATTTTCTCGAGGTCGCCCACCTGCTGATCTATGGCGAATTGCCGAACCAGATGCAGCTCGGTGAATTTACCAACATCGTCCGCCGCCACACCATGTTCAACGAAAGCCTGAAGACTTTTTACAATGGCTTTCATCACGATGCCCATCCGATGGCGATCATGGTTGGCGTGGTCGGCTCCTTGTCGGCGTTTTATCACGACACGACGGACATCCATAACCCCCACCATCGCGACATCGCCGCGCACCGCCTAATCGCCAAGATGCCGACTATCGCCGCCGCCAGCTACAAGCATTCGATTGGCGAGCCGTTCATGTATCCGCGCAACAACCTGAACTATTGCGGCAATCTTTTGCACATGATGTTTTCGGTGCCCGCTGAGGACTACCAGGTCGATCCACTCGCGGAAAAGGCGCTGGATCTGATCTTCATCCTGCATGCGGATCATGAGCAGAATGCCAGCACCTCCACCGTGCGTCTGGCCGGCAGCTCCAGCGCCGATCCGTTCGCCTGCATCTCCGCCGGCATCGCCTCGCTGTGGGGTCCGGCCCACGGCGGCGCCAATGAAGAGGTGCTGCACATGTTGGCGGAGATAGGCGACAGCAAGAACATCCCCAAGTATATCGCCCGCGCCAAGGACAAGAACGACCCCTTCCGCCTGATGGGCTTCGGCCACCGCGTATATAAAAATCATGACCCGCGCGCACGCCTTATTCGTGCCATGTGCCATGAGGTGCTCAACAAACTGGGCAATCAAAACAATCCGCTGTTCGAGCTGGCGCTAAAGCTTGAAGAAGTGGCCCTGCAGGATGAATACTTCATCGAGCGCAAACTTTATCCGAACGTGGATTTCTATTCGGGGATCATCTATAAAGCACTCGGCATCCCCACCAACATGTTCACCGTGATGTTCGCCATCGCCCGCACCGTGGGCTGGGTCGCGCAGTGGATGGAAATGATCGCCGACCCGAACCAGCGCATCGGCAGGCCGAGACAGGTGTATGACGGCTCGGGACAACGGGATTATGTGGAGATAAAGGACAGGTAGCGGACCTTGATAATTTTGGGGTGCCGGGCTAAACTAAGTTAGTTGTATGACTTAGTCCAACCCGTCTCAAAAAGGTAATGATGCCATGCCGACGATAGTGAATGTGCATGATGCTAAAACTCACTTCTCGCGTCTTCTTGAAAGGGCGCATGCTGGCGAAGAAATCATACTGGCCAAATCTGGCAAACCCTACGCCAAACTTGTGCCGCTCGACACCCACAAGGAACGCACACCCGGCATAGCCAAAGGAAAGGTAACCGATACCTTTTTTGAGCCCTTGTCGTCGGAAGGGCTGGAGGCGTGGGAACAATGAGGGTGCTGCTCGACACCCATGCACTGCTGTGGTGGCTATTCAATGACCCCAAGCTTTCGCAACATGCACGGGATCTGATTAAGGAACCTGGTAACACCGTCCTGATGAGCAGTGCCTCAGCCTGGGAGATTGCGACCAAGTACCGCTTGGGAAAATTGCCCGAAGCGGGGGAAGTTGCCCAGAATTTGCCGGAGCTGCTGCGCACGGCGCGGATAGACGTATTGCCTATATCTGTAGAACATGCGCTGGCCGCAGGCCATCTCCCTGGGCCACACCGCGACCCTTTTGACCGCATGCTGATCGCCCAGGCCCAGCTTGAACGGATACCTATCATCACCACGGATGGCGAATTTTCAAAATACGACGTTCAGATCATGTGGTGAAGAGTGGCCTCGCGCTGGATGAAAAACATCCCGCTGTTATTGACGCTTTGAAATGGAATAACACGTCCATCTACCCCCGCGTAATCTCATCAATCACCGCTCTGAGGCTATCATCGGCCAGCACCGTGCCGGTTACATTCGCCCCTTCCAGGTCGGCCCCGGTCAAATCCGCACCAGTGAGGTCGGCATTGGTAAGATTGGCGCCGCGCAGCGTGGTCAGGCGCAGGTCGGCGTGCGATAAATTGGCATCGCTCATGTTTGCCCCGCTTAGATCGAACTGCACCATATTGGCATTTTGCAGGTTCATCCCAGCCAAATCGGCGCCGCGCAGCGTATCGGCATCGAGCGTCAGCAGCACATCGAAACCCTTTCTGTCGTATATCAAAATCATGGTACTACCCGCAAAGATTCGTCTGAATGCGGGTAGTATACGGCGCGCCTCGCCAAGCTAAAAGCCAAACCTGCGCATCAAACCCTGAACCGCCCCACCAGTGTCTGCAACTGTGCCGCCAGCCGCGCCAGTTCCTCGCTGGCGGAGGAGGTTTGCTGCGCACCTGCAGCGGTCTGGCTACCGACCTGACTGATGGTGACGATGTTGCGGTTGATCTCCTCGCTCACGGCGCTTTGTTCTTCCGCTGCGCTGGCGATCTGCGTGTTCAGATCAGTGATATTGGCCACGGCGCGGGTGATGGACTCCAGCGATTCACCGGCCTGTGCCGCCTGTTTCACGGCGCCCTGCGCCTGGCTGCGCCCCTGTACCATTACTTTCACCGCCTCGCTGGCGCCCGATTGCAGGCGCTGGATCATTTGCTGGATCTCCTGGGTGGATTGCTGGGTGCGGCTGGCAAGGGTGCGCACCTCGTCGGCCACCACAGCGAATCCTCGCCCTTGCTCACCGGCACGTGCGGCCTCGATAGCGGCATTCAATGCCAGAAGGTTGGTCTGTTCGGCGATGCTCTTGATGACATCCACCACCGTGCCGATGCTGCCACTCTCCGCCTCCAGTTTTTGAATCACCTGGGCGGCCCTTTCCACCTCGGCGGCCAGTGCGTCGATGGCGTCGATGTTGTCACCCACCACCCGCCTGCCCTTTTGTGCTTCTGTATCCGCATTGCGCGCCGCGCTTGCCGCCTGCTCCGCATTGCGCGCCACATCCTGCACCGTGGCCGACATCTCGTTCATGGCGGTGGCAACCTGATCGGTTTCTGATTGCTGTTGGGCAATGCTGTGGCTGGTCTGCATGCTCACAGCGGAAAGTTCCTCTGCTGCGGCAGCCAATTGGGATGAGGAACCCGACACTTCTCCGATGGTGCTCTTGAATCTGTCCGCCATATGGTTCAAGGCGGTTGCAACACGCCCCAGTTCATCGCTGCCTGGATGGCTGACTCTGATGCTCAAATCACCTTCCGCCAGACGACCCGCCACATGCTCCATTTCTGCCACGGCACGGCCGATGCTGCGCATGATGAGAAAGGCCAGAAATACCGCCGCAATGATGGATGCTACCACCATCAATGTGCTGATATTGCGGGCCTGTGTGTAATTGGCCTGGGCCTCCTCGTATTTCTCCTTCGCCACGTCAATCTGTATTTTGACCAGTTGATTCAAGTCGTCGCGGACAGCGGGCCAGGCGGGCTCCATCACCTGATCCAGGATTCTTTTGGCGTCCTCCATGTTGCCGGCGCGTAATGCGGCGAGTACAGGCTGCGTGCCTGTATCCTGATACTGGCGGTATTCCGCATCCCATTTTTCGGCGAGGATTTTTTCCTCGGGGACGGACTCCGTCGCCTTGTATTTTCCCCAATGATCAAGGAGTTGTGGGGTATTTTTTTCTATCGAGGTAATACTGTCTTGCACCACCTCCGGCGCGGGATTTTCCAGCGCTTTATAAATCCTGACACGGTTGGTCATCACGAGTTGCATCACATGTGTCAGCTCCGCTAAAGCCACCGTTCGGTCGGCATAGACGGTTTGTAAATTCCCGTTCGATTTATTGACGGCATTCAGCCCTGTCAGGCCGATAACAACCATCAGCACCGCCATAAACCCCACCAAAACCGTCAAGCGCGTCTTGATAGTCATTTTTTCCAGAAAACTCATAACACCCCCGTGAGGACTCGCTAAAGCATCGACACAACCCTTGTGTCGGCATCGTGTCTGAGCTATCGGCATCGGACGGAGATTCTTGAGACCCTCCAGACACATTGTTTACCTGCTCTTGATTTTCTTGCTGCTTCGTTTCACAGTGTTTCATGCCCGGAACGATCACACAGGTTTCTGGTCAAATTTTACCGGGTACACTGCAAGAGACATGATTCCGGCGCGGCGTCAAAAAATGGTAACTGGCTGCTGCCAAAATGGCGCTGAAACGAAGTGGACGGGTAATATGGATGTCAGTAATGGCTTGCCAGGGCATGGAAGCCGCGAGTTTAGGTCGATGTATATATTGAACAAGACGCGCCACGACCACTGGAAGTTGGCCCGCGTTTTGCTTGAAAAAAGACAAGGGAATGGTGCCCGCGCTTGAATAAGCGTATGGGTAACCTGCGCGTCAGGCGGTATATCGCAACGAGGTGATCAGTATGAATATTTTCAACAGCTACATATCCCGCTACGAAGAAAGCAAGCAGGAGGAGATGTCCTTGCAGGAGTATCTGGAGCTCTGCAAGAAAGAGCCTTCCACCTACGCCAGCGCGGCAGAGCGGATGTTGATGGCCATAGGCGAACCGGAAACGCTGGACACCCAGACCGATCCGCGCCTGAGCCGACTCTTTTCCAACAAGGTGATCAAGATCTACCCCGCCTTCCGCGAATTTTACGGCATGGAGGAAACCATTGAGCAGATCGTCGCCTACTTTCGCCATGCGGCTCAGGGGCTGGAAGAGAGAAAGCAGATCGTCTACCTGCTCGGCCCACCCGGCGGCGGAAAATCGTCGCTGGCAGAAAAGCTCAAGTCGCTGATGGAGAAGATGCCGTTCTACGCCATCAAGGATTCGCCCGTCAACGAATCGCCGCTGGGGCTTTTTTCGCCAGTGGAAGATGGTCAGATCCTTGAGGAAGACTACGGTGTGCCGCGCCGCTACCTGCCTGGCATCATGTCACCGTGGGCGGTGAAGCGCCTGCACGAATTCAATGGCGACATCACCAAATTCAGGGTGGTGAAGCTTCATCCCTCGGTGCTGGAGCAGACCGGCATAGCCAAAACCGAGCCAGGCGACGAAAACAATCAGGACATCTCCTCGCTGGTCGGCAAGGTGGACATCCGCAAGCTGGAGCAGTATTCCCAGGACGACCCGGACGCCTACAGCTATTCCGGCGGTCTGTGCCTGGCCAATCAGGGCCTGCTGGAATTTGTCGAGATGTTCAAGGCGCCGATCAAGGTGCTGCACCCGCTGCTCACGGCCACCCAGGAAGGCAACTATAAGGGTACCGAAGGCTTTGCCGCGATCCCCTTCAACGGCATCGTGCTCGCACATTCCAACGAGTCTGAGTGGACATCGTTCAAGAACAACAAAAATAACGAGGCCTTCCTCGACCGCATCTATATCGTCAAGGTGCCGTATTGCCTGCGCGCCTCCGATGAGGTGAAGATCTACCAGAAGCTGCTCAAGAACAGCTCGCTGTCGCAGGCCCCCTGCGCGCCGGGCACGCTGGAGATGATGGCACAGTTCGCGGTGCTGTCGCGCCTCAAGGAGCCGGAGAATTCGAACATCTATTCCAAGATGCGTGTCTACGACGGCGAGAATCTGAAGGATGTCGACCCCAAGGCGAAATCCTATCAGGAATACCGCGATTACGCCGGGGTAGACGAGGGCATGAACGGCTTGTCGACGCGCTTTGCGTTCAAGATTCTTTCCCGCGTATTCAATCACGACACCGTCGAGGTCGCGGCCAATCCTGTGCATCTGCTGTACATTATCGAGCAGCAGATCGAACAGGAGCAATTCCCGCCTGATATCATGGAGCGCTATCTTGCTTACCTCAAAGGCTATCTCGCGCCGCGTTACGCCGAATTCATCGGCAAGGAGATACAGACGGCGTACCTGGAGTCATATTCCGAGTTCGGCCAGAACATCTTCGACCGCTACGTCACCTATGCGGATTACTGGATTCAGGATTCGGAATACCGTGACCAGGATACCGGCGAGATCTTCGACCGGGCCGCGCTGAACGGGGAGCTGGAAAAAATCGAAAAGCCTGCGGGCATCAGTAATCCCAAGGATTTTCGCAACGAGATCGTCAATTTCACGCTGCGTGCGCGTGCCGCACTCGGCGGCAAGAACCCGGCGTGGACCAGCTACGAAAAGCTGCGCGTGGTGATCGAGAAAAAGATGTTTTCCAGCACGGAAGACCTGCTGCCGGTGATCTCCTTCAACACCAAGTCCTCCACCGATGACAAGAAGAAGCACGAAGACTTCGTAGCGCGCATGGTGCATAAGGGCTATACATCAAAGCAGGTGCGGCTGCTGTGCGAATGGCATCTGCGTACCCGCAAGTCGTCGTGATGTGTGGCCAAAAAATGCGGGCGTAGGTGTAGGTTGGGTCAAGCGAAGCGGACCCAACATTGCTGCAGGGCGCGACTCGTTGGGTCCGGCGCTTGCGCGCCTTCGACTGCATGGATGTAGTAGGTAGAGCAACGCATGGAGCGGTTGCCGAGACCCAACCTACGCGCGGCATGGCCTCAAGTTAACGGAATCAGGAGCCGACCCGTGGCGCAATTTATCGACAGACGATTGAACGGCAAGAACAAGAGCGCGGTCAATCGCCAGAAATTTATCCGGCGCTTCAAGGGCCAGATAAAAAAGGCGGTGGGCGACGCCATGTCTGGCCGTTCCATCACCGACATGGAGCGTGGCGAGAAGATCAACATTCCGGCCCGGGATATCTCGGAGCCGGTGTTCGGTCACGGCCCCGGTGGCAAACGCGAGGGCGTCCATCCCGGCAACTCCGATTTCGTCACGGGTGACCGCGTATCACGCCCACCCGGCGGGGGAGCTGGCGGCAAAGGCAAAGCCAGCAACAGCGGCGAGGGCGAGGATGAGTTCAGCTTCGAACTGTCGCGCGAGGAATTTCTTGACCTGTTTTTCGAAGACCTGGAATTGCCCGACCTGATCAAGACGCAACTGGCCAAGCAGGTGCAGTATAAATCGGTGCGCGCTGGTTATACCTCCGATGGCGTGCCCAGCAACCTGAATGTGGTGCGCTCGATGAAGAGCTCGCTGAGCCGACGCATCGCCACACGCAATCCATACTCCCGTCGTTTGCGCGAGGCCGAGCAGGCACTTGAGTTGCTGATGGCCACGGAAAGCGAGGGTAGCGCGCTGGTCATCGCGTTGCAGGAAGAGATCCTCCGGCTCAAGGCCAAAATCCGCGCGATTCCGTTTATCGACACCTTCGACCTGAAATACAACAACCGCGTCAAACAACCGCAGCCCACTACGCAGGCGGTGATGTTTTGCCTGATGGATGTGTCCGGCTCGATGGACGAGGGCAAAAAAGACATGGCCAAGCGCTTCTTCACGCTGCTGTATCTGTTCCTGACACGCAGCTATGAGCGGATCGAGCTGGTGTTCATCCGCCATCACACCGTCGCCAAGGAAGTCGACGAACAGGAATTTTTCTATTCACGCGAGACCGGCGGCACGGTGGTGTCGAGCGCGCTGGAAATGATGCATGACATCATCAAGGAGCGCTACCCCTCGTCGGAGTGGAACATCTACGGTGCGCAGGCCTCCGACGGCGACAACTGGACAGACGATTCACCGATCTGCCGCGACATCCTGATCAACGCCATTATGCGAAACGTACAGTATTACGCTTACATTGAGATCACCGAAGAGAATCACCAGGGGCTGTGGCGCGAATATCAGACCGTGAAGCGGTCCTGCCCGAATTTCGCCATGCAGCACATCACCGAACCTGCGGATATCTATCCCGTGTTTCGCAAACTCTTCCAGAAAAAGCTGGTGTGACATGGAAAATCGCGTGTTGTCCGAAACATCCGAGTGGACGTTTGATCTGCTCGACACCTATCACAACGAGATCGCCCGTGTTGCGGCGAATTACAAGCTCGACACCTATCCCAACCAGATAGAGATCATCACCGCTGAGCAAATGATGGACGCCTACTCCTATGTTGGCATGCCTGTAGGCTATGCGCATTGGTCGTTCGGCAAGCAGTTCCTCAGCGTCGAACAGCGTTACCGGCGCGGCCAGATGGGCCTGGCGTATGAAATTGTCATCAACTCCAGTCCGTGCATCGCTTACCTCATGGAAGAAAACACCATGATGATGCAGGCTCTGGTAATTGCCCATGCCGCTTACGGTCACAACTCCTTTTTCAAAGGCAATTATCTGTTTCGCGCCTGGACCGATGCGGAGTCCATCGTCGACTATCTGTTGTTCGCCCGAAACTACATCGCCGAGTGTGAGCAGCGCTATGGCGCCGATGAGGTCGAGGCGGTGCTGGACTCCTGTCACGCCCTGATGAATTACGGCGTGGACCGCTACAAACGGCCCGCCCGTCTCTCTCTGCAAGAGGAGCAACAGCGGCACAAGGAGCGGGAAGAGTATCTGCAATCGCGCATCAACGACCTGTGGCGCACCGTGCCGGTGACAGACAAGCGCGCCAATGTGCATGAGGAAGAACATTTCCCGCCGGAACCGCAGGAAAATCTCCTTTATTTTATCGAGAAAAATGCCCCGTTACTGGAGCCGTGGCAACGCGAGGTCGTGCGTATCGTTAGGAAAATGGCGCAGTATTTCTATCCGCAGCGTCAAACCCAGGTGATGAACGAGGGCTGGGCGACCTTCTGGCACTACACCATCCTCAACACTCTGTATGACGAAGGCCTGCTCAACGACGGCTTCATGATCGAATTTCTGCAATCCCACACCAACGTGGTCTATCAGCCGCCGTATGACAGCAAGTACTACAGCGGTATCAATCCCTATGCGCTGGGTTTCGCCATGATGAGCGATATCCGCCGCATCTGCGAACACCCCACCGACGAGGACAGGCACTGGTTCCCGGATCTTGCCGGTAGCGATTGGATCAAATCGCTGGATTTCGCCATGCGCAACTTCAAGGACGAGAGTTTTATCGCGCAATACCTGTCACCCAAGTTGATACGCGACCTGAAGCTGTTCGCTGTGCTTGACGACGACGCAGACAATCAATTGGAAATCTCGGCGATACATGACGAACGCGGCTACCGCGACATCCGCCAGGCACTCGCCGAAAATTACAACCTGGGCAACCGCGAACCCAACATCCAGGTCTACAACGTCAATCGCCGTGGCGACCGCTCACTGACGTTGCGCCACATCCAGCACAACCGGCGCCCAATGAACGACGACGCCGACGAAGTGCTCAAACACCTCGCCCGGTTATGGGGCTTCACCGTGCGCCTGGAAACCGTGCATGAGGATGGCGAGGTGGAAATGACGCACGAATGCCGGAGAGGGGATTGAACCTTGAACCCCCTTTATTTCCACGAAAAACACGAAACTCACGAAATAAAGCAAAAAGATGGATTGCTTCAGCAATTCACCAGATGGGTAATAAGTGAAATAGCAACATACACCTGAATATTTTCGTGTTTTTTCGTGAGTTTCGTGGATAGCTCAGTTTTTAGGTTGAAGAATTGCTCACGCAATGGGTTTGGTGGGCTTAAAAGGCAATACTGTGGCGGATTCCAGCGGTTTGCTGTCTGGCCGTTTTTTGGAAGAGGGATAGGATTCCAGTTCGCCGAGCAAGCGCAGGGCGTTCAGCAAGCCCTTTTCTCCGTATACGGAATCCCACATCCTGTTGAACAGGCGCATGCAGCTTTGCATGGGGTTGCTGCATTTTTGCAGTTCCATATCAATGCTCCACTGCAGGCCGCGCAGACGCTGCTGGCGCTCTTCGGGGGCGTGCATCAAAACGCTTTCTATTGCATCCCTGCGTCGCACGGCAAAGGCCTCTGGATCGGTCTTCGCTAGCGTCATCCATTCATCAAAATCAAATGAAGATGGAGGGTGGCTCATGTGTTGTGTCCGCAGTATTTCCTGGTTTAACAATGCCCAGCAGGGGAAGGAACTCTAAAATCACCTGGGCACGGTGATTTTAGCGCTTTTCAGCCGCTTAATGATGGTGATGTTCGCCAGTGTGTGCATGACCGTGGCTGATCTCTTCGGCGGTCGCCGGACGGATATCCACGACTTCGACATCAAAGTGCAGGATCATGCCCGACAGCGGGTGATTTCCATCCAGGGACACGGAAGAGTCGGAGATGCTCACCACGGTGAAGATGATGTCGCCTTCCGGGCTGTCCATGGACACGCGGTCGCCCGGGGCAAGATCGGCATCCGGGGGGAATTGTGACAAGGGGACATCAATTGCCGCTTCGGGGTTCCGCTCGCCGTAGCCCTGCTTGGGGTGAACGATAACGTGGGTCTTTTGACCGGCTTCGAGTCCTTCCAGGCCACTTTCCAATCCGGGAATAATGTTGCCGTGTCCGTGCAGGTAGCTAAACAGCTCGCCCTCTTCGGTGCTGTCGAGGGTGTCGTTGTTTTCGTCAGTTAGCAGATAGTGCATGGAGACTACCATGCCGTTGGCTATTTTCATGCGGATATCCTCAGGAATTGAAATTTTAACGCAAAAATTATACCGCAATTTGCGAAAAAACGCCTTATTGGCGCATCTCGCTGCCTGAAATGTCTCCCGCGATCAGTGGATTACCGGAAGCAACCGCCGCCGTGCCCACCGGTAACATGATGCGTGACAAAAGGGTTGGTCTGCTGCCCAAGCGCTGCTGGTAGATCACGGTATAGGTCAACACGCGGCGCACATAGTCGCGCGTTTCCTTGAAGGGAATGTTTTCCACCCATAGATCTGCGGCGATCATGCGGTCTTGCGGTAGCCATTGTTTCACCCGGCCCGCGCCTGCGTTATAGGCAGCGGTGGCCAGCACGGCGTTGTTGTCGAACGTATCCAGGCGGCTGCGCAGATAGGCAGCACCGAAGCGGATGCTGGTGTCCGGCATCAGCAAATCATTGGGGTTGCCGAGGTGGGTTTTCAGTGATTTTGCGATCATCCCGCCAGTGGCCGGCATGATCTGCATCAGACCCAAGGCGCCGACGGGTGAGCGCGCATCCGGCACAAAGGCGCTTTCCTGGCGCAGGATGCCGAACACCCAGGCGGGGTCGATGTCACGATCCCTGGCCTGGGATTCGACCCGTTCGCGGTGCTCAAGGGGGAACAGCAGATCCAGGTCATCCTGGCGCGGGGCACGCGCCACGGTGAAGATGGCGCGGTCATGCCAGCCCCAGGCGTGCGCCAGCTTGGCGGCGCGCAGCAACTGCGTATCGCTCATGTCGCGGGTGACGTGGTTCCACTCGCGGCGTGAGTCCACCGTGCGTCCCAGCACATGAAATTCACGGGAGCGCATTACGCCGGGCGTCTGTTCCAGTTCGGCAAGTTCGGCGGCGGGAAAGGATAGAGGGCGGTGGGTCAGCGCATAGGGTGTGTTCATACGGTCGGCAGCAAGAAAGCCGTAATAATCGCGGCCGGACGCCAATTCGGTGTAGAGCGGTGCGGCTTCCTTGGCAAACCCTAGCTGTTCGAGGGCACGCGCGCGCCAGTAACGCCAACGGGGGAGGGCGCGCTCCTCTTCATTCAGTTGCTCTATCCAGCGTCGTGTGGCGCTCCAGTCGCCATCGTTGAGCGCCAGCACTATCCGTTTTTCACGCGCCATGGTGTCTTCCTGGGCGGGCGTGAGCGCCTCCAGTCTCACCCGCGCCCCCGGCTGTTTCTGGGAAACGAACGCCAGCGCCAGCACGCGTTGCACAGCGTTGCGCTCATCCATGGTAAAAGTATGGCGCGCGGCAATATCATCCCAGATTGCCGCAGCCCTCGCTGCATCGCTACGCGCCATGCGCTTGATGCCGTGGGCAAGAATCAACGGTATGACGGGCTGATCACCCTCAAAACGCGCAGTGTTGAGAATCAGTTCCGGCTTTTCGTGAACCTGTATCCACAGATCCGCCCAAGGTTGGTCATCCTGAGCAACAAATCGATTTAGTGACCGGGCGACATTAATATGGCCCGCTTCCAGCGCCAGGCGCATACGCTGCCATACCAGCTCCTTCGTCATCCATCCGGCGGTGCGCCATGCATCAAATACGTTGTCACAGGCGGCGGGCTGGGAGCGACCGGACAGCCATAGGGTGTCGATTTTCCGCAGCGCTTCGCTGTTATTGCCGGTTTCCAGTTGAGCCTTGCGGTAGAGGCATTGCGTCTCAACATCGCTGGTGGGTACATAGGTACTTATTAATTCATCCCAGCGGCTGCGCCCGGCGAGCAATTGCAACCAAGCGGCACGCAGACGCGGTGCGAGCGGGGTATCGGGATAATCCCGCAGAAAGGCGTGTACTTCCGCCGCGTCGGCCTTGGCGAGGCGTGGCTGCAAATCCTGGTAAAGGAGGTAGGGGTAAAGCGGGTAGTCGCGCAGCGTTGAGAGCAAACCTTGAAATTCGGGCTGGTTGCCCTGCTTCAAGGCACGTTCGGCGGCCTCGAATCCGGCGCGTTGCTGGGCAATGTCGGGGGCGGCGCAGACTAATGTTGTAGTCCACAACGTACCCAGTAGAATTATTATGAACTTTGTACTGCGGAACATCATGTTTCCCCCGCCAGCACTCATTAAACCGACACGACACATCCTTGTTATCGTCCTGAAAAGCGTTATGCTTTAGCATAACCCGCAACGCGTCGTGATACAAACCAAGGCGTGCCTTAAACGATAAGACAACAAAAAAGGATGCCTATTCCATGTCCGCATGCCCTTTATGTCATCCCACACAGGAAAAGGTGCTCTGGAGCGACGTCCAGTGCCGCGTCATACTCGTGGAGGATGCCGTTTATGCTGGGTTTTGCCGGGTTATTTGGCAGGCCCATGTGAAAGAAATGAGCGATCTTGCCCTGGCGCAACGGCATGTTCTGATGTCCGTGGTGTTTGCGGTGGAGCAGGCGCTGCGTGAAACCCTGCGACCGGACAAGATCAACCTGGCGTCGCTCGGCAACCAGGTGCCGCATCTGCACTGGCACGTCATCCCGCGCTTTACGGACGACCCCCACTTTCCCGATCCTATCTGGGCTGTCGCACGGCGCGAGGGCCGGGTGCAGCAGGTGGATGTGGAGCAGCTCAGGCAGGCTCTGGCAAAATATATCCCTGCGGACTGGAGCCGCGAGTGATCATGGTGGATACGTAGGACGCACCCTACATGTCACACCACACCCGCGCGCAGCAGGTCGTGCATATTCAAGGCGCCCACCAGCGTGCCGTTCTCATCCACCACCAGCAGCGCGCTGATCTTGCAGGTTTCCATGATGGCGAGTGCCTCGGCAGCGAGTTTGTCGGCGCGCACGGTTTTGCCGTTGCGGGTCATCACTTGGGCGATGCCGGTGCTGTGCACGTCTAACTCGTGATCCAGCGCGCGGCGCAGATCGCCGTCGGTGAAGACGCCGATGGCGCGCCCTTGCCCGTCGATTATTGCCGTCATGCCCAGCCCCTTGCGCGACATCTCCACCAGCGCTTCTTTGAGCAGCGCGTCCTCGCGCACTTTGGGGATGGCCTCGCCGGTGTGCATGATGTCATTGATCAACAACAATAAGCGCCGCCCCAGCCGCCCGCCGGGGTGGGAGCGCGCGAAGTCCTCTGCGGTGAAGCCGCGTGCTTCGAGCAGCGCGACGGCCAGCGCATCGCCCATCACCAGCGTTGCCGTGGTACTGGAGGTGGGCGCGAGACCGAGCGGGCAGGCCTCCTGTTCGACACTGACATCGACATGCACCGTCGCGGCGCGCGCCAGCGTCGAGCGCGGGTTGCCGGTGAGTGCGATCAAGGGTACACCAAGCCGCTTGATCAGCGGCAGGATGGTGAGGATCTCGTCGGTTTCGCCGGAGTTGGACAGCGCCAGCACCACGTCCTTGGCGGTGATCATGCCCAGGTCGCCGTGGCTCGCCTCCCCAGGATGCACGAAGAATGCCGGACTGCCGGTGGAGGCGAGCGTCGCCGCGATCTTACCGCCGATATGGCCGGATTTACCCATGCCAAGCACCACGATGCGTCCCTCACAGGCCAGCATGTGCTGACAGGCCTGGACGAAGCTGGCATCAATACGCGAGGCAAGCGCAGACACCGCCCGGGCCTCGGTTTCGATCACCGCCAGCCCGAGTCGCTGCAACTTTTGCGCTTCAATTTGCGCATCCTGCGGTGCGGCTTCTACAGTCATCTTCAACAAAATCCTTGCGCCCCCATGGCAACCTTTAACTTCTAAAAAGATAATCCAACACTATGCCACAAAATATCGCCGCGCCGAACCCGTTGTTATTGAGAAACGCCTTGAAACAGCCTGCCGCATCGCGGTTTCTGATCAGGTGTTGCTGGTACATGCCCAGCCCGGCAGCAACGGTGAGACCCATATAATACGCCAGTCCCATTTCCATTTGCCTGCCGATCAGCACCATCGCCAGCATGAACAAAATCTGGATGGCGCCGATGATCAGCCGGTCGGCGTCGCCAAACAGGATCGCGGTGGATTTGACGCCAATCTTCAGGTCATCGGGACGATCCACCATGGCATACATGGTGTCGTAGGCGGTGGCCCACAGCACGGTGGCGATGAACAGCAGCCAGGCGACTTTGGGCATCTCGCCCGTCTGCGCCGCGAACACCATTGGCACCGCCCAGCCGAATGCCATGCCCAACACCACCTGCGGCAGATGAGTGTAGCGCTTCATGAACGGATAAGCCGCCGCGAGCAACACGCCAACCAACGACAGCAGGATGGTCAGCCGGTTCATCAGCAACACCAGCCCAAACGCGGTCAGGCATAGCACAACGAACAGGGTAAGCGCCTCCCGAGGCGAGACGCGCCCGGCGGCGATGGGTCGGTCACTTGTGCGGGCCACGTGCGGGTCGATGTCCCGGTCCGCGTAATCGTTGATCACGCACCCCGCTGAGCGCATCAGCACCACGCCCAACACGAACACGACGAACACCAGCGGATCGGGATGGCCCGCGCTTGCGATCCACAGTGCCCACAGCGTAGGCCACAGCAACAAAAGGATGCCGATGGGCCGGTGGAGCCGGGTCAGGAGCATATATTGGTGCAGGCGCGCTTTGATGTCAGGGTTCATTTTCAAGAAGATCCGGCAAAAATATCTCGCTTACCAGCAGCGGTTTGTTTTGCAAATAAAACACCGAGCGCCTGCCCCAAATCTCATCCGGCTTATGTTCCAGCGTCTGCGTGGCCATGCTGAACACCGTGCATCCTGCGGCAAGACGCGCCACTTCCACCTCACTGCGGCGCATGGATTTATCGGCGAACAGCATCGCCCCCAGCGGCTTACTGCCCAGGTACGCCAGCCGCCGCTGCGCTCCGCTCAAGGTGCGCAATGGAATCACTGTGCGCGCGAACACCCAAGGTCGCCCGTCGCACAATAAATACACCATGCGCACCACCGCACCCTCATGCCCACGCATCCTCAGTGCCACGCGCTCATCACGCAGCGGGCGGACTTGCGCCTCGCTTATCACCCGCACCTGAAAGCGCCCATGACACGCCTGCCGCAATCGCTGTGTCAGCGAGGTTGTATCGAACAGCCAGGACGACAAGTTTGGCGGCACTATGCCTTGTGGCAGATGGCGTCGTGGGCGCCATAACGGCTTGCCTGCCTTCACCACCAACATGCCGGGCTGGCGTTTAACTTGAGACACATGCATTTATTCCAGATCGCTTTCTTGAAGCCCTGCCAACTTGACCAGGTGCTTCAGCAGCCCGGTTTTTAAAGGTGTATTGCTGTGGATCGGAACCGACAAACGCGCGATGCTGCCTACTTTGCCATAAATGTGATGACTACCGTTGACACGCAACAATGTCCATCCATGGCGCTCGATAATCTTTGCGAACGTTTTGCCGGATACGGACTTCATACGGCAATTTCCAGCACCCGGTCTCTGCTTGTCGATTTGGGCTGCTCTATATCAACTGACAGGCAGCCTTCCACTGCTTCGTAGATGTTCGCCAACAGCTCTTCGAACGTGTCGCCTTGTGTTGCACAACCAGGAATCGCAGGCACTTCGGCCCAATAACCGCCTTCCTCGGCCTCGTGAACTACTACTTTGATCTTCATAGCACTGCTCCTCCTGCTCGGTTTTCAGTAGATGTAGGTGGATCAAGCGAAGCGGATCCAACATTGCTCCGGAATCAAACCTCCCCATACCGCGCCGCTTCGCCCAGCCAGCGGCTGATCAACGGCGGCACGCGCTCGGGATAGTGCTGCAATAACAGCTCAGCAGCCTGCTCTATTTTGGGGGTCAGCGCCTGATCGCGCACCAGGTCGGCGATGTGCAATTGCAGCATGCCGCTCTGGCGTGTGCCCAGCACTTCGCCCGGCCCGCGCAGCGCCAGATCGCGGCGCGCGATTTCAAAGCCGTCGTTCGTTTCGCGCAGCGCTGCAAGGCGCGCACGGCCGTCCCGTGAAAGTGGCCCATGATACATCAAAATGCAACTGCTTTTCTGCGCGCCACGCCCCACCCGGCCACGCAACTGATGGAGCTGCGCCAGCCCCAGCCGCTCGGCGTTTTCGATGATCATCAGGCTGGCGTTGGGCACATCCACGCCTACCTCGATCACCGTCGTCGCCACCAAAAGATCCAGCTCGCCCGCCTTGAATGCGGCCATCACCCGTGCCTTTTCACTGGTCTTTAAGCGCCCATGCACCAGCCCGATACGCAACTCCGGCAGCGCCTCGGTCAACTGCACTGCGGAATCGGCGGCGGCCTGGCACTGCAACGTCTCCGACTCTTCGATCAACGTGCATACCCAATAGGCCTGCCGACCAGTGCGGCAGGCGCCGCGCACACGCTCCACCACCTCGGCGCGCCTCGTGTCCGGCACCACCACCGTTTCCACCGGCGTGCGGCCCGGCGGAAGCTCGTCGATTATCGAACTGTCGAGATCGGCATAGGCGGTCATCGCCAACGTGCGCGGGATCGGGGTTGCGGTCATGATCAACTGATGGGGATGGCGGTCCAACCCATGTTCATATTGGATGCCTTTCTCGCGCAAGGCGAGACGCTGGTGGACACCGAAGCGGTGTTGCTCATCCACTACGATCAACCCCAGGCTGGCGAACTCGACGCCCTCCTGAAACAGCGCATGGGTGCCCACCGCCACAGCGGCCTGTCCCGACGCAAGACGCTCCAGCATCGTGCGGCGCGCCTTGCCCGGCTGCTTGCCCGATAGCCAGGCGATATCCAGATCCAGTGGCGCTAGCCAGCGCGTGAAATTTTGCAGATGCTGCTCGGCCAGCAGCTCGGTCGGCGCCATCACCGCCGCCTGAAATCCCGCCTCTACCGCGTGCAGCACAGCCAGTGCCGCGACTATGGTTTTGCCCGATCCGACATCGCCCTGCACCAACCGCTGCATCGGGCTGGCACGGCGCAGATCCTTGATGATCTCGTCTGTTACGCGCCGTTGCGCGCCGGTCAGCACAAACGGCAGACTGTCCAGCAGCGTCTTCATCAACTGGCCCGGCGCATTCAGTTGCGGCGCGCGGCTTGCCTGTATTTTATTGCGCAGCAGACGCAGGCTGAGATGATGGGCGAGCAGCTCCTCGAAGGCCAGGCGCTGCTGCGCCGGGTGGCTACCCTCCTGCAACATCGCCAGCGGCGCATCCGGCGGCGGGCGGTGGACATACGCCAGCGCATCCAGCAGCAGCGGCAGTTTGAGACGCGCAAGAATTTCGGCGGGCAACAATTCTTGCAACCCCGACTCGCCCGCAGCAAGATTCAGCGCGGCGCTGCTTAACGCACGCAAGGTATACTGCTGCAAGCCCTCAGTGGCCGGATAAACCGGCGTCAGACATTCATCCACCGCTGTTGTCGCATACCCTTGCGCATCGGGCGCCGCATCAACAATGACACGGTACTCGGGATGCACCATCTCCAGCATTGCCGGTCCCGAACGTACCTCGCCAAAGCAGCGCACCATTGCGCCACGCGCCAGCGCCGCATGCTGCTGCGCCGAGAAATGGAAAAACCGCAACAAAATACCGCCGCTGCCATCAGCTACGCGCACCAGCAACATGCGGCGCCTGCCGAGCTTGATCTCGCTTAACTGCACCTCGCCCACAATCACCGCCTCATCGCTCACCCTCAAGGTGCCGATGGGTGCCACGCGGGTACGGTCCTGATAACGTAACGGAAGGTGAAACAGTACATCCTGCACCGTGCGAAGACCAAGCCGCGCCAAACGCTCCGCCATGCGCGGACCGGCACCTTTAAGGGCGGTGACGGGCAGGGACGCCAAGGGGGTCTGTGAAGGCGCCTTGTTCAATGGCTTAGAGATGCGGGCATTACAGAAAATCCAAAGGACTGTTTACGCCCTTGCCGCCCTTGTTGAGTACGTGCGTATAAATCATTGTCGTGCTCACGTCATTGTGGCCGAGCAGCTCCTGAACAGTGCGGATATCATAGCCGGATTGTAGCAAATGGGTGGCGAAGGAATGGCGTAGGGTATGCGGCGTAGCGGGTTTGACGATCCCGGCAGCATGCACCGCTCGTTTGACCGCCCTCTGCAAACCCTTCTCGTCAGTATGATGGCGCCGCGTAACATTCGAGCGCGGATCAAGGGAAAATCGACTTGAAGGAAAGACATATTGCCAGCCCCACATCTTCCCGCCATTGGGGTATTTGCGATTAAGCGCGTTAGGCAGATACACCTCGCCGTAGCCCGCCGCCAGATCCTCCTCGTGCAGCCTCTTGACCCGCTCGATATGCGTGCGCAACGGTTCGATCAGCTTGGCGGGGAGCATCGTCATGCGATCCTTTTGTCCCTTGCCATCACGAACAATTAACTCGCCGCGCTCAAACTCAATATCCTTTACCCGCAACCGCACGCACTCCAGCAACCGTAATCCCGCCCCATATAAAAGGCTCGCCATCAACCACTGCGACCCTTCCAGCCGATCCAAAAGTGACCTCACCTCGGCATGAGTCAACACCACCGGCAAACGCTGCGGCACCCTGGCCTTCGTCACGTTATCCAGCCAAGGCAGATCGATCTCCAGCACCTCACGGTACAAAAACAGCAGCGCGCTTTTCGCCTGATTCTGCGTCGAAGCCGCAACATTGCCTTCAACGGCCAGGTGCGACAAAAAAGCCTCCACCTCCTGCGCCCCCATCTGCGCCGGATGCTTTTTCTGATGAAATAAAATATAGCGTTTAACCCAGTCGAGATACGCACGCTCGGTGCGAATGCTGTAATGCTTTACCCGGATTCTCGCCTGGACTTGCTCTAGTAATTTGGGTGGATTTTGAGTGTTTGACATGGAGAAAACCGAAGGTGCGCTAAAAAAACAGTATTTGCTACAATAATAAAATATTGCCATTTATTTTAAATGAAAAATGTAGTTAAATCTAGCTTTAGACGACAGTCCGGCATAATTTTAAGTATTTTATTGCCGCCTATTACCATAGACGACTGTGCAATGTCAATATAACTTTAAGGTGTTTTATTGATGTCTACTTTTAGTTAGATGTCTTTGCCAATGCGAGCAGGAAATTTGTCATGATCAAATTCAATACAAAATTATTGGCCTATGCCTTTGTGGCTACCTTGGCATTCGAAGCAAATGCAACTCAGTTCTCAATCCCAGGAGCAGATGCATCATTTGAAGCGCCAGATGGATTTACTGAGCTTTCTGCCAAAGAAATCTCCAGCAAATACCTTTCCGGTCGCCCACCAACATTCGTGGTTGGAAATGAGCAACGCCTAACAACTATTGCCTATGACTTAAAGCCAAACCCCCTCCCACCTGACAAGCTAAAAGAAGCTAAGGCCGCGTTTGAAACACTTTTAGAGCGAATGATTCCAGGCATCGAGTGGAAAGAAAAAGCCATTATATCCATGCAAGGTCAAGAGTGGATACTCCTTGAAATGACCTCCCATGCCATCGATACGGACATTTACAACATAATGCTCATCACACCAAGAAATGGAAAAATGTTGTTATTTAATTTCAACTCAACAAAGGCAGAGTTCCCAAAGTTAGAGCTTTCCCTCCGCAAAAGCATTCAGAGTATTTTGCTCAAATGACATCTAACACGTCATTCAAGGGGACACGCCTTGGCGAGGCATTTTTGGGTCATGGGTTTCATCAGCGCAGGGGCATTGTTCCGGCCTCCTCGTTGGCGTGCCCCTTAATTCAGCGTTAGAGCGCTCATCAGGTTTTTGTTCAAGGCGAGTTCATCGCACGTCTGGCATCAGCCGCATGTGAGTCTTGGGATTCAGGGTTCTTACTATCGGTGTTGTTTCTTTCCAGCGCATTTGAGCTTTGCCAGAGCAAGCACCCATCCAGCAGCGTCAGTTCTTTTCGGGCGGTGCCCCCGGCAGCAGGGTCTTTTTTAGCTGCGTCCGATAAAGCCTGTTCACGGGCGCTGTTCAACGGTAAACGGTTCGAGTACAGTAATCCTTTTCAGAGTTTGAAAAACAGTGGTGGTGCCAAGTGCAGAGTTCTTCTCATGCCCATTGTTAACCGCACCGCCGCACCCTAACATTGCATTCAAGGGGACACGCCTTGGCGAGGCATTTTTCGGTTCACGGGTTCCGTCAGCATTGGGGCGTTGTTCCGGCTTCATCGTTGGCGTGCCCCTTA
>CAMTYI010000155.1:0-9325 GCA_947085925.1 uncultured Gammaproteobacteria bacterium
CGTAGCTCCTGCATGAATGCTGTCCGGTTCATAGCTTGCCCCCCCCTGTGGAAGGCCACTATAAAACCGGACAGATCATGTGCTACAACTTAGGACAGTTTACTTGCTCGCTACAATGATTGAGATTATGGCTGTTGCCATTGAAAATTTCATGATAACCTTGACCTTTAATAGTTAGTTTTTTTGTACGTTCACGCCACAGTACTCATGTAACAGGCATGGGTAACATCATACCCATATTTTCACCCCAACAACAACCCTGCTGAAGTAGGGTGCCGGATAATAAGAAGATAACCATACTCGCCCGAACTGAGGAAACCAAGATTCGAGCCAGTGTGCGACCGCCGCTCCCCCTCAACGCGGTAATGCGCACTATGTAGCCAAGTAGCATCCGAAACAAACGGGAGTTTTTTCACTGCATCTCAACCCACCGGAAACATTTTGTCCGGGTTAAGTATCCCTTTGGGATCGAACTGATCCTTGATACGTCGCATCAACGCCAGGGTGGGCGGGTCAATCTCGCGGCTAACGAAGTCGCGTTTTTCGATGCCTACGCCGTGTTCACCGGAGAGCGTGCCGTTTAGCGCCAGGACGAGGCTGAAGACCTTGTCAAGACAGTGTTCGGCATTGTGCATCTGCACCGGGTCATCGGGATCGACAAGCAGGTTGACGTGGATATTGCCATTGCCTGCATGGCCGAAATTGACGATGGTGATGTTGTGCTGACGCGCCAGCACATCCAGGCCGTCGATGAGTTCGGCCATGCGCGATACCGGCACCACGACATCTTCATTGATCTTTTTTGGCGCAATCGTGCGCAATGCGGGGGACAGTGCCTTGCGTGTTGCCCATAGATCACTGACCTCCTGCGCGGTGCGGGCGGCCCATAGATCCAGCAGCCCATCGCCTTGCGCGGCGCGGCTCACTGCCGCAACTGCGTCATCCATTGCGGCCTGCGAACCGTCCACTTCGATCATCAGCAACGCCCCCGCCCCTGTTGGTAGATCGGCCTTGGAATAGCTGCGTATCATCTCGATTGCGCGGCCGTCGATGAATTCCAGTGCGCAGGGTGTGACGGGTTGCGCCATGATACGCGACACGGCGGCGGCGGCGGCGCGCATGTCGCTGTAGACGGCGCGCAGGGTGCGTTTGGTTTCGGGCAACGGGGTGAGCTTCAGCGTCGCTTCGGTGATGATCGCCAGCGTGCCTTCGCAGCCAATGATCAGCCGCGTGAGGTCGTAGCCGACGACGCCTTTGGTGGTGTAGACCCCCGTGCGAATTTCCTCGCCCGCACCGGTGACCGCGCGCAAACCCAGGGTATTTTCACGCGGCGTGCCGTATTTGACGGCGAGCGGACCGGCGGAGTTGTAGGCCAGGTTACCGCCCACCGTGCAGAAAGCGGCGCTGGTGGGGTCGGGCGGCCAGAAAAAACCGTGCGTGGCGGCGGCGTCCTGTACTTGCTGATTGGTGACGCCCGGCTCCACCACCATAACGCGGTTGTCCGGGTCGACGCGCAGAATGCGATCCATACGCTCCAGCGCCAGCACCAGTCCACCGCGTAATGGCACAGTGGCACCCGTGGTGCCGGTACCCCGCCCGCGCGGCACCAGCGGCACAGCATGGTGATTGCACAGCCGCACAATGTCACGCACTTGTTCATGCGTGGTAGCGAAGACCACTGCATCGGGCAATGCGTGGCGTCGGCTGTTGTCATAACCATACGGCCAGCAGTCGGCGGCATCGCTCAGCACATTTTCTGCGCCAGCAATGGCCGTGAGCTGTTCCAGGAAGGCGGGCGGTATCATGATCTTCTATATCTACCGCAAAAGGGTTTCGTTTTAACCACAGAGCACACGAAGATCGCAGAGAAAATCAGAGTTGTGAAAAATATACGCCCGGAAAATCTTCGCGCTCCCTGCGTTCTCTGGTGTTAAACCTTCAGTATGTAATGTTGGGTCCGCTTCGCTTCGACTGCATGGACGCAGGAGGTAGGGCAACGCATGGAGCGGTTGCCGAGACCCAACCTACTTCAAGTGAACAGTGTTGGGGCAAACCTTCAATCAAGATATTCAAAAATCCTGACCACGCGCTCCGCGCCGTCGGTACGGCTTGCAATGTCACTGGCGATATCGGCTTCTTTGCGGGTCACCACGCCCATCAGATAAACGACGCTGCTGTCAGTGACCACCTTGATATCATTGGCGCTGATCTCCTTTGCGCCCAGCAGCATGGTTTTGACCTTGGTAGTGATCCAGGAATCGCGGCTGGCGGTCTGAAATGCGATGGGCTGGCCGACAGCGATTTCGCTATGCACCCGTTTCACTTTTGTTATGCCTTTGACCTTGTCGGAAGCGCGAGCACGAAGCTCTTCAGTGGGCGTTTGCCCGGTCAACAGCACCACGCCGTTAAAGCTGGTGATGCTGATGCGCGCCTTGTCCGACAATTCCGAATCGGAGAATATCGCACGCATCGCCTTGAATTCGATAGACTGATCATCAACCACCTCGCCCACCGTGCGGCGGTCGCTGGCTACGGCAGCGCCGGTCGCACCACCCGCAATAATCGCCCCGGCGCAGCCCTGCAACAATGCGGCGGTCAAAAATCCATTGATCATCAGTAACGACAGCTTTTTATTCACGGCAATCTCCTATTTTATTAATGGCATCATGCCCCAAACGCATTTTGTATCCAGAGCACTTCATCATGCTGTGCGCCGGGCGAAATCGAGATCACATCAAAACGCGCCGGACATTTAGCCACAGCCCTGTGCGATTGCAGATAGTGTAACGCAGTAGCGGTAAGTTTGGCCTGCTTGCGCCGGTCGATGCTCTCCGCGCCGCTGCCAAAGCGCGCACTGCGCCGGTAGCGGACTTCGACGAACACGATGCTGCCCGCATGGTGCATGACAATATCAATTTCGCCGCACGGACAATGGTAGTTGCGCTCCACCAGTTGCAAGCCACGCTCCAGCAGGTAGCGACAGGCCAGGTCTTCCGCCTCGCCCCCGCGCACCGGCGGCCTTCCGCTTGGCGGAATTTTACTGGTCAAGGCTGCGCGATGACACGCGGTTCGCCAT
This sequence comes from uncultured Gammaproteobacteria bacterium, assembly GCA_947085925.1. Taxonomy (GTDB): domain Bacteria; phylum Pseudomonadota; class Gammaproteobacteria; family Ga007554; genus LNEJ01. Next base: position 3,077 of record CAMTYI010000155.1, read on the forward strand.
CCACGAAACGCGCGCACACCAATCCCCGGCGAATACGCTGCCCTTTGTCCAGCCTCAGGTTACCGGTCTCTCCCGCCATACGTTCACTGGGGTCTGCACGCATCCGGCTCAGGTAAGGCAAGAGATTATAAGCGTCCACGCCCAGCGCATAGAGGCGCTTGAACTGGTCTGCGGATTGAGGCCAGCGTTGCGCGATGGTACGCGACAGCGCCTGCTGACCCTCCTCCAGCACCCAGGGCATGTCGCAAAACTGCACATCATTCACGTCGGCATCAGCCTTTTTGTCGATCCGCCCGGTGTAAACATGCGAGGTGGCGTAAACCGGCACATCGCCCGCAAAGTTAAAATTCAACTGGGGGCGGATCTGGCGCGCCTGGCGTGGAAAAGCGGCCAGAAACAAAGCATCCACATCCTGACGGCGGCGGCGCTCCTTGCTGCTGATATTGAAGAGCGTGCGCACCGGGGTTGCAAAATCGCTGCCCGCCGGGTCGTAGGTCTGTTGCGCAACCACGCTGCCGCCAAGCTCCTCAAACCGTGCTTTGAACGTGTTCAACACCCGCTCGCCCCACTCCCCCACAGGGATTAACGCGACGGCTTGGCGGCGGCCATCCTGCCATGCGCGCTCCGCCACTGCGCGCGCCTCATCCTCCGGCGCCAGGCCGAACTGGAAAAGATTGCCAGCGTTGGTATTTTCGTCCTCGGTATAGTTAAGCGTCAGCGTAGGCACGGCCAAATCAGCGCTGCGCGCCAGCGCCTTCACGCCGTCTTTATCCAGCGGACCAATCACCACATTCGCACCTTCTGCCAGTGCCTGCTGATATGCAGCCAGCACCGCAGCAGGCTGGGCGCCTGCGTCATAGAGCCGGATGGTGGGCCGATAAAGCTTGTTGAGGCGCTGATAATAGGCCGCAAAAAAACCGTCGCGCACTGCCACTGCGGCTTTTGCAAGCGGGCCGCCGGAAGGCAACAGCAACGCGATATTGGCGGGCGGCTCGGCCAGGCGCGACTGCTCCGGTATTGCGACAGCAGCGTCATCTGGATTGATGGCACAGACACGCCCCGCGAACCCCAGCGCTGCGCCGAGCAGCAGAAATGATATGTATTTGGCTAGTTGCATGGCATGATTATATGCCAAGTCCGGTGGTTTTTGAGGATTGCAAGCAGTGTCAAACAACAATAATGGTGTGCTTTACGTCGTGGCGACGCCTATCGGCAATCTTGGCGACATGTCGCCGCGCGCGGTGGAGACGCTGTCAGCGGCAGACGTAATCGCCGCCGAGGACACCCGCCACAGCCTGCCGCTACTTCGGCATTTCGGCATCAAAACGCCGTGCATCGCCGTCCACGAGCACAATGAGCGCGAACGTTGTGCCGAACTGGTGGGGCGCTTGCAGGCTGGTGAATCTATCGCACTGATCAGCGATGCGGGCACACCGCTAGTGAGCGACCCGGGCTATCATTTTGTGCGCGCGGCTCGTGAACAGGGGATACGCGTCATCCCGATCCCCGGCCCCAGCGCCCTGATCGGCGCGCTGTCGGCCTCTGGCCTGCCGACAGACCGCTTTGTTTTTGAAGGTTTTTTACCTGCCAAATCGGCGGCCCGCCGCCACCGGCTGAGCGAACTTGCCAATGACACGCGTACCATAGCATTTTTTGAATCATCCCACCGCATCCTCGACTCTCTGAGTGACATGGCGCAGGTGTTCGGCGCGGACCGGATGGCGGTGGTGGCACGCGAACTGACCAAAATGTTCGAGACTATTCATGGCGATACGCTGGGGGCGTTGTGCGACTGGATGGGCGCCGACATTCATCAGCAAAAGGGCGAGTTTGTCGTCCTGGTACAGGGCGCCGCACCACGCGACGAAACGGAAGGCAGCGCCGAAGCGGAACGGGTACTGCGCATCCTGCTCACCGAACTGCCGGTAAAGCAGGCCGCTGTACTGGCTGCAAAACTTACCGGGCAGAAAAAGAACTTTTTATATGACCTGGCGGTCACACTGGCCGACAGCAAATAGTTTAAGAGTCCGTGCGTGCAGCACAAGCGGGGGCAAGTGAGAATAAGGGGACACGCTCAAGCTGCTGCGCTGACGAAACCCGACACCTTGAATGAGTTATCAAGATTGCTTTTTATTACCAGCTAACACGCTCGCAAAGAATACACACCCCATAACCACAAAAAATGCTATGCCATATAAAAATAATTTCACATGGACTGGCATTTCCAATGGGCTCCATATCCTTAATCCATCATTCACCAAAAATACACCACCAACAACAATAGTCATTGTGGCCTTGAAAAATATCTTCCCTGCTTTTCTCACTGAAAATACTGAAATAATCAGCGCGATTAATGAAACGAGCATGCCAAGCATTGACATGGCTCCTGGAACAAAGCTTGGCGCTAATGAAAATATTACCAATGCTATTGATAACCATCCTGCTATCAGACCCATATTCACAAACCTAACTTAACCCCGGCAGCAACTGACGTAACCCGTCCACGATAAACTCCACGGATATAGCGGCAAGCAGCAGCCCCATCAGGCGCGTGACAATATTGATACCGGTTCGCCCAAGCATCGTGCTCAATGGGAGCGCCATGCGCAGGGCCGCCCATACTGTGAGTGCGACAACCGTGCAGCTCACAATGACCAATGCCACCCCCAGCCAGTTTGCTTCCTGATGGGCGTATATGATTACGGTACTGATGGCGCCGGGGCCGGCGAGTATCGGAATCGCCAGCGGGACAACCGCAGCGCTCTGCCTGTCTGCCGCCTCTGCCGCCTCCTCTGGCGTGTGCTTGGCGGCCACGGTCGAGGCATTCATCATGGCAACGGCCATCAACAAGATGAGAATGCCACCGCCCACGCGAAACGAGGCGATGCTGATGCCGAAGAAGCCCAAAATCGTGTCGCCCGCCAGGCATGCCACGGCCAACACAATGGCCACGGATAGCGCCGTGATGCGTGGCATACGGTTGCGCTCCTTGACAGAGCGGTCAGCCGTGAGGCTCAGAAATAAAGGGACAGCACCAAGCGGGTTGACGATGACGAATATGGCAGTAAAAACCTTCGCGTAATGGCCCCAGTCAGTCATAATCACACTATCCTCCAAACACTTCCAACGACTCTCGGCAAATTCTGAAATGAAGAGGGAGCACTGCCAATATAGGATTTGTGTGCAGTCATTTGGGTTTCAAATCCTTTTTTCCAATTCTAACGGGAAAATCAATACATCCCCCCGTAAGCGAGGGATCCGGCCAAGGAGAGGGGCGATTGAACAATATCATTATCGTCATATTTTTATGTTTCAGGCTACCCCCCTGCACTCCCGCCCTGACAGAGAAGGGCGTGAACACATGTTATTAGGAAGTGGACGTGAAATTTCAGCCTGCTCATAGGCAACACCCTGCACCCCGAAAATCGCACACCACCCCATCCAAACTACCGTTTCGAGGGAGTCGTGTTCGGTGGTCAGCTCGTATATACTAAAACACTAGCAGCCTGTCGGACTTAGGGGATCGTAGCGAAAAAGTGGGAGAGTGAGGACAGTTTTTCGCTATTTTGAGGAGAATAGCTGGCACTATTTAACGAAAATATAGCGGAAAAATGGATCGCTCTCCCACTTTTGCAGCAGATTCGACCTAGGTCTGATAGGCTGCTAGGATGTACCTTTAATAAAAATATTATGGAGTATCTATCTGATGGCCTGGAATGAACCGGGTGGTTCCCGCGATAACGACCCTTGGGGTAACCGCGGTGGCAATCGTGGCAATAAACAGTCTCCACCTGATCTTGACGAGATGATTCGTAAGGTGCAGCAAAAACTTGGTGGTTTGTTTGGCGGCAAGGGTGGTGGTAGACCCGAAGGCCCCAAAGGGCCGAGTACCGCGCCCGCCAAGATTGTTGGCATGATTGCAGGTGTTGCGGTAGTCGTATGGCTGGCTACGGGTATTTACATCGTTGACGAAGGAACGCGTGGTGTTGTTACGCGTTTTGGTCAATATGTTGACACCACGTTGCCTGGCCCGCATTGGCATATCCCTACCCCTATCGAGACGGTGCAGGTTGTCAATGTCGAGCAGATCCGCACCGTGGAAATCGGCTACCGCTCCGGTGGTGGTGGCGGGGGAGCACAGGCAGGTTCGGTGTCGAACGAGGCTCTGATGTTGACCAAGGATGAAAACATCATCAACGTCAAATTTGCCGTGCAGTACAAAGTCAAGGATGCGCGCGAGTATTTGTTTAATACCCGTGATCCCGATGCTGCCCTGCGTCAGGCAACGGAAAGCGCAGTGCGCGATGTCGTGGGCAAAAACAACATGGATTTCGTGCTCAAAGAAGGGCGTAGCGAGATTGGCGCCCGCGCTATCGAGCTGATTCAAAAAACGCTGGATCGCTATGGCGCCGGTTTGTTGGTTAGCAGCCTCAACATGCAGGATGCCCAGCCTCCGGAAGAGGTGCAGAGCGCCTTTTTGGACGCTGTGAAATCGCGTGAAGATGAGCAGCGGTTGATCAACGAGGCCGAGGCCTATGCCAATGATGTGATTCCCAAGGCGCGCGGCGGCGCGGCTCGCCAGATAGAAGAGGCGAACGGCTATAAAGCCCAGGTGGTGGCTCAGGCAAAAGGTGAGGCCAGCCGCTTTGAACAGGTGTTGACGGAGTATCAAAAGGCACCCAAAGTGATGCGTGATCGTCTCTATATCGAAGCCATGGAATCTGTGCTGTCGAAGAGCAGCAAGGTGATGGTGGATGTGAAGGGCGGCAACAATCTTCTGTATCTTCCGTTGGATCGCATCACCCAGAGGCAAGGGCAGGCTGCTGTCGGCAGTTCGGCCGCTGAGTCGGCGCAGGTGCTGGATGGCTCGTCGGTGATTCCTTCTGATATAAGTCGCGCGCGTGACAATGTACGTGCACGGGAGCAACGTTAATGGACCAGAAAAAGATATTTGGCCTGGTTGGCCTGATCGGCGCTGTGCTGATAATCGGCTCGATGTCGGTGTTCACCGTGGGTGAGCAGCAGCGCGCCGTACTGTTTCGTCTTGGTGAAGTGGTGGATTCCGACTTTGCGCCGGGGTTGCATCTCAAATTCCCCTTCATCAATAATGTCCGCAAGTTTGATGCGCGCATTCTTACCTTGGAAGCAGCGCCCGAGCGCTACCTGACGGCGGAAAAGAAGAATGTGATCGTTGATTCTTTCGTCAAATGGAAGATCAGTGATGTGGCCCGCTACTACACCACCATGGGCGGTGATGAAGAGCGTGCCAATGTGCGTCTGGCCCAGCTTATCAAGAACGGCCTGCGTGATGAATTCGGCAAGCGCACCATTCAGGAAGTGATATCGGGTGAGCGTGAGCAGATCATGGCGATTCTGACTGCCAACTCCAACAAGCAAGCCAAGGAGTTTGGCATCAGTGTTGTCGACGTGCGCATCAAACGCATTGATTTGCCCGAAGAGGTCAGTAGCTCGGTGTTTCAGCGCATGGTGGCGGAACGTTCACGGGTAGCCAAAGACCTGCGTTCACGAGGCGCCGAGGCAGCAGAGCGTATCCGCGCCGATGCTGACCGTCAGCGTGCCGTGATCGTTGCCGAGGCCTATCGCGAGGCGGAGCGCACACGTGGTGAAGGCGACGCCCAGGCATCCGATATTTATGCCCAGGCATTCAAGAAAAACCCGGAGTTCTACGCTTTCTACCGCAGCATTAATGCCTATAAAGCGACGTTTAAAGACCAGAACGATATGGTTGTCCTTGATCCGGGTTCGGAGTTCTTCAAGTATTTCAAGAGTTCGAATCCCAAGTAATTTCAGTGTAGGATAAACAAACGAGGGGGTGCGTGGCGAATGAAATCGCCGCCACCCCTTTTGTGTGGTTTCGGCCGGGGATGGGTGGCAATGTCCCCCTGATCACCGTGAAGGTGACAATGAGGGTACAATGTGTGGCAAGATTTCCTGGCGGCAATTGCGTTAGTGCTGGTGCTCGAAGGTATCATGCCGTTTCTTAATCCCCAAGGTATGCGCCGGACCATGTTACTTATCACACAGATGGATGATCGCTCGCTACGTATCGTGGGGTTGGTCAGTATGGTGCTGGGTGTTATCTTGCTGAGTCTGTTAGCAACAAATAGACCTGTCCGGTTATGTAGCACATCAACTGTCCGCTTTTGGTTTTAAGCAACCCCCCAGTTCGGGAGGCCGTTCACGCAGCGGATCGGGGCGTAAACGTGTTGGTTTTTCTCTCATTCATTA
>CAMTYI010000156.1:0-3769 GCA_947085925.1 uncultured Gammaproteobacteria bacterium
CGCTCTTTGCCAAGTCCAGCCCAATCGTTGTAATCTTCATCTCGGTCTCCTCTCCTTTTCGTTTCGATGGTTTGTTACAACTCCATCGTGGCGCATTCGACGCCGGTTTAGAAGGGGGAGGAGACCATCACATCAGGCTACCGCGCTTACCGCGTTTATCGCAAGTCAACCGGCCTCCACCTAGAGGGTTTCGAACGGATCATAGCAATTTCCCCCTCACCTAACCCATAGGATTTCACGATATACGCTCGTAGCACCTCCTCCGCTTCATCTTTCGAGTTGCCTCGAATATCTGGTGGGGAGCTTCTCAACTCAATAAATACATCGTGCATTGGCTCATACACCACCAACGAGGTCCACCCCTTGCACTTTCCGCTGTATCCTCGAACGATTTCATAGACGTTATCCAGATCGAAAGATTTCGTCGTTCCATTTGTAGCAACAAAGTCGCTCGGCATCATTTGAGGACTCTCACGGTCGGATTAACGATGCTGTTACTCGTGATACCTAGATAATTCCATTCCAAGAACCCCGCGCCAGTTTTTCCGCCTGGAACAAACTCTGGGTACGGGGCCTTCAATACGTTCTGCAAACCTGCGGGATCGCGTAGCTGGAACTCCATAATGTATTTCGGCCCATAGTTGAGATTTAGCGCATCCTTGTAACCAGCAGCAGTATTGATACCTCGCACCTCCTCCGCTGATCCGATAAAGCCCATCCCATTCGGATATCCTTCAACAGGTTTTCCGCCGAAACTGAATTCGCGACCAGCCTTTAGGTCGAGATATTGCTCTCTCGTGATTGTGCGAACGAAATTTCCGTCAGACGGTAGACCGTACTCGCCCCACTTAGGCGCCAGCCAGGGAAAGCGACGCGTAAGCAAGCGCAGGCTGGCAACCCCCGGATAGCCGCAGGGGCCGGGAGTTTTGTCGGAGTCTGGGCGCAAGCCCGGGCGTAGACAAAACACAAGGCCAACCGATCAACGGCGTAGCGGCATTGTGGTAGCCATGGCGCGCTGCGCAGTAGCGTGTCGTGGCGGACGCAGGCCTGTCCGGGCCGCCGGAGGCATACTTGTCGCCAATTTTTCGCTCCTTTTGGGGACTGGGATGTCCCAAAAGGTTTCGCGAAAAATGGCGACACTATCAGATATGTCGTACGTGAGCGGTGTTTTGGTTGCCACACCACTCGCAAACGTCCCCGCCCTGATCGGCATCAGGAACAAAAGCTCCGGCGTTAAGCGCTCTATTGGTCTATCAAACTGCGGCCCGCAGCATCCAATCGATATGCGATTTACGTTTGATCCCGTCAAGAAGTCGATTATCGACGCCGCTACGTTGAAACTTGTTTGTGGTGTGGTGCAAGTACCTCGCTGTGAACAGTTGGAAACATATCCGGTCTCCTGGCCGGAAAGATCAACCAATGAGGTTGGATTGCCCTCCGCATACCCATAAAGATTCAACCCCCCCTCAAACCCAATCGGGTCCGCCTGGAGGAAGCGCCCGATAGCCGGATCATACACCCGCGCATTCATGTGGATCAAACCCAGGCCGTCGAGGTGTTCGTGGCCGGTGTAGCCGTGGTGGGTGGTGGCGCCGGTGATGGGCGCGCTGGCGTCGAGCCAGTTGCCCTGGCGGCGCTTGCCCCAGGCGTCGTAGCTGAGTCGTTCTGCTAACGCGCCGGTTTCGCTGGTGATGGCGTCGACCGAGCCGAGGTGGTCTTTGTGCAGATATCTCGTGCTGCTGGTGTTGTCGCTCCGCGTGGTGTAGAGGGCGATGGGGGTGTTGCCGGCGTAGAGGTAATGGCGGTGTTCGATGAGGCCGCCGATTTTGGTGGTCTTCTCGTAGTGGATGCCGTCGTCCCAGCGCGGGTTGAGGTAGACGGTAGTTTCGCCGCCTGCCACCTGGGTGGCGCGGGCGTGGTCGGCGTCGTAGGTGAAGGTGGACGTCGCTGTGCCCTGGGTGATGGCGCTGGGGAGGTTGAAGGAGGTGTAGCTGAGGCTGCGGCCGCCACCCGTGCGCAGGTTACCGTTGGCATCGTAGCTGTAGCTGCCGATCAGCGCACCGGCTTTTTTGATGCTGGTGACGGCGTGCGGCCCGGCAGGGGCGGTTTCGCCGTAGAGGTATTGATCGCCCATGTCGGATTTGGCGGTGATGTTGCCGTCCGCCGCATAGGCGTAGGTCTTGGGCGCGGGGCCGGTGACGCTGGTGAGGCGGTTGAGCTCGTCGTAGCCGAAGGTTTCGGTGAGGCTCCGGGCGTTGTCCTTGCGCGAGGAGAGATTGCCTAGGTGGCGCCTTCAGTCACGGCGTTGGTCGTGCCCCGCGCGCCACGTCTACAATCATTGCATTGATTGCGTGTTGAACGAGTTGTCAGGCAAGCCTGGATGATAGCGCCATTGTTTCATGATCAATTTGCTGTAGAGCTTTTTGAATATGATGTACTTCATTTTCTTCAAAAAGCGCGGTAGGATGGGTGAAGCGTAGCGTAACCCATCATTAAAATCTCTCTCCAAAATCATGTGCCATGTCGAATCCGTCCCCCGCCCAATCGGTCGGATACATCCCATGCCGAACATACCGATGAAAGGTCGAATAGGGCCATTCCCTCACGTAGCGCACATGACCTAGGTTAGCGTTTCTTTGTTCTGAAAACCGCCGTCATCGGATGATCGACGTTCGATTTTAGAAGATTATCTTAACCAGCCATTGACCTGCTCAAGATCGACCAGTGAGATCATCCCTGCGGCCTGCTTCAGGCGTAGAGTGCTAACCAGATAGTCATAGCACGCACGCGACAAATCACGTTTGGCGCGGTATAAATCACGTTGCGCATTCAATACATCAATGGTAGTACGCGTGCCAACCTGCATCCCGGCCTCGGTGGCGTCCAGCGCGCCCTGGTTGGATACCACCGCCTGCCTCAGCGCCCCGACGCGTCTGATGCTGGCAGTGACATTCAAATAGCTGTCGCGGGCCTGACGAGAGACAGCACGCGTTTGCTGTTCCTGGATTTCCTTGGCCTGATTGAGTCGATACTGTGCCTCGCGGATGCGTGAGTTGACCGCGCCACCTTGATAAAGTGGCACACTCAGTTGCAAGCCGATGGCGCTGTCCAGCGTTTCTCTGGCGCCGAAGGAGCCTCCGGAGAATTCCGTATAGCCATGGCTTGCCACGCCATCCAGCGTCGGATAATGCGCAGCACGTTGCAAGTCGATGGTTTGGCTGGCGACCTCGGTAGCGGCCTGGGCAGAAATAAGCTGAAAGTTCTGCTTGAGCGCTGTTTCAACCCACTTTTCGACATCCTGCGGGTCCGGCGAGACGAGCGGAATTTGCTCGGCAAGCATACTCAATGATTCGGGGAGCATGCCGGTGACTTCGCGCAACGCCTCGCGGTTGCTGGCTAGACTGTTTTGCGCATCGACTTCCTGGCTTGTTGCCAGATCGTAACGGGCCTGGGCTTCATGCACATCGGTAATGGCAACAATCCCAACATCAAAACGCTGCTGGACTTGCTCCAATTTATGTCCTATTGCCGCTTTTTCGGCGAGCGCATACTCAAGGATCGTGCTTATCGGGTTATCACACCCACCCACTAGGGGTAGTATGTTGAGTATCTGCGCCAACGTGGAGCACAATCATGGTTATCGACGTACTTGAGCGAGAAGACCTTCCGTTCCCTCACTCGCTTCCGGAGTTTCAGCGCCTGTTTCCAGACGAAGCTGCGTGCGCAGAGTATCTTGAGCGTACCAGATGGAGAGATGGCTTCGTCTGCC
>CAMTYI010000157.1:0-9794 GCA_947085925.1 uncultured Gammaproteobacteria bacterium
CAGGAGACGATCCAGGTCGAGCCGCGCCGCTGGTTCCTTGGTGCCAAGGATTTCGTGGCGGCGAAGGTCAAACTACCACCCAATATCGAGGAGATACTCGATCTCGAAAAGCCCATCCCCACCAAGATGAAGAGCCTTGGCGCGGCGGAGCTGTCAACGCTGTACAAGGGCAAAGGCGTGCCGGTACACCGTTTCGCCTTCAAGGAACTTTCGGCATTCGCCAGCGGGCAGACCATGCTAAGCGCCGAGGCGTTCACGAAACTCCTGCCGGGCATCCAGATCAACCCAGATATTAATGATCTCTTGTTTCCCAAGACGGATGGCGACACCAGCTTCGAAGAACTCAAATGCATCGGGTTGGACCCCAATTTTCCCGACACCCTGGTGGGCGTGATCCAGATCAAGAAGTCCTCGGGTTTTTCGGGAGGGCCATGCACCGACGGCAGCCGCGAGTACGTGACCTTCTGGGCGGACTTCGATGGCAATGGCAGTCTGGAAACCTGCCTGGGTACAGCGAGCGTGCGTGTTTATGACCTTGCCAACATCCCGCCGGAAGGCGTGTACTACGCAGTACGCCTGCCGGTCGATCTCAATCAGTATCGCCAAAACTGCAAAAAAGGTCCACGCGTCGTGCGCATCCGCGCCATTCTATCGTGGAATGCTGCTGTACCCTGCGCCAATCCCAGTCAGGTGCCGACGTGGGGAAATCGTGAGGAGACACTGATTAATATCGCACCGTCTTCTCTGGCGCCGGCGGGCAAGATCGCCATTCTCGGAGGTATTCCGACTGGAGAAATCCACGATGTGACAGGGTTGACTACACCCAGTGCGTCATTCCTCAATGGTAATCAACCCGACACGCTCGGCAGGCCGTGCCCTTTCGCGGGTATTGTGACAGTACAGGGATTTCCTATCGTGGGATACAGTTATGCTGTCGAAGTCAGCGAGAATGGTTCGCTGTGGACGCCAGTATTGACGGAGCTGGACGTGGTGGACCAGAACGGAGACAGCTACCCGACCCCGGGCTTCCCAAAGCACAAGGCCAACCCGGTAACCAAGCGCTTCGATTATTTGCCTTCCAACAAAAACGTAACTAATCTGCTCGCCCAGTGGGGCACGACAGGCGATGCCAAGTGGTATGTCAGGCTGTCTACCTATGATGGTGGCGGTACCCTGCAAGGCACGGATACCCACGTGATCCAGCTCGATAATACCTGGCCGGAAGCGTCGATCGATATCACCATCGGCGCCGGAAATTGCGGAAAATTTCAGGTAGGCACAGTGCTCTCCGGCAATTTCATCGCACGCGATGATTATCTCGGTAGTTACAGTCTGGGAGTCGAACCCGTAATCAATGATCCCGGTGAGGCGATACCGAGCCCGAGTTCGGGGCTTGTACAAACCGCTCTCGCGCCTGGCGACGCCTGGACGCTCGATACCGGGGCGCTTGTCGACACGGGGGGCATGAAGCCCTGTGGTTACGTGATCCGTGTCGTCGCGGTGGATCGCGCGATCATCGATAGCCAATCGGTAGGCCACGTCAGTTCGGATAGCGCTGGTTTCTGTCTGGAGGAGTTGATAGAAGGGCAGGGCTGAGACGTATTCCGTCCCGGCGCGCGTGATGCTGCCGGGACGGATTTTTCAGGGTATTACAACTTCAGCGGGTGTAATGCACTTCTGGAAAAGAAGACAGGGGGGATTAGCCCGTGCGGCGGATACTGGCTGCGCTCGCAGCCGATGCCTCGGCGGCGGGATCCTTGGTGTTGTGCTCCACCCAGCGCTCGCCCGCAGGGGTTGATTCGCGCTTCCAGAACGGCGCGCGTTCTTTCAGGTAGTTGATCACGAAGCGGCAGGCGTCGAAAGCGTTGGCGCGGTGTGCTGACCATACGGCGACCAGCACGATAGCGTCGGAAGGTTTGATCTCCCCGTAGCGGTGCGCCACCAGAATGTCAATCACTTCCCACTTTTCAGCGGCTTCCTGACACACTTTTTCAATATGCCGTTCGGTCATGCCCGGATAGTGATCCAGGTACATCGATGACACGCTGTGGCCGTCATTGTAGTCACGCATGGTGCCGACGAAGGTTACGATGCCTCCGCATTTGCTTGCATCAAGCGTGGCTTGATGTGCTGCAGTGAGCTGGCAAGGATCAAAGGACTCTTCTTGAACCAGGACTGTAATGCCGGTTTTTGCGTTCATGATCAGCCTCCCGTGACAGGCGGAAAGAAGGCGACTTCGTCACCGTTTTTAACGATTGCCGCACCGTTGGTATATTCCATATTGACGGCAATCAATGTGCTGCCGGGCAGGTCCTGGCCGGAGGAGGCTTTTTTCCAAAGATCTGCAACGGTGACAGCATCGCCATCAACCGAGACGGTTTCCTCGGCGCGGCCCATACGATCACGCATACTGGCAAAATAGCGTATTTTGATGTTCATGTTCAGTCCTCGAATGCGTTAGCCTTGTTCGGCCCTGGTCCAGGTACCCGATTTGCCACCGGATTTTTCCAGCAAGCCAATGTCCTGCATCACCATGCCGCGGTCCACCGCCTTGCACATGTCGTAAATGGTCAGCAAGGCGATTTGCACGGCGGCAAGCGCCTCCATTTCCACGCCGGTCTGGCCACCGCAACGAACGGCGGCGCGGCAATACACCGCATTTTTATCCGGCTCCGGAGTCAGATCCAACTCAACCGCAGTCAAGTTAATGGGATGGCATAATGGAATCAGATCAGGGGTTTTCTTTGCGCCCATGATGCCGGCAACGCGCGCGATACCTAATACATCCCCTTTTTTGTGGGTGCCCTGCATGATCATTTCCAAGGTCTTTGGATTCATATAAATGCGGCCTTCAGTGACGGCCTCGCGCTGGGTGACGGCCTTGTCGCCAACATCCACCATATGGGCCTCGCCCTTGGCGTTGAAATGGGTAAATTCATTTGCCATTGTGTCGCTCACTTGCTTGATATTTAATCGGAATATTCATTGCGGCGTGCGCCTTGCCGTGTGAATAAAGCAAGGCGCTGCGTGTGGTATGGCCTGCTTTAGCCGCCGATCTGGGTCATGCTTCCACGGTGCGGGGAAAGGCTGACCTTGGCATCGGACCGCTTTTTCGACTCATAGCCGTCGATGGCCTTGTCGGCGAAAGCCTGGCGGAACAGTGCGATCATGTCATCATCCGTGCCGCCCTCACGCATGACTTCTCTGAGGTTGTACTCGTCATCGGAGTACAGGCAGTTGCGTATGCTGCCGTCGGCAGTGACGCGGATACGCGAGCAATTACCGCACAGACTGCGGGTGAAGGCGGGAATAACCGCGATTTTGCCTGCCCAGCCGGGGACTTTGAAGATGTGATGTTCGGTGCGCGTGCCCGGAGCAGGGCCGACATCGGGGTAAAGTGAGTGAATGCGTGCAACAATGCTCTCTGCGCTGGCGAAATGGTCGCCGCTGCCCCAGATTTGCTCTGCATCGAACGGCATGAATTCAATAAAGCGCACCGTGACGGCATGGTCTTTGGTGTAGGAGGTAAACTTTTCCAGTTCGTCTTCGTTGAAGCCGCGCATCAATACTACATTGACCTTGACGCGGGGGAATCCCATGTCCAGAGCCAATTGGATATTGTCGAGCACCGTATTGACACCAGTGCGGCGTGTGATGCGCATGAAACGGTCGGCGTCCATGCTGTCCAGGCTGAGGTTTATCCCGGTGAGTCCGGCATTCAACAGATCTTTGGCGTAGCGGTGCAGCAGCAGGCCGTTAGTGGTGAGATGCACCCCTTTAATGCCTGGAGTTGATGCCGCGCCCGCGACGAGATCGACGATATCCTTGCGGATGGTCGGTTCGCCCCCTGTAAAGCGCACCTTTTTGATGCCGATCCTGGCAAGTACCGAAATAATGCGCATGGTTTCTTCAGCATTCAGCACCGAATCCTTATGCTTGAATTCGACACCTTCTTCCGGCATGCAGTACGTACAGCGCAAGTTACATCGATCAGTGACGGCAATGCGCACATAATCGAATGTACGTCCAAAGGCGTCTTGCAGGGGTGGAAGCGAGGTCGTCCGGACGCTGACAGGCGCCTGTGGAGTCACGCTCAAACTGTCATTGGCAGAGATGGAGTTGTTATGGAGCACGGCTTTGTCTCCTCAGGGTTAGGTGAGCGGGTTTCGCTAGCATGCGAATAACCTAGTGATATAGTCAGATTTTAATAACATTACACGAAAACCCTGCAATAGCCAATATGGCTGCCCCGAATGTTTGGTGATTAAAAGATTCTGCGGGCAAGTTCAATGTCATTTCTTTCTTGCAAAGTCGTATTACGTTCGTATCTAACTTATATATCGGCTATTCTTGTGCTATGTTTTAGTTGTTTTTATATATTCAAAAGGTTGCTGATGAGCGTTTCGTGCCTATCAAGTTACCTATGCCTTACCCCAGCCTGTTTTTTGTACCATAAATTTATCTCACTTTATAGATCACTGATGGTTTAATTTTTGGTTTTTTGTTGTTGGCGGATTAGGGTGGCGCGGGTGGCGCTGGGTGCTTCACCTAAAAAACGATTATAATATAACATATTAGTTATTTGAAAGAGGTCTGTGGTATGAAAAATGCTGTTCATTCGGGCGGGTGGGTTGGTAAGGGGCCTCTGGATGTTGCGCGATCTCACCCGTCGGTGGCCGTTCATAACAATAAAATCTACACGTTTGGTGGCGGCGGCGTGAATTTCGCCAGCATGAATTTGACTCGGATGTATGATCCTGCCGCAGGGGCCTGGGAAAAGCGCGCGGATATGCCTACCTTGAGGTCGGGGACGGTGGCGGTCACCGTTGGTGATCGTATCTATGTGATGGGTGGGGGGTTCAAGCAGCCGAATGGGACATTCCGGTTTTTGACGGATGTCGAAATTTATTACCCTGAGCGGGATGTGTGGGAGCGCGGTCCTGATCTGTTAATGCCGCATGATTACCCGGCAGTGGCGCATCTCGATGGCGGGATCTATGTGATGGGCGGGCACCATCCGGGTGCGACGGAGGGCGGGCCGCAAACCGACCCGGGCTTTGATTTCTGTGAGCGTCTGGACATTGCGAAAGGGGTTTGGGAGAAAATTGCCCCCTTGCCTACACCAAGGTTCGCACTAACTGCTGTCGTCTCCGAAGGGAAGATATTGACGATGGGTGGAGTGGCCTTCAGCAGCAAGGGCTTTAATAACTTTGACTTCGTGGAATCTTATGACCCGGCGCAGGGTGCATGGACAAGAGATGAGACGCTGGTCTTGCCATGGACTGCTGCGGGGCTGGGCGCCTGTATCCTGGATGGGGAAATCTTCATCTTTGGCGGGTACAGCGGCGATGGTATCCATGACCGTGCCGCTTATTATGACGCTGAAACGGGTGCGTGGAGCCAGGTCGGCCCCATGCCGGGCACACTTGCGGCAATGGGGGTTGCGGTGGTGGGTAAATCGGTTTATCTGATAGGCGGATGGGCCGATAACGCGCGCGTCCCGGTGGATGCTTTTTATGTCTATACGCGCGGTTAAGCGTGCTCTGTTGTGAATGATGAACAGTTAACGCGCTATAGCCGTCATATTCTGCTGTCCCAGATCGACTTTGCGGGGCAGGAAAAATTGCTGCGCGCGCGGGTGCTGGTGATCGGCGTGGGTGGCTTGGGTTCGCCGGTGGTGATGTATCTGGCGAGCAGCGGCGTCGGGCATGTGGTGATCAGCGACGATGATCAGGTTGATCTTACCAATCTCCAGCGCCAGATTATTCACCGCGCCGTCGACGTGGGGCGCGACAAGGTTGGTTCCGCCAGAGACGCCATGCTGGCGCTTAATCCGGGCATTGAAGTCAGCGCTATCAATGCGCGCCTGACAGGGGAAGCGTTGCGCGAACAGGTGCGGCTTGCCGATGTGGTGGTGGATGCCAGCGATAACTTCGCCACACGCTTTGCCCTCAACGAAGCCTGCGTGACGGAAAAGACGCCTCTCGTGTCCGGCTCCGCGATCCGCATGGAAGGGCAGGTAACGGTGTTTCGCGCGGATCAACCTGACAGCCCCTGCTACCGTTGTTTGTACAAAGAGGACGGGGAAGCCACCGAGACGTGCGGCCAAAGCGGCGTGTTTGCCCCCGCCGTCGGCATCATTGCCAGCATTCAGGCTGCGGAAACCCTCAAGCTACTGCTTGAGGTTGGCGATACCCTGGCCGGGCGCTTGATGCTGCTTGATGCGCTGACCATGCGTTGGCGAACGATCCGGTTATCCCGAGACCCGGATTGCCCGGTTTGTTCATAAATCTTTGCATCCCTGATGTTTTGGGATTAGAATTGGCGGTTTAATCGGTCACAAACAGGTGGCCGAGCGCGGTTTTTTCCAGCTTTATGCTGATTTTTATCCATTTTTCATTTGTTGAGGTTTGTAGATGCCATTAGTTCGCGTTAGAGAGAACGAGCCGTTTGAAGTCGCTTTGCGTCGTTTCAAGAGAACCTGTGAAAAGGCCGGCACACTGGCTGACGTTCGTGCTCGTGAGTTCTATGAGAAGCCAACCTCGGTGCGCAAGCGCAAGGCGGCGGCAGCGGTGAAGCGGCAGCTCAAGAAGTCCTCTCGCGATATTACCAAACGGGTTCGCATGTACTAAGGTTTTTTCCTGGCAGGCTACAGGGGCGGATTTCATGCCCGCTCCTGCGTGGGGGTATTATGGCGAGCAGTGAGCAGAGCCTGAAGCAGCGCATCGAAGAAGACATGAAGTCTGCGATGCGCGCCAGGGAGAAGGAGCGGTTGGGCGTGATTCGCCTGATCCTGGCGGCGCTCAAGCAGCGCGAAGTCGACGAGCGCATCTCCCTAGATGATGCACAAGTCCTTGCCATACTTGACAAGATGATCAAGCAACGGCGTGATTCTTTCAGCCAGTATGAGGCGGCGGGGCGCGCCGAGCTTGCCGCGCAAGAGGCTTTTGAAATAGGTCTGATCCAGGAATACCTTCCCGCTCAGCTCAGTGAGACGGAGATCGACACCCTGATTGGCGAGGCGATAACCGCCAGCGGTGCCGCCTCGGCCAAGGACATGGGCAAGATCATGGCGGCGCTCAAGCCGCGTGTTCAGGGTCGTGCTGATATGGGCGTGGTGGGCGCCAAGATCAAAGCCGCGTTGGCTGCGTTGTTTCCGTCCCCTTGATAAGCTTTCAGTACAATCTCACCAGTGAGGTTGTACTGATTGGTATTTTTGCCCCGCCCTTTTCTTTTTTTCGTGACACTTCTTAATTTCTGACTGCCGCCCGTCTTCTCAGGCTGACGGCGAAGCGCTGGAGGCTTACAATAGCGCATGGCAGGCAGAATTCCCCAGCAGTTTATTGATGACTTGATGGCGCGCGTCGATATCGTCGAGGTGATTGACGCGCGGGTTCCTTTGCGCAAAGCGGGCAGCAATTACACAGCACGCTGCCCGTTTCACGACGAAAAATCACCTTCCTTTACTGTCAGTTCCGAAAAACAGTTCTATCATTGCTTCGGCTGCGGTGCACATGGCACCGCCATCGGTTTTTTGATGGAATACGAACGCATGGGCTTTGTTGAGGCCGTCCATGATCTTGCGGCGCGCGCCGGGATGCAGGTGCCGCAAACAGCGTCGGATTCTGTTGCGGTGGACAAGGGCAAGGATTTGTATGAGCTGCTTGTCCAGGCCTCCGTTTTTTACCGGGGGCAGTTGCGCGAACATTCCCAGGCGCGGCGCGCTACTGATTATTTGAAGGGGCGGGGGCTGAGTAGCGAAATCGCCGCCGAATTCGATATTGGCTTTGCCCCGCCGGGTTGGGATAATCTGCTGCGTGCGCAGGGTGGAGTTCCCGCATCCCAGGCGCGGCTGGCGGAGGCGGGCCTGCTGATCGAGAAAGAAGGCGGCGGCTATTACGACCGTTTCCGCGACCGCATCATGTTCCCTATCCGCGATGCGCGTGGCCGTGTCATTGGTTTTGGCGGGCGAGTGCTAGGGGAAGATACACCGAAGTATCTCAATTCGCCCGAGACGCCGGTATTCCATAAGGGGCGTGAACTTTACGGTTTGTATGAGGCGCGCAAGGCGTCGCGCCAGCTTGACCGGTTGTTGGTGGTAGAGGGTTACATGGATGTCGTGGCCCTGGCGCAGTTCGGCATTCGCAATGCGGTGGCAACCCTGGGTACAGCCATTACCCGTGATCATCTTGAGCGCATCTTTCGTGTCGTCCCCGAGG
This sequence comes from uncultured Gammaproteobacteria bacterium, assembly GCA_947085925.1. GTDB lineage: Bacteria > Pseudomonadota > Gammaproteobacteria > Ga007554 > LNEJ01. Next base: position 8,220 of record CAMTYI010000157.1, read on the forward strand.
TGGTGTTCTGTTTTGACGGCGACCGCGCCGGGCGCGACGCGGCGTGGCGGGCGGTGCAAAACGCCCTGCCGATGATGTCCGATGGGCGAACCGCGCGCTTCATGTTTCTGCCCGAAGGGGATGATCCCGATACGCTGATACGCAAGGAGGGCCAGGGAGGCTTTGAGGCGCGTATTGAGAACTCTGTTCCACTTTCGGTGTTTTTTTATACCACATTGACCAAGCAGGCCGATATATCAAGCATGGATGGGCGCGCCCGGCTGGTGGAACTTGTCCGCCCCCAGTTGTCCAATGTGCCGGAGGGTGCGTTCAAGCACATGATGATGGTGCGGCTGGCTGAAGTTGCGCGCATGGATGCCGTGGCGCTCACGGGCATAGTGGGCGGCGGCAAGGCCGAGTCCAGGGCGCCGCGACGGCCCGCAGCCATGCCGGCCAGGCAGGTTGGTAGCCGCTCGCCGGTACGCACGGCGATTGAGAGGCTGCTGTATAAGCCGGACCTGGCACTTCAGGCGGATGATGCAAGATGGTTGCTGGAACTCGACGTTCCCGGCGTGCGCTTGTTGGCGGAATTGCTTGAATTATTGCGGGCGCAGCCTCATTTAAAGGTTGGCGCCTTGTTGGAGCGCTGGCGTGATACCAAGGAAGGCCATTATCTGGCTACGTTGGCGCAGTGGACGCCTTCCGTGTCCGAAGGCGTGGAGGCGGAATTTAGCGGCGCGTTGCGGTGCCTGCGTGAACAGCGTACTGAACAGTTTGTTGAGAGCCTTTTGCGCAAGGACAAGCTGGAGGGCCTGAGCACTGAGGAGAAAAGTGAATTGGGGCGACTGCTTTCGAGGGGGCAGGGTGAGCCGATCAATGAAAAGGCGAAATGATCTTCCCCATGGCGACGGCGTGTTTTTGTGTTGGTGGGGGCTTTGCCCAGGGTTGCAGAACATCACGCTCTAATTTTGCAGGTTTCGTTTGCATGACATGTGGCTTAGTGTAAGATAGAAAGTTATTTTTGCTGAGTTCGATCAACCTTAAAACGTAAAGACCAGGTAAGTATGAATCAGGAACAGCAACAGTCGCAGTTGAAGCTATTGATCGCAAAAGGAAAGGAACAAGGGTTTCTTACCTACCGCGAGGTCAACGATCATCTGCCGGATGAGATCGTCGATCCTGAACAGATCGAAGACATTATCGGTATGATCAATGACATGGGTATCCCGGTGCATGAAGTTGCGCCGGATGCCGATGCCTTGTTGCTGGCCGATACCGCCGTCGCCGCAGATGACGATGCGGCAGAAGAAGCCGCAGCGGCGCTGGCGAGTGTCGACGGTGAATTTGGTCGCACCACTGACCCAGTGCGTATGTATATGCGCGAGATGGGGACGGTCGAGCTGCTCACCCGTGAGGGCGAAATTCAGATTGCCAAGCGTATCGAAGATGGTCTTGCTCAGGTGTTGTCCTCCCTTGCCACGTATCCCGAGACGATTGCCGAGCTGATACGGCAGCATGACAGGGTACAGGTTGGTGAAATTCGCCTTACCGAGGTGATCCGCGGTTATGTTGATCCCGCCGTGGCCGAGGCGGATC
>CAMTYI010000158.1:0-3008 GCA_947085925.1 uncultured Gammaproteobacteria bacterium
CACTTCATAATTCTACTGTGTCACAAAGAGATCAAGAAATGCAGTGCATGCCCGTGAAGGGCATATTATCTCCACGGGAATTTCTCTACGCCTGCGCTACCGCGCAGACTCCGACACTTCTGCCCTTTAGGGTAAGTAAAACAGGACTCCCTAAGCTATCCGGAGGTTGCCAGCCATCGCTCGCTTACGCGTCGTTTCCATGGCTGGCGCCAAAGCAGATTCGATCCACAGCTCATCCCCAAACACCAGACCCGCTGGATGGGATTCGACGATAATATTCTATCGCTCTATGGGCGTGGCATTTGAATCAAGCGTGAAGATCCAGCGATTACCGGCCGATAGTAACGGCGTTTTGTGCAGAGAGGCGGGCGCACCATAAGTCAACCTTGACACCCCACCAGCGCGAAGCGTAGTGTGAATTCGTAGGACAACAGCGAAGGCCTGACCCCGGCGCAAGGAAATGGGCATGCCGGACAAAAAAACGGCGAAGTGGTCAAGACCTTTGTGGTGAAGAAGGATCCGGTGGTGATGGCCCATTGCAAGATGAATCTGGCCGCGAACTGAAGGGGTAACGCGCGCAACGACGGTCACCTGAGACTTGCGACGCCTGCGCAGAACCAGGACACGATGACGGTAACACGCTCCTTTTGTATGTGCCGTGGCTTGATGGCACTGGCCTTCCTGATTCCGCTCCTGCTTGTGCTGGCGGGGTACGCGCTGGTGCGGCACTACGAGGCAATACTGGTGTTGCAGGACTTCGCTGTCGGCGAGGCCGCTTCCCGGCTCAAGCAGACGACACCCATGCCACAGCGGCAAACCCTGTCCTATACGGTATCTGGGCGCACGCACCAGGCCGACCTGTATCTGCCGGGCAGGCTGGAGGGCTGCGGCGCCCGTTCCTCGCCGCCATCAGGGGACTCGTCCACGCGCTGCCCACGCGCCGCCATTGTTACTATCCCCGGGGCGGTGCCGCAGGGCAAGGACGACCCGCGCCTGGTGGCTTTCGCCACCACCCTGGCGCGCGCTGGCTTCGCGGTGCTGACGCCCGAGCTGCCCGGTTTTCGGGAACTGCGCATCCGTCCCTCGGACGCGCGGGAAATCGCCGATGCCTTTGCCTACCTTGTCGGCCGCCCTGAGCTTGCGCCGGATGGCCGCGCCGGCATGTTCGCCTTCAGCTACTCGGTCGGCCCGGCGATCCTCGCCGCGTTGCAAGACGACATCCGCGACCAGGTGCGCTTCGTCGTCGGGGTGGGCGCGTATCACGATTTGCCGCGCGCCATGCGTTTCTTCACCACCGGCTGGTTCGAACATGACGGCACATGGCAACGCATCACTCCGGACGATACCGGCAAGATGGTGCTGGTCTATTCCAGCCTGGATTACCTCGCGGACGGAGCGGATCGCGCGGTGTTCGACCGCATGGTGGCGCGGCGCATGCGCGACCCGCGCGCCGATCTGGCGCCGCTCGCCGCAGAACTGGGCAGCGAAGGAAAAGCCGTCTATGCGCTGGCCGTGAATACCGATCCCGCACGTTTTGACGAACTGTACGCGCGGCTGCCAAAAGCCATGCGCGCAGATCTCGACCAGCTCGACCTCGCACAGCACGACCTCGCGCCGCTGAAAATGCGGCTGATCCTGGTGCATGGCAGGAACGATAATCTCATTCCCTACCCGGAGAGCCTGGCGCTCGCCGCCGCCATGCCGGAGGGACAGGCCCACGTGTTTATTATCCAGCGTGTCCTCGGGCACGTGGAACTGAAGGGCGCCGATCTTTTTTCGTGGCGCTTCTGGCGCGAGGATCTGCCCGACCTGTGGCGGCTGTGGCGCGTGATCGACCTGCTGCTGGCCGAGCGCGCGGCGAGGGCATGAGTCCCGCTGCCCGTGCGTTCGGTCTGTGGCTGCTGGTTGTCGTGCTGGCGGGGTTCGCCATGATGCTGCCGCCCATCCCGCAGCCGCTCAGCTACCATGAGCTTGCCGATCGGCGCGCCTGCCTGGGCCTGTCCAATTGCCTCGACACCGCCTCCAACGCCCTGTTCGTGCTGGCGGGCGCGGCGGGTCTTTTCTTCCTGCGCAGCGAATCGGGCCGACGCGCTTTCATCGACCCGCGCGCGGCACGGCCTTACTGGTTGTTCTTTTTCGCCACCGCTCTGATTGGATTCGGATCGGGCTATTACCACCTCGCCCCCGGCAACGAACGGCTGCTGTGGGACCGTTTGGCGATAATGCTGGCGTTCATGGCCTGGTTCGCCGCCATCCTATCCGAGCGCGTCGGCCCCCGGGCCGGGTTGCGCCTGCTGCCGCTGTTGCTCGTTGCGGGTCTTGGCAGCGTCCTCTATTGGGGCTGGAGCGAGACGCGCGGGATGGGCGACCTGCGTCCCTACGGACTGATGCAGCTTTATCCCATGCTGCTGATCCCGTTGCTGCTTCGGCTCTATCCGCCGCGCTACAGCGGCGACCGTGACATCCTGGCGGTCATCGGGCTGTATCTGCTGGCCTTGCTGGGCGATCTCGGTGATCGCCCAATTTTCGCGCTGACTGGCGGACTGGTAAGTGGACACACGATCAAGCACGTGATCGCCGCTCTGGCGGTGTATGGGGTAGTGCTGCACTTGCGGCGGCGGCAAGCCCTGTGAGGCGGCAGGCAGGTACAAAGCATGGAGCGATCCCGCTCTGGCTCAAGATTTCCTGCACCCTGTTCGTCGCCGGGTTAGTGGCGGTGTATTGAGTGCATTATGGCCCGGCGCACTATCAGAAATTCAATGAGCGAATAATCCGCACCTGCTGCTCGCCGTGCAAATAAGATCAGGCTTTCTTAAAGTATGGCAGAGACAATCAATACAAGCGCATAATGACCTTACTTTAATTAAAGGGCGGATTCAACTCTGAAGTGCAACTTTTGTAAGAGAATTTAGGTGGCGAGCTGCGTTAACATCGGAGCCACTTAAACGACCAAGTAAAAGGAGCACCAATGAGGAACTACACGCAGCTCACCAGCGAGCAACGATACC
>CAMTYI010000159.1:0-20195 GCA_947085925.1 uncultured Gammaproteobacteria bacterium
CGTGTGCTCTTCCGATCTCGATCTACGATATCTTTCGTCAAGGCATGATTGCTATCTCTAAGAGCATCCAATAGTTCATTTCTTTCCAATATGTCAATCACCTCTGAAGCAAGCATATTCATGATAATTTCATCATCTTCAGAAAATGATCTTCCCTGAGCATCATTGGCCAGATAAATTACACCTTTCGTAACTCCACTAACATTGAGAGGGAAGCCAAGCAGACTTTTCATGATCGGATGACCCGATGGGAATCCGCATGAGCGCGGATCGCTGGAAATGTTGTCAACTCGAACGGCTTTACCCTCATGATAAAAAGCACCAAGCAAGCCCTTTCCGGATGGCATCTCTCCCATACTGTTTTTTTCCTTATCAGATATTCCTTGCGTTATAAAATCCTTTACCCGGCCTTCCTTGTCTAAAATAGAAATAGCTCCGTAATCCACTCCGGTTACTTCCATAAAATTCTTAATAATATCCATATAAAGTGCATTTATATCGCCGCCACGGCGCATTTTATCGTCAGCTTCCCTGATGCCCGCCACTGCCGAATTAATGAGCGACATGCGTATATTCATGCTTGACAGGCTGGTTATATTATTTTCAAGACCATGAATTTTTGTGCGTGCGCCCGTGATCATTCTGTTAATGCTTTTGGCAAGATCCGCTAACCTATCGTTACCATGATCAGGAACACTTACAGTCCAATCCTCCTCTTCCATCATGTGGTTGATGACGGACATTATTTCTTCTATACGTAATTCATTGGAGTTAATGACTTTTCTACTTTCGGATGTGTACATTTTTAATTGCCTCGATATTCAATCAAAGACAATGGATGCATTGAGATGTTCTATCTCTGCCAAAATTGCTTCACACTTGCTTAAATCAAATCCAATTCTTTGCGTCGCACCAGGCGACACAGATGACAGAAGAAATTCATTATCGCCCTTTCCCTCCGCTATTGTGGACAGGATATCAGCGATATGTACCAGATCGACAACCGGAGAATGCTCCCTCAAATCTGGCGTATGATGCCTCTCAATAGCCGCCCGTATCGGTGATGGAAAATTCCAGTGCGCTGCCAATTTGGCACCAACCATGGTGTGATCCACCCCAAATACTGTGACTTCGGCTTCCGAAAGTGAACAACACTCAATATTGCAATGCTGTCTCACCTTGGAAAATTCTGTGGGGAAACTGACCTCCAGAACAAGCTTGCCAATGTCATGTAATAGCCCGGCAGTGAAAGCCAGATTCTGCTCATAGCCATGATGTCTTGCCAAGACCTTGGCTGCCGTTCCGACATATAATGCATGCTTCCAAAGAGCCGTGTAATCAATGGTTTCTTTCTGCGTTCCAGGAGAAAAAAACATATATACAGCCGCTGTAATGGCAACATTCCGGATTGTGTACATCCCCAAAACGACACAAGCCTCTTTAATGGAAGTTATTTCCCCTGAAAATCCGTAAAAAGGTGAATTGGCAATCCTCAGTATTCGAGCGGACAGGCTTTGATCCTGGCTAATTTTCTTTTCCAGCGTAACAAGATCGCATCCCTCGCTGTCTATCATTCTCAGAACTTCCATGGCCACCGTGGAAAGAGAAGGTAATTTCTGGATGACCTGATCTATTTGTTCGTTACTAATCATGATTTTTCTCATGTTTTCGTGGCATTATCACTAAAATCACACCACCCTCCTGGCAGGTATGCAAAAAAGGACTGCAATGCATCTCAACGTAATGCTTTTCTTCAAGCTCCGCAGTACAACTTACAGAGGTCTTTTGTTCAGACGCATACCGATATATTCCATGTATGGATGCGGGTAAAACATCATCCGCAAGTTGCCCTACCAGTCCGACGCCATTGCTAAACATTTCGTGAGCAGCATGATTAGCCACTGCTATTACTTTATCCCCCCCAATCCCAAGCACAACCACAGGCAACTCTTCCAGCACTTTCTGGGAAACCTGTAATGCACGTAAATTAAGCTGTACCTCGCGACTCTTTTCATCGTAACGCTTTTCCAAATCATGATTAAGATTCATCAACTCATTATTTGCGGCGCTCAAATTATCTGATGCACGCCCATTCTCCATCCGCAACTCAAAATCCCGAAACGCTTCCTGGACATTGGCGCGCAACAAATCGTCATCCCATGGCTTTGTCAGAAACTTATAGATGGCGCCCTGGTTGATGGCATCGGTGATGGATTCGAGTTCGGTATACCCGCTGAGCACCATACGTATGGTATCTGGGTAGAGATCTTTAACCCTGCTGAGAAATTGCGTGCCCGTCATCTCCGGCATACGCTGGTCCGAGATGATTACATTCACAGTGTTGTTGGCCAAAATCTCCAGTCCATTCGCGCCGCTGTTTGCCCTTAAAATACAGTAACCATCACGACGAAAAAGGCGTGCTAACGAAGAAAGGATGTTTTCTTCGTCGTCTACCAATAACAGAGTTCTTTCCATTTTTTTCCGATGGTTTCTTCTAAAAGCAATAGCCTGGGAGAGCTGACATAACCCATTCACTATCATTATTTTGTGGGTAATACGCTCGCCAGGCGGGGTTTAATTACCTAATTGTTGTCGGCAAAAAGTCGAAAAACTTGATCATTAGCGTAGCTTCTGGCTCCGCAATCTGGCTGGATTGTCATGGGGTGCTTAATCCCGCCGGGTATTCCGTCCTACCACTCGCAGATCAACGTCGAAAGGTGCGTAACATCAGCAACTATGGGAAAATGCCCAATTACATCCAGACCTTCAGAAGACAGCCTTATTTAAATGACGACATCGGCCCCAGCATCCAATCCAGTAACAACAGGCAGCATCAAGCTCAGCCCCTTTCAGCCCGTTCTGCCTGAAAGGCCGGGTGACAGGGTATTTTGGGGCGGGCTGCAGGGCAGCGCATTCGGCCTGGTCATCAGCGCAGCGGCGCAGCGGCATCCAGGGCCCATGGTGGTGATCACTGCCGATGTCCAAGCCGCCAGTCTTTTAGAATATGAGCTGCGATTCTATATCGCTGACCATGATACGCTGCCGGTGCTGACATTCCCGGACTGGGAGACGCTACCCTACGACAATTTCTCACCGCATCAAGACATTATCTCGCAGCGCCTGGCCACACTTTATCAACTGCCATCATTGCAGCGCGGCATCCTGATTGTGCCGGTTTCGACGCTGATGCACCGTCTGCCGCCGCGCACTTGGCTGGAAGGCAGCAGCCTGTTGCTGGATGTGGGCGCGAAAGTCGATCTGGATCAGTTTCGCAAACGTCTGGAAGGCGCGGGCTATCAATGCGTGTCGCAGGTCATGGAGCATGGCGAGTTCGCAGTGCGCGGTAGCTTGATCGATCTCTATCCCATGGGCAGTCCCCTGCCCTACCGCATCGACCTTTTTGATAACGAAGTGGACAGCATCCGCACTTTCGATGCGGAAAGCCAGCGATCCCTGGATAGCGTCAAACACATCCGCTTCATGCCCGCGCGCGAGTTCCCTTTCGACAAGGACGCAGTGACGCGCTTCCGCCAAACCTACCGTGCAAGTTTCGAGGGTGACCCGCAGAAGAGCGTGATCTACCGCGATGTCAGCAACAGCCTTGCGCCGCCCGGTATCGAATATTATTTACCGCTGTTTTTTGAACAGACCCATACCCTGTTCGATTACCTGCCGCGCAGCAGCATACTGATCTCTACTGAAGGCGTCGAACAAGCCGCCGCAGATTTTTGGAATGAGATCGGCGAGCGCCATGAGCAACATCGCTACGACAGGGAACGCCCGTTGCTTGCCCCAACTCAGGTGTTCTTACAGGCCAATGAGGTCATGGGCGCAAGCCAGGCGTTTCCACGCGTCTCAATACAGCGCGCGGACACCGACAACCGCGCCGGGGCATGCAACTACGCCACGCAAGCTACGCCGTCATTGACCTTGACGCCACGCGCACCGCAACCTGCCGCAGCATTGATGGAGTTTGTCGCCAGTTTCAATGGCAGAGTGCTGTTCGCCGCCGAGACCGCTGGCCGCCGCGAAACACTGCTTGAACTGCTCAAAGGTGGTCATCTTCAACCTGTTGCGTGTGATAGCTGGCAAGCTTTCCTTGCGACCGAATGCGTTGTGGGCATCACCGTTGCGCCGCTGGAACACGGCCTGCTGATTGATGAGCCACGCATCACCGTCATCGCCGAACCACAGATCTTCGGTGAACAAGTGATGCAGCGTCGCCGCCGCAAGACACGCGGCCGCGATCCTGATGCGCTGGTACGCAGCCTTGTTGAACTGAATATTGGCGCGCCGGTGGTGCATGAGGAACACGGTGTGGGGCGCTATCTGGGCCTGCAAACCCTCAAGCTCGGCGATATCGAAACAGAATTTTTGACACTGGAATACGCTGGTGGCGACAAGCTCTATGTGCCGGTATCTTCACTGCACCTAATTAGTCGCTATTCGGGCGCCAACCCCGAACAGGCACCGTTGCACAAACTGGGGAACGAGCAATGGCAGCGCGCGAAGCGTAAGGCCGCCGAGCAGGTACGCGATGTTGCTGCAGAATTGCTCGATGTTTACGCGCGGCGCGCGGCGCGTAAAGGGCATGCCTTCCCCGCCACCGATGAGCAATACGCCGCCTTCGTAGCGGGCTTCCCCTTTGAGGAGACGCCGGATCAGCAAACCGCGATTCAGGATGTACTCGCCGACATGGTATCCGGCAAGCCCATGGACCGGCTGGTATGTGGCGACGTCGGCTTCGGAAAAACCGAGGTCGCCATGCGCGCCGTGTTTCTCGCTGTGCATGGCGACAAGCAGGTTGCCGTGCTCGTGCCCACCACCCTGCTTGCCCAGCAGCATTATGAAAACTTCAAGGACCGTTTCGCCGACTGGCCGGTACGCATCGAGATGCTATCGCGCTTTCGCTCCAAAAAAGAACAGGAAACGGCGCTGGAGGGAATCACGGATGGCAAGGTAGATATCATCATCGGTACCCACAAGCTTTTGCAAGGCGATATCAAATTCAAGAATCTGGGGCTGGTTGTCATCGACGAGGAACACCGTTTCGGCGTGCGTCAAAAGGAGCGCTTCAAGGCGCTGCGCGCCGAAGTCGATGTGCTTACCCTGACCGCCACACCCATTCCCCGCACCCTCAACATGGCGCTGTCAGGGATGCGCGATTTATCCGTGATCGCTACCCCCCCGGCACGCCGCCTTGCCGTAAAAACGTTTGTCAGGGAATGGAACAAGGCGCTGATCCAGGAGGCCTGTTTGCGCGAGATCAAGCGCGGTGGTCAGGTGTACTTCCTGCACAATGAAGTGGACACCATCGAAAAAATGGCGCTTGAGATTGAGGCGCTGGTGCCTGAAGCCCGCGTGCGCGTCGCTCACGGTCAGATGCGCGAGCGCGAACTGGAACACGTGATGCTGGACTTCTACCATCAGCGCTTCAACGTGCTGGTATGCACCACCATCATCGAGACCGGCATCGACGTGCCCAGTGCCAACACCATCGTCATCAACCGCGCCGACAAATTCGGCCTGGCACAGCTCCATCAACTGCGCGGCCGCGTCGGGCGCTCCTATCATCGCGCCTATGCCTATCTCATCATCCCGCCGCGCAGCCTCATCACCGCCGATGCCGTGAAGCGTCTGGAGGCGATCGAATCACTGGAGGAACTGGGCGCGGGCTTCACGCTTGCAACCCACGATCTGGAGATTCGCGGCGCGGGCGAACTGCTGGGCGAGGATCAGAGCGGGCAGATGCAGGAGATCGGCTTCACGCTCTACACTGAACTGCTGGAACGCGCTGTGAAGGCGCTGAAGTCCGGCAAACAGCCCAGCCTGGAGCAGCCGCTTGACACTCACGCGGAGATCGACCTGCATATTCCGGCCTTGATACCCGACGACTACCTGCCCGATGTACATGCACGTCTGGTCATGTATAAGCGTATCGCCAGCGCCACGAACGAGGAAGAGCTGCGCGAACTGCAAGTGGAAATGATCGACCGCTTTGGCCTGTTGCCGGAGCCGGCCAAGAATCTGTTCCAGGTAACCGAGCTCAAGCTCAAGGCCCGCCCGCTGGGGATACGTAAAGTTGAAGCAGGTCCACTCGGCGGACGCATTATCTTTAATGCAGAGCCAAACGTCGATCCGCGCACCATCATCCACCTCATCCAGACCCAACCACGCACCTACAAACTGGACGGCCAGGACAAACTGCGCTTTACCCTCGCCATGCCCGACAACGCGGCGCGGATCAAGCAGGTTGGAGAAGTGTTGGATAAACTGAGGGGATAAGCGCAGGATAGGAAACGTTGGACTTTATAGGTGGGGCATGAAAGCAGAATATTGCCACACCCGTAATCACCGTAAAGGTAGGTAAACCAGCCAAAGCACCATACCCAGCGCCAGCGGGTACAGCCATTGCACGGCAGCAGGGCGTCCATTCGCAGGGATTTTGACAGTATGGCAGATCTCGTCATCAGCGCGCGCCAATACCTGCCGATACAGCGCCGCAGCGGCATCACCTATCCGGTCAACAGTCCGGCTCTGTGGCGTGGAAGTAACAGCTTGGGTTGACAACGCCTGCACCTTGGGCACCGCATCAAGTACCAAGGCCATGCGCACCGCCAATCTGTCATGGGAAACACCCAGCAGCCACAATGGTCTGGCCAGCCAGTGAATGGCACTCAACAATTGCTCGCGGGATGTGGTTTGTAACAGGAGATTAACTGCCAAAACCAATGCAATCAGAGAAAGGATACGTATTGTTCCCTCCTCTATTCCTTCGAGGGTGGGCAGCCAGGGGGATAATGCGGGAGATGATAACAACAGCGGTTCGCCGGGGGTAAACCAGAAATAAATAACCACCAGCGAAAGAAACAACCAGCGCATGCGCCGCAGCATCAACATTGCTGGAGCAAGGTGAATACCGCCGGATAAGCTGTGGAGAATCCCGAGCACGGCAGCGGCCATCAACAGGGGATTCAAATCACCGAGGGAAAGAAATCCCGCCAGGACAAAAAAACTCACAACGCGGATAACCGGATGAATCGCCCTCATTCGCCGATCAAACAATCTGCCGCATCAATTCCTGTGCTTCCTGCTTTTGCTCGTCATTACCCTCATCCAGCACTTCATCCAGCAGCACCTTCGCGCCTTCCTGATCTTCCATATCAATATATGCCTTGGCCAGGTCCAGCTTGGTGCCTACCATGTCGATCCCGGCAAACAGATCATCATCCGTTTCTTGCCCCGGCACTTCGTCGGGTGCAGTGCCGTCAAAAGCAGATAACGCGGCATCGAGATCCCAGTCGTTGGAAGGCGCTTTGGAAACTAATGCATCTGCTGCCTCGCTGGTTTCCTGAGCAAGAAGGCCAAAGTCATGACTGGCAGACGTGCTGTCTTCAAGATCAAAGGCAAACTCCGATGCATTTTCCAGGGTAGACGCCGGTTCTTCAAGAGCAGCGAGCTGTATACTTTCAAGCTCGATATCAAGGCTTTCATCCAGTGCCATGCTTGAAAAGGCATTACTCGATTCGCTCATATCCTGCTCATCAAGCAGGTATACACCCGGCACGTTTTCCGCCACCTCTTGAGTATCGGCAACTACAGGATTGATATTGACCTCTTGACTCAGATTGTTTATCGCACCGCTCAGGCTAAGATCAAAGTCCAGGGAGTTATCCAGCCCGCTGTCCTCCACTGCACCAGAAGACACGTGTTCTTCCATCTGAGCGGCCAGTTGCACCGGCGACACCTCAGTGCTGCCCTGCTCACTAAATCCAAAATCGAAATCGATGGAATTATCGGCAATAGCGGGTTGCGCCGCCTCCTGCACAACAGGCATGTCCAGTTCAGAAAAATCCATGGCACTGACAGCAGAACCATTATGCGATTCTTCGGCTTGCATACCAGGCAACGTAAAATCGTCCATATCCTGAGAGGCAGGGATATTTTGATCTGAATGGAATGCATTCGCAGCAGCAATGGCAGCCGCGCCAGCGCCCACGGCCCCGGCAAGCACTGGCGTCTCGCCCGGCGTTTCCTCGTCGGAGGAGGATCCACCGAACAAAGGATGGCCTGGACAAACCTGCTTACCCATTTCCACCACTTTATGCCACTGGGGATCGGCCTCGCCACCCAACGTGGCATAAAGTGTCTCAGCCTGCGTTTCAAAGGCATCGGCATTTTTAGTCGCGTGATAAATCTCCAGCAGCTTCAGCGTAAGCTCCTGCCTGCCGGGGTCTTGACGCATGGCTTCTTTGATTAACGACTCGGCCTGATCATAACGCCTATACGCCAGATACACATCGGCCTCGGCAAGGGGGTCGATCACGTCCTCATCGGCATGGATGACATTTGCATCACCCCGACCCATATCCGCTTCCGGCGCTGTTCTATCACCCTCTCCAGCACCCTCAAAAGCGGCTGCCGAAGCAGCCGTCTTTTTCGCACGGCCTTGCGGTGCAAAAACCCCTTCCGGAGTATCCATCGCGGCTTGTCGGCGTCGACGCACAAGGGTCCACAACAATGCGGATACGAGCAAAAAACCACCCAGGATCATGCCCAGTTGTTGGGGATTGCTGGCAATTTCGCTTATTGCATCCGTTGCAATCGGCTGCTCTGGTTCTGGCGCTTTGACAGGTTGCGGTTTGACGACGGGCTTGCTGCTTGCCGCTGGCCCCGGCGCTGGTACTGCCGGTTTCGCAGGCGCCGTTCCAGTGGCAGTTGCTGTGTTTGCCTTGTTTTGCAAGGCTGCAAGATCACCATTCTTGAGATTCATCAGACGCTGCATCGAAGAAATTTGCTGCTCCAACATTGTCAATCTGGTGCGCAGCTCCTCGTTTTCCTGGCGGGTGGTATCTACCGATTCGAGTGCAACAGCCAACTCCTTGCGCAATGATGTCAGGTCGTTAGCATCCGGCGCACCGGTTTTTGCGCCGCCACCTGCCGTTACGGCCGTTTTTCCGCCATCAGGGGTAACCAGTTTCAACTGTGCGCCGGCGCTGCCCTTTTCCGTCACGGGCGCAGTGCTCTCCACACCCTGTGTCGGTGTCGCGCGCGCTGTAGCGGCCCCACCTTTTTGTCCGCCTAACCACTGCTGATATTGCATGGCGACTTCATGTGCGGCTTCCTGCTGGGGAACAGCATGGATTGCGTCCAGGGGGGGGAGACGCAAGATATAACCCGCCATCAAATTATTCACATTGCCGGTGGAAAACGCATGCGGATTGCTCTTTGCCAACGCGAGCATTACCTGAGAAACACTGACGGATTTATCCGGGCGCATCTCTCTTGCGATTTTCCATAATGTATCTGTTCGTGCCGTGGGGCCATAACTCGACCCGGCAGCGGAAGATCTTTCACGCGCGGCCGTTTTTCTGGCGCCGTTGCCAGCCATGGTGTTATCAGAGGAAGATGACACTGATGGCTCAGACTGTGCTGCCGGAGCAGCTTCAACACGCGGAGCAACCGGGGAAAATGGTGCGGAAACAGGTGGCGCTATCGGAGCGGGCTTGCCGCCATCCGATACCGGGAAATCGAGCAGCACGGTATATTCACGCATAAAGCGCCCGCTCGACCAGTTGACTTCAACGAGAAAATTGAGGAAAGGTTCGCGGATCGGCTGGCTGGATGTCACCTTGATGACGTGAGAGCCATCCGATTTCTGGACAACATTGAATTTGATCTGGGTCAACAACCCCAGCCGCTCCACACCCGCGCCAGCAAAGGCCGCCTCGGGAGCAAGCGCCACCGTCAGACCTTGCAACTCGGCGGGTGTCGCCGACAGCAGCCTGATTTCGGCATTCAGCGGCTGATTGAGTGCCGAATGCAGTTCGATATCCCCTACCCCCAGCGCATAAGCGCCTGAGGCTTGCAACAACACCAGCGGAACCAACGTCAGAGCCAGTTTGCGCATCTATTTCTCCAGTCTTCGCTACTTCCTTACTGCCAAGCATCGCGGTATTAAAAACGCAGGTGCAGCCGAGTATTATTCCGCGGCAGGCAAGCTCTCAACCCAGATAGTCTTTTATCAAAATCTCAGCTATCTGAACACTATTTAAAGCCGCACCCTTGCGAACGTTATCGGCCACTATCCACAAATCTAAACCTCTGGGGTGCGAGATGTCTTCACGGATACGCCCGACATAGACAGGGTCCGTGCCCACGGAATCGGTGACGGCGGTTGGATAACCACCCGGCTTACGTTCATCCAGCACCACCACACCAGGCGCCTTTTCCAGCAGTACACGCGCCTGCTCCGCACTAATTTTATCGCGAGTCTCGATATGCACCGCCTCGGAGTGACTATAAAACACCGGCACCCGCACAGCAGTGGGATTGACCTGAATGGCGTCATCCTCGAATATCTTGCGTGTTTCCCACACCATCTTCATCTCTTCCTTGGTGTAGCCGTTGTCCATAAAGACATCAATGTGCGGCAGCACATTAAACGCGATCTGCTTGGGATAGACGCGCGGCTCTATCGACTGGACGTTAAGCAACGCAGCCGTCTGCCCCGCCAGCTCTTCGATAGCCTCCTTGCCAGTGCCCGACACCGATTGATAGGTGCAGACATTGATGCGCTCTATTCCTACCGCGTCGTAGATAGGCTTCAGCGCCACCAACATCTGGATCGTGGAACAATTGGGATTGGCGATGATATTGCGCACGTTGTATTGCGCAATGGCATGGGGGTTAACCTCGGGCACGACCAGGGGGATATCCGCCTCGTAACGAAAATGCGCGGTGTTGTCGATGACCACACACCCTGCTGCCGCAGCCTTGGGGGCGTATATCGCCGAAACATCACCACCCGCCGAAAACAGGCCGATCTGCACCTTGGAAAAATCGAATTCCGCGAGATCCTGCACCCTCAGGTATTCACCCCTGAACTGCACCCGGCTACCCGCAGAACGGCTGCTCGCCAGCGGATAAAGCGTGCCCACAGGAAAGTTACGCTCTTCAAGGATGGATATTATAGTCTCACCCACCGCGCCAGTGGCACCGACTACCGCTACATCGTACTTTTTGCTCATTTCATTTCCTTCATTCAGTTTCGAGCTACCGTTTACAGCCCGAAACTCGTAACTATCTTAGCGCCACTACCACCGCGTCGCCCATTTCGGCCGTACCTGTCTTATGCATGCCCGCCGTGTAAATGTCCGCAGTGCGCAGCCCCTGATCCAGCACCTTGTTGACTGCCGATTCGACGCGCTCAGCCAATTCCGGCTGGCTCAGTGAATAGCGCAGCATCATCGCCACCGACAGAATGGTTGCCACTGGATTGGCGATGCCTTTGCCGGCGATATCCGGCGCCGAACCATGTATCGGCTCATACATGCCTTTGCCGAAGGCATCCAGCGATGCCGAGGGCAACATGCCAATCGAGCCTGTCAGCATTGCAGCGCAATCGGACAGGATATCACCAAACATATTGCCGGTAACCATCACATCAAACTGCTTGGGCGCGCGCACCAACTGCATAGCGGCGTTGTCCACATACATATGGCTCAGTGTCACTTCCGGGTAATCCTTGGCGACACGGGTCATCACCTCGCGCCATAGCTCTGTGCATTCCAAAACATTGGCCTTGTCCACCGAACACACGCGCTTGTCGCGGCGCATGGCGATGTCAAACGCGGAGCGGCCAATGCGCTCAATCTCTGATTCGCAGTACACCATGGTATTAAAGCCTTCGCGCTCGCCGTTTTCCAGAACGCGGATACCGCGCGGCTTGCCAAAATAGATATCGCCGGTCAGTTCGCGAACGATCATGATATCCAGACCAGAGACAACTTCGGGCTTAAGCGTCGAGGCATTCGCCAACTGGGGGTACAAGATAGCTGGGCGCAGATTGGAAAACAGCCCTAACTCCGAACGTAATCCCAGCAGACCCTTTTCGGGCCGCAGCGCAATATCAAGCGACTCCCACTTGTAACCGCCCACCGCCCCCAATAACACTGCATCCGCCGCTTTGGCCAGAGCCAAAGTTTGCTCCGGCAGGGGATGTCCAGCGGCGTCATAGGCTGCGCCACCCACCAGCGCCTGCTCCATCTCGACATCCAACCCAAAGTCCCGGCGCAATGCTTCCAGCACCTTCACCGCCTCTGCAACGATCTCAGTGCCAATACCATCACCGGGTAATACCGCAATTTTTTTAGTCATCGATTTCAGTCCTGCCTGCCAAACAACCAGGGCGTCTCAGCGCCGCGCTTCTGTTCATACGTCTTGATGTCGTCCACATATTGCAATGTAAGGCCAATATCATCCAGCCCATTGAGCAGGCAATGCTTGCGGAATGCGTCGACCTCGAACGTCAACATCTCGCCGCCAGGTGTCGCCACCGCTTGCTGCTCCAGATCCACCGTCAGCACATACCCTGGCTGCGCTTCAACTTCATTGAACAGCCTGTCTACGCTGTCGGCATTGAGCACCAGCGGCAACAAGCCATTTTTAAAACAATTATTATAAAAAATATCCGCAAAACTGGGCGCGATAATCGCACGGAAACCATAGTCCTGCAAAGCCCAGGGCGCGTGTTCGCGTGATGAACCGCAGCCGAAATTGGCGCGTGCCAGCAAGATCTTCGCGCCTTGATAGCGCGGCTGGTTGAGCACAAAATCGGGATTCAAGGGGCGCGCGCTGCTATCCTGATCTGGCTCGCCGTGATCCAGGTAACGCCACTCGTCAAACAGATTCGGCCCAAAACCAGTACGCTTGATGGATTTCAGGAATTGCTTGGGTATGATCGCATCAGTGTCCACATTGGGACGGTCCAGGGGCGCTACAATACCTGTCAATCGAATAAATTTTTCCATGTCGACCCTTTACGAAAATCAAGCTAGTTTCTGTGAACTCAGCACCCAAAAATTACGCAATGCTCAGCGTTTTTTCAGCCACCTTTTCCCAGGCGAATTCGGCGAACACTCTCTTGCAGCCATGGGCACCAAACTGACTGGCCAATTCCGGAGAACCAAGCAAACCAACCAACCCCTTAACAACAGCCTCGGCTGAGGTCCCATCAACGCGCAAACCGGTAACACCATCAAGCACCGCCGAGCCTGTCCCGCCCGCCTGCCCCGCCAAAACAGGCTTGCCACACGCCGAGGCTTCCAAAAATACCATGCCAAACCCTTCATTATCACCGTTTATTTCGCGGTTGGGCATGGCGAATACATCTGCCGCATTATACCAGCGAGGGAGATCATCCGGGGCAACATGCCCCAATAAATGTACCCGGTCTGACACACCGGCATCGCGCGCCAAAGAAGCCAGATAATCATGATCTTCACCGACGCCAATAATTGCGTAATGAACATCAATGCCCTGCGTCAACAGGATCGGCAGCGCCTTGATGACTTGGTCAAATCCTTTGCGGCGGCTCAGGCGGCCCACGGATAGGATCAGTTTTTGATTTTCCGCCAGCCCGATGGATTCACGCAAATCCGCAACTTCCAAGCCGGGATGGAAGCGATCAATATCCACGCCAGGAGAAATAAGCGAGATTTTATTCGCCTGAACTCCAAGCTTGAGTAACTCGTCACGGGTAAAATCGCTGTTGGCAATGACTCGATCCGCGTGCTTATAGGTAAACACCATTGCCTTGAATTTCCCCGACTGACGCCAGGTCGTGATCTCCTCACCGTGAGCATAAACCACGATTGGACGGCGAACCAACCGCGCCACCACCCAACCCACCAAACCTTCCGGCAGCACGCGCCCGGCATGAATGGCATCGAACTTGTTCTGTAGCGCAAGCCGCAGCGACTTACCTAATAGCTTGCCATACATCGCCAGGGATTCCGGCTTCAGCCACCAATGGCGGCGCAATGAGATGCGATGAATGCTATTCGGATGGTGCGCGTCATACACATCGGCTCCGTTTACGTCCGCCGTTACGATATGAATCTCCTTGCCACCAATACGTTTGTAAACTTCGTCAAACCACACCGCCGTCCCTCCCTTCGTAGGCAGGAACAACTCTGTAATTACCAGATAGCGATGAGGCTTATCCATGGTTTTTTCCCTTGCCGGCACCGCGCATTATCGAGAGCAGATCTCGTAGAGTTGTGAAGCCGGGGCTGGCAATGAGAGAGGGCAGAACAGCGCGGATCGCTTCGCCCTGCCTGCCCTGCCGAAGCAGGACATAGGCCAGATTCAGCCGGGCACGCCGCAACCGGCCCCGCCAGCCGCGCTTAATCGGCGCGGGGGCATTAGCCAAAACGTCTTTCAGGGGGAGCAGCGCCTCCACGGTAAGCTGCTGGGCACGCAACGGATCCGAGCGCGTCACGCTGTTGCTGTGAATAAAATAGACGGCCATCGGCTCACAAACCACGCCGATATTCTTGCTTTGGGCACAGAGGCGGATCAGAAAATTGACATCCTCGCATACGCTGCGACCCACCGGGTAACCACCCAACTCCAGAAAGGTTTTGCGTGGCACGCTCAAGGTGTGTGTGTCCCCAAAATGATTTTCAATATAAAAGCTGATTTCGCCCTCTTCCATGAGGACGTCGCGCCGCCCGGCGGCCCTTCTCAAAACCATGGAACCTGCCTCGGTTTTCTCCATGGACCGGCTGATCAGACTACCGTCGGAGCGTACGTAATCGTAATCACCCGTCAGAAAATCCAGCGCAGGATCGCGCGCTATCCATTCAGCATGCAGCCGCAACCGGTCAGGATAATACCAATCGTCCGCGTCGAGAAATGCCAGCCACTCGCCTGTCGCAAGCTGTGCTCCAGCATTGCGCGCGGCGGAAACACCGGCGTTCGGCTGATGCACATAGCGCACACGGCCGCCAAATTGCGCCACCTCTGCGGCGGTTGTGTCGGTGGAGCCGTCATCCACCACAATCAATTCAAGCGCGGGATAGGTTTGCGACAATACCGATTCAATGGCGCGGCGAACAGTGTTTGCGCCGTTATAAACGGCGATGATGACGGAAAAAGCAGGTTTACCCATTGTCCTTCACGCCCCCGCAAAAAAGACGCGCCGTGAAAAATAATAGCGCCCCAGGGACTATGGCGCCCGTCAGCCACGCCAACTTCCACAAACGGGGCACTTCGCGCGACCGCAGCAACCACACGGCCATCCGG
The DNA here is from genome assembly GCA_947085925.1 of uncultured Gammaproteobacteria bacterium. Taxonomy (GTDB): domain Bacteria; phylum Pseudomonadota; class Gammaproteobacteria; family Ga007554; genus LNEJ01. The sequence continues at coordinate 15,091 of CAMTYI010000159.1, forward strand.
CGCATCACATTAACGTCCACCAGACTTGCATCAGCAATGCTCATGCGGTGCGCAAGCTGTTCAGTGGATGTAAAGATCACATCCGGGAAACGCTGCAATGCCCCGGAGATTAACCCATCAAGCTCGTTGAGCGCCGCATCCGCCACATCCGGATCGTCAACAAAGTTAAAGCGATGCGTCTCCAGCAGGGTTGGCCGACCAATGCGGGATTTTATTTGCATCGCTGCCAACCCTTTTTCGGCCATGTGGCCGAGCGCCGGTTCAAAATAATCATCGCGCACCACATACATCACACCTCCGGCGCCAGCCTGACCGTTCAGAATAGGACCACCAGAGGCCATCAAAGCTCCGGCGTGATCACGCGCCTCATAGCGCTGTCCTGGCGTGACTATGACGCGCACACCCGCATCAGCCCACGCCTTTTCAACCACCGGGTTCCAGGCAAACGTCGGCGGCACTACAACACGTGGCGGGTAACCAAATATCGCAATAAATGCGTCCACTTCCTCAGTCACGGCGACCCCGATCCGGCTTTCCGGGATCGGACGGGAAGGCAAGCTGGAGGCATCCATCCAGCGGCTTTGCAGATGGGATGGCAGGCTTTCCGTTCGTGCCTCGTCGCTGGTCAACCAGCGCCTGATATCTGGATCGAGATTCGCAGCCGCCATCAATGCAGGTGGCCAGAAATGTTCCATGCCATGTAACTGAAGCGCGAACACACCCGACGCAACGCCACGCTGAATAACATCGCGCATCGCCGGATATTGAGAATGTGAGAGCAGAACCCGGTGATAGCGCTGACAGCCTTCCTGCCGCATAAGCTCCGCATCAGGCACAGCCAACACTATTCCCAGCGTCATCACGGGAGGGTGTCCATCGCTATCCTTGTGACGAGACAACACCTTGGCGATGCGATGCAATTGCTGCGCATCCGCCTTGGGTCCAGGCCCCCAGTCATCGCTTTCGATAACCAGTACAGGACGACGCAACACCGGCTCGCGCCATAAAGACAGCAGCTCACGACGGTAGCGCCAAATCAACGCCGCCCCTGCCGTGAGCCATAGAAGAAACAATATTACGACCAAAAGTTGCATTATTTTGGATCGACTTTAAAAGTCATACCCCATTGCGCGCGCCACATCGGCAACCGAGGGCATAATACGCTCGATGCGCTCATGATTGCGTCCATCCCGCCATTTGTCGAGGCGGATTTCGGAAAAGGCGTTGTAAGGGGTATCAAGCACCTCCGCGCAATGTCTTTCCAGCGCAGGAGTGAAGATAAGGCCGCATGATTCAAAAGATCGTCGAAATCCCGCGACCGGATCCTTGACCAGATCCTCGTAAAATATTTCATTCCACTGCGCGGGGGGGACGAGCTTGCGCCCCTCGATGATCGCTTGGTTGATCGCCCTGTATTGAAAGGCGCAGACTTCTTCAACAGGGGCGCGCAGATAATTTCGCCATCCTTCGGCAAGAAAAAAACACCAGCGCGCATAGCGGCCATTATCAACAGCGACGGTTTCAGGCAAATCGTTTGACCAGGTGGCGAATTCGTCCGCCTTACCCCACCCCTCAATCAACGAGTTGATGTTGTCGCCGGGGCTGCGCTTGACATAAACAAAATGCGCATCCGGAAAAAGCGCGTAAAGATAGGGCACGCACAAGCCATTCTGATTATTTTTGTCTACAAAACGGTGTTTTCCGGTGCCGCTATAGAAATAGCTCGAAACGGCGTCACGGTCTTGCGGGCTGGCGTCCTGGGCATCCAACGCATGGGTATCCCAGTTTTTTTCCGGCAAAGGATGCAAATCAACCCAGAAGTCATGGGTTTCACGCTGCAAGGAGCCAATTTCCAGGGATTCGGAGAATGTTTTATACACCAAGGTGGTGCCGGCACGGCTGCATCCCAAAATAAAAATGGGGCGTTGCGCCACAGACCGCCTCACCCCCCAGGCTACGCCTCGCGCAGCACTCAACATCTTGCGGCCATGATAAGCTAGTGTTTTATCAACCTTCCGCCAAAATTCACTCACAACTAACCTTGCGCCTTGATAAAGTGTATAAATTCGCCATTATACGCTAACATTTGGCACATTTTTTGGTTGGCTGTGGCATTGCGTCAAAAAGAGAGTTTGAAATGAGCGGGATTTGCGGCTGGATGAACAGCGCCTTCGCATCACATGAGGCGGATGCACTATTGGCGGACATGCTCCATAACCTTGGCTGCAACCAGAAGACCAACCTCGCGCCTCGCGCCTGGGACACAAACAGTGGGCTGGCGGCATGCTCTCGATTCGCGCTCGCCAGCCTGCACGAAGAGCACGGCATCAAGGTCGCAGTGGAGGGCCGGATTCATTGGCGATCCGAGGCCTTGGAAGCCCTTTCCCATAAGCAAGGTTCCGCCGCCGCTGCCGCGCTGGCCTATCAGCGCAGCGGCCTGGATTTTCTCCAGGAAATCCACGGGCCGTTCGCACTCGCCATCATCGACACCAGTCAAAATCAGGCACTGCTGGCAATAGACCGGCTGGGCATCCAGCCTCTGTGCTACACCCACATTGATGGTCAGCTCGTATTCGGCTCTACGACGGACAGCGTTATCGCGCATCCCGCCATCAATCGCACACTCGACCCGCAAGCGATTTTCAACTATCTGTACTGCCACATGGTGCCAAGTCCGGGCAGTATTTATCAGGGCGTACAAAAACTTTTGCCGGGACAGTACGCCCTTTTCCGCAATGGACAGATTGAAAAAGAGTTCTACTGGCGGCTCCATTACCAGGATAGAGATCATGAATCACAGGCGGCACTGACATCACAGTTCCGCCAAGTCCTGCGCGAATCCGTCCAGCGCGCCGTCACCCGCGATGAAGTAGGAGCGTTTCTCAGCGGCGGCACTGACAGCTCGACCGTCTCGGGTACGCTCGGAGAGGTGCTTGGCAAACCTGCGGACACCTACTCCATAGGATTTCAGGCCGAGGGCTTTGATGAAATAGAATATGCGCGCATCACCGCCCGTCACTTTGGCGCCCGCACCCACGAATACTATGTGACCCCGCAGGACGTGGTGGACGCAATACCCCTGATCGCCCAAACCTATGATGAACCCTTCGGCAACGCCTCCGCCGTCCCCACTTATTACTGCGCGAAGATGGCGCGCGAAGACGGCATTCAACTCATGCTGGCGGGCGACGGCGGAGACGAGATCTTCGGCGGTAACGCGCGCTATGCCAAGCAGAAGGTGTTTGAGTATTATTCGCTGCCACCCAAGGCGCTGCGGCGAGGGTTGATTGAACCATTGGCATTCGCCATGCCGGGAATAGGCCCCATCCAGAAACTGCAAAGTTACATCCGCCAGGCCCAAGTGCCACTACCCGACCGGCTGGAGTCCTACAACTTTCTGCACCGCACCCCGTTGGCAGAGATCTTCATGGAGGACTTTCTTGGCCTGATCAATCAAGAAGCGCCAGTGGAACTGATGCGCGAGGTATACCAGCGCACACGCTCAAACTCGCCGGTCAACCGCATGATGCATCTTGACCTCAAGCAGACACTCGCCGACAACGATCTGCGCAAGGTGAATCGTATGTGCGAGCTGGCGGGCGTGGAGGTGCATTATCCCTTGCTGGATGAAGCCATGGTGGAGTTTTCCGCCCAGGTACCTGCAGCCCTGCAAGTGAAGGGCTTCAAGCTGCGCTATTTCTTTAAAGAAGCGCTACGCGACTTCCTGCCGCCGGAGACCATCACCAAGACCAAGCAAGGCTTTGGCCTGCCTTTCGGAGTCTGGATGAATGAACACGCACCGTTGCGGGAACTGGCGTACGACAGCCTGCAATCCTTCCGGCAACGCAACTATCTTAAACCCAGCTATCTCGACCAGTTGATTGAGCAGCACCGCTCCGGCCATGCCTCCTATTATGGCGTGATGATCTGGGTGGTGATGATGCTGGAACAGTGGCTGCAAACGCGAAAATTGTAACAGCCACGTAGGGTGCGTCCCACGCACCACGATTATTGGTGCGTGGGACGCACCCTACAACTCCACTATGTGATTTAGAAATGGAATTGGGGGTTTTTCGAACCTATCATGTGGTATAGCTCATCGTTCATTTGAAGCGACCCAACATCTCTCCACAACCATCAACGAGATCTGCAACCCATGAAATGCGCCATCTACAAGTCGCTGAAAAAAATGGACACGTATTTGTACATGGAGCGTGAAGACGACTTCTCCCGCGTTCCAGAGACACTGTTGAAATTGCTGGGACAACTACAGCTTGTGATGCATATAGAGTTGACGCCTGAGCGTAGCCTGGCACAGGCGAATCCAGAAGAGGTCCGCGAACAATTGCAGGCACAGGGATACTACCTGCAACTGCCGCCAAAAGAACTGGTGTTGAATGTCCGGCACTGAGCCACCATAGTAAAGAGCACCCTTGCCAAGATTGTGAACGTGACAAAAGAACTGGTCTGCTGGAAATGCGGCGCTTCGGTTGCGGAACTCCCCATGCCCTTGGGGCGCCTTGCGGAGTGCCTGGCCTGCCGTGCCGATCTGCACGTCTGCCGTCTCTGCGCATTTTACGATCCGCGCGTAAGCAACCGTTGCCGCGAACCTGTTGCAGACGCAGTGAAAGACAAAGAGCGGGCGAATTTTTGTGGCTATTTTCAGGCCCAGCCCGGCACATATAACCCACACGCGGATGAGCAGGCCACAATTGCCCAGGCACAGCTTGAAGCGTTGTTCGGAGAACCCGCCATGAGCAAGGCTGGACAGCGTTCGGAAGCGGAGGCTGCGCGGGAACAGCTTGAGCGGCTATTTAACAAGTGCAAGGAATGACAGGCCATCAAACAACGTGATTTTCAATCTCTTCCACCGCGCCACAGGTGCAAGCTTAGCCGAAAATCCTGGCAGGGGCGCCAGCCAGCGCTCGCTTACGCGTCGCTTTCCCTGGCTGGGGACTTGGATGTCCCAAAATGTGGCATTGTTAGTAAAGTATAGCTATGGTACATTGTAGTTTTTGAGAGGGGTCAGGTGATGCTGAATTGTCCAAAATGTTCACGGGCAGGCTGCCCAAAAGATGGCGTTGTAAAGGGTAAGCAGCGCTACA
>CAMTYI010000160.1:0-8860 GCA_947085925.1 uncultured Gammaproteobacteria bacterium
AACACCATTTGTCATCAAGGACATCAGGCCGGAAGGTTTGCAGCGCACGTCTCCCGGCACGCTCTTTAATTATTTGCCCCTTAACGTCGGCGATACGCTGGATGACGCGCGTTCGTCTGAGGCGATACGCGCCTTGTTCAAGACCGGTTTTTTCGATGACGTGCGATTTGACCAGGATGGGGATACGCTAATCATCACGGTAAAGGAGCGCCCCTCGATCTCCGGCATCAAGATCGCGGGCAACAAGGATATCAAGACCGAGGATCTGACCAAGGCGATGAAGCAGAGCGGTCTTGCGGAAGGCCGGATTTTTGACCGTTCCTTGCTCGACAAAGTGGAGCGGGAGCTGCAACGCCAATACTTCAGCCAGGGCAAATACGGTGTGAAGATCAAAGCCAAGGTGACGCCGCTGGAACGCAATCGCGTAGACATCTCCATTGACGTCGTCGAGGGGAAATCCGCGAAGATTCACCAGATCGCCATCGTTGGCAATGCGGCGTTTAGTGACGAAGTGTTGTTGAAACAGCTTCAAATAACTACGCCAACGCTGTTTTCATTTTTCACCAGCTCGGATCAGTATTCCAAGCAAAAACTGGCTGCGGATCTGGAAACCCTGCGTTCCTATTATCTGGATCGTGGTTACATCAACTTCAATATCGACTCCACCCAGGTTTCCATTACGCCCGATAAACGTGATGTCTATATCACGGTAAATATTACCGAGGGCGAGAAATTCACCGTCAAGGAAGTCAAACTTGCGGGTGACCTTATCGTGCCCGAAGAGGATCTGCGCAAGCTGATCAGTGTCGCTGAAGGCGCTGTTTTTTCGCGCAAGGCCGTCACCGAGAGCGCCGCTCAAATCGCCGAGCGTCTTGGTGCAGACGGATACGCCTTTGCCAACGTCAACCCCAACCCGGAGGTGGACAAGCCCAACAAACAGGTGTCAGTGACATTTTTGGTCGATCCCGGCAAGCGGGTGTATGTGCGCCGCATCAATGTTGCAGGCAACGCCAGAACCCGCGATGAAGTGGTGCGGCGCGAAATGCGGCAGATGGAAGGGGGGTTGCTGGCTACCGACAAGATCAATCGCTCACGGATTCGTTTGCAGAGGTTGGGCTTTTTTCAGGACATCAATATCGAGACGCCTGCCGTTCCCAGTGCGCCGGATCAGGTTGATGTGAATGTCAGCGTAACGGAAAGGTCCCTGGGCAGCTTGACGGCGGCGGTGGGTTTTTCGCAGGTGCAGGGTTTGCTGCTCAGCGCCAGTATCAGCCAGGACAATTTCCTCGGCAGCGGCAAGCGCATCAGCGCCGAGGTCAATAACAGCCGGGTGAACACCGTATACAGCGTTTCCTATACCGATCCTTATCACACGCCGGATGGCGTGAGCCGGGGATTCAGGGGATTTTTCAGGCAAACCAACGCTACCCGGTTGTTTGTTGGCAGCTTTCTGTCGGATGTGTTTGGTGCTGGCGTGAATTATGGCTTTCCGCTCAGTGAACACAATACCGCACGCTTCAGTGTTGACTACGAACATACAAGGATAAAAACCACCAGTTTCACGCCGCGCTCCTATGTGGACTTTCTCAATGCAAACGGGGACACTTTTGATATAATCAAAATGTCCGGTGGCTGGACGCACGATACACGCAACCGTGCAATTTTCGCGGATAATGGTATGTTGCAGAGTCTGTCCGCAGAAATGTCAGTGCCAGGTAGTGGTTTGCAGTTTTACAAGCTGTCTTCACGCACACAGATGTATCGCCCGTTGACCAAGAGCCTGACCTTGGTGATGAATGGCGAGATTGCCTATGGTGACAGTTATGGTGGCACTACCGCCCTGCCTTTCTGGGAGCGCTATTACGCGGGCGGCGTTTACTCTGTACGTGGATTCAGGGCGAACAGCCTGGGTCTGAGGGAAAATAACAGAGCGCTGGGTGGTGCCTTGAAGGTGGTGGGGAGCACAGAGATTATTTTCCCCGTGCCCTTTATGGAAGAGAGCAAATCGTTCCGTCTGAGCACTTTTTTTGATATCGGCAACGTCTATACCGGCATTCAGCAATTCGACCCCAGCGATTTGCGTTATTCTGCGGGAGTGGCCGCCATTTGGCTGTCCCCCATGGGACCGCTGAATTTCAATCTGGCGAGGCCGCTTAACAAGAAGGCGGGAGATGTCACTGAGTCGTTCCAGTTCTCGCTGGGTACATTTTTCTAAAACAATTTGGAGTCAATGTTGTGAAAAAAATTGCATATCCTGTTTTTGGCCTGATGTTTGGTCTGATGTTTTCGGTGCCGGCTGTGAATGCGGTCGAGTTGAAGTTGGGTTATGTGAACAGTGCCGAGCTGATGGAAAAAGCGCCCCAGGCGGACGCGGCACGCGGCAGGTTCGAACAGGAGTTTGCCCCACGGCGCAACAAACTGCAGGCCGAGGTGAAGGAACTCAAGCAGCTCGAAGAAAAACTGGTGAAGGATGGCGTGACCATGAGCGAGTCCGAGCGCGCCAAGATGGAGCGTGACGTGCTCGCCCGTAAACGGGATCTTGGCCGCATCCAGGAAGAGCTGCGTGATGATGTCAATATTCGCAACAACGAAGAGCTTGGTAAGCTGCAACAGATCGTCAAAGAAACCATTGACACCCTCGGTAAGGATGAAGGTTATGACATGATTTTCTTCGACGTGGCCGCCTTTGTGAACCCCAAGTTGGACATTACAGGCAAGGTGCTGCAACGTCTGCGGGATAGACCCAAAGATGCGCCAGTATCAGCAAAGCCTAAAAAATAAATTGAGGGGGGGCGGCAAATGATGTTTCCGCCCGTGAATGCGCCGGAAATTACGCTGGGCCAGATCGCGGAAGGTATCGGCGGCGAGTTATACGGCGATGAAGCGTGTGTGATCACCGGGGTTGCGACACTGCAAAGCGCGCAACCTGGCGACATCACGTTTTTATCCAATCCGCGTTACCGGAAGCATTTGGCGTCAACGCGGGCCAGTGCGGTCATCCTTTCTGCAAAGGATAAGGATGAGTGCGCGACTGCCGCAGTGGTTGTGGCTAACCCCTATGTTGGCTATGCCCGCGTTGCGGCATTGCTGTACGCGGATCGTGAACAGGCGCGCGTGGCAGGCATCCACCCAATGGCCTGTGTCAGCGCTGACAGCCGGGTGCATGAAAGCGCCTCGATCGGGCCTCACTGCGTTATTGAGGCGGATGTAAATATCGCCGCAAACGTCAGTATCGGGCCGGGCTGTTTTATTGGCAAAGGCACGGTGATTGGCGAGGGCAGCCGCCTTCTTGCCAATGTCACGCTGTGTCACGGTGTACACATTGGCAAGCGCGTGCTGATTCATCCTGGTGCAGTCATCGGCAGCGATGGGTTTGGTATCGCCAACGATAATGGTGTCTGGCTCAAGGTGCCGCAACTGGGTGGGGTATCTATCGGCGATGATGTTGAGGTTGGAGCCAACACCACCATCGATAGGGGCGCTCTGGAAGACACAGTGATTGAGGACGGTGTGAAGTTGGATAACCAGATACAGGTAGCCCACAACGTCCATATCGGCGCCCACACCGCGATTGCAGGCTGCGTGGGCATTGCGGGCAGCGCGCGCATCGGCAAGCGCTGCACTGTCGGCGGCGGCGTAGGCATCAGCGGTCATCTGGAAATCGTCGATGATGTGCATATCACTGGCATGTCGTTTGTGACAAAATCCATAAAACAGCCTGGATTGTATTCTTCCGGTATTCCCGTGGATACCAATCAGCAGTGGCATAAAAATACAGTGCGTTTCAGACAGTTGGACGAGATGGCGCGCCGATTGAAGGTGCTTGAAGGGCTGCTGAAACAGACATGAAAACAGGCGTAGCCGCGCACCTTTCTGGTGCGGTATGATGATGGCTGAACGTGGACCAGCGTGAGGCCTTGCCCAAAGGCTCCCTGGGTAATAACAGAAGGTAGAAGGATAAAAATCTTGGAATCGCTCGATATTCGTGAGGTGCTCAAACACCTTCCTCACCGTTACCCTTTCATGCTGGTGGATCGGGTGCTCAACTGCGTTCCTGGCGAGTCCCTGGTGGCGCTGAAGAACGTCAGTTTTAATGAGCCTTTTTTCCAGGGACATTTCCCGGATCGCCCGATCATGCCTGGTGTTTTAATTATCGAGGCGTTGGCGCAGGCCACGGGCATCCTGGCGTTCATAACCACCAATACCCGTCCTACTGAACAATCACTTTATTATTTTGTTGGTATTGATAACGCCCGCTTCAAACAGCCTGTCATCCCCGGCGACCAGTTGATTCTTGAAGTTGAAGTGACGCGTGTCATAAAAACGGTGTGGAAGTTTCATGCCGTTGCCAAGGTGAGCGACAAGGTTGTCGCCAGTGCCGATCTGATGTGCGCGGAAAGGGAACTGGAGCCTTGACAGACTCTCTGATTGCATCGAGCGCGATTGTTCATCCGAGCGCGCGGCTTGCCGCTGGGGTCAGTGTAGGCCCATTTTCCGTCATCGGAGAAAATGTTGAAATCGGCGAAGGCACATGGGTAGGTCCTCATGTGGTCATCAATGGTCCTACCCGCATTGGCCGTGACAACAAAATCTATCAGTTCTCATCAATAGGTGATGCGCCCCAGGATAAAAAATACCACGGCGAGGAGACCTGGCTGGAAATTGGTGACCGTAACCTTATTCGTGAGTCATGCACGATCAATCGCGGCACAGTTCAGGGTGGTGGGGTAACCCGTATCGGCGATGACAACTGGATCATGGCGTATGTGCATATTGCCCATGATTGCGTGTTGGGCAATAATATCATCATGTCCAACAACGCCTCGTTGGCTGGTCATGTGACGATAGAAGATTATGTGATCCTTGGTGGATTCACATTGGTACACCAGTTTTGTTTCCTTGGTGCGCATTGCTTCACCGCTTTTAATACAGGCATTTCTAAGGACGTGCCACCGTTTCTGATGGTGTCGGGCTACCGGGGGGCGCCCCATGGCCTCAATACCGAGGGCCTGAAAAGACGCGGTTTTAGTGCTGAAATTATCAGCGAGCTGCGCCGGGCATACAAGATTTTGTATCGCTCCAATCTCACGGTCGAGCAGGCGCTTGAACAGCTCGGAGATCTGGCGGCGAGCCATGCCGAAATTAAGCTGCTGGCCGATTTTGTGCAGAGATCATCACGCGGAATAATTCGGTAAAATGTGCCTTGGGTTTTGTAGGGTGCGTCGCACGCACCCTACCGTATTCACTATATTATTGTGAATATGGAACTATTTCAGTTCTCTCATACTTCCCCCAGAAGCTCTCCTGCCTCGCGCACCATCCGGCTACGGCCAAACAGAAGTTGCCATCGACCACCACCGCACTGACGCCATAATACGGCGGAGCGCATTGCCGCCAGCAGCAGTGCGCGTACTTTGTTGGCGTTGTCGGGGTTGGACAGATAGCCCTGTTCGCCGCTGACGATAATGCGGGGATTCAGGGTGCTGATGGTGTCGCTGTACAAGCCAGCCAGGCTGGCGATGACGTTGCTGTGAGTCTGGGAGAAATGCTGTGCCTGGCCTCTTGCTTTTTCGATGCCTTCGGTGATTTGCTGTAACATCTGAGGGTCTTTTGCCAGTTGGCGCTCAAGGTAGAGGATGGCGACAATATAACGCGTGATCTCCATGTCGCGTGGCTCGCTACCGCTACCTAACTGGGTGCGCAGCCGTTTGAGTCCGGTGTGGATGCCACGCACGCCGCCGTATACTGCGGCCGTGGTGGGTGGGTCGATATTGAAGATGCTGTTGATGCACACCTCAAAGTCTCCCGTGTCCATGGTCCCTGTATGCGCAACCTGTTGTACCAAATGGGTGGCCTGGAAAGCACCGGCCAAGGCAATCGTTCGTTCTTCGCTGGTATGGCTCATTGTATGTATTTGTTTGCGGTGATGTGGATAGGATGAAGAGGGGGCGCTTAAAGCGCGTCCCCGCGAATTGTATTTGTGTGGTTTTCAGTGTATTCAATAACGCCGCCGCCAAGGCACTCGTCGCCAGTATAAAATACCACCGATTGGCCTGGCGTGACGGCCCATTGGGGCTGATCGAACGCTACGTGGCATATGCCATCTTCCAGCGTTGTGATGGTGCAGGCTTGATCCGTCTGGCGGTAACGTGTCTTGGCCGTGCAGTGTAACGGCAATGGGGGCGGTGCCCCATGCACCCAGTGCAAATTGCTTGCTGCGAGTGAGCGGCTATACAGCAGCGGGTGGTCATGGTTCTGGGCGACGAGCAGGGTATTGTTGGTCAGGCTTTTGCCGACGACATACCAGGGGCTACCATCACCCCCCTGCCTCCCACCGATGCCCAGACCCTGGCGCTGACCAAGAGTATGATACATCAGCCCGTCGTGCTGGCCGACCCGTTCACCCTCTGGCGTCATCATGTCCCCCGGTTGCGCGGGCAGGTAGCGGGCGAGAAAGGTTTTGAAATCGCGCTCGCCGATGAAGCAGATACCGGTGCTGTCTTTTTTTGCTGAGTTGCCGAACCCAGCCTCAGTGGCAATCCGGCGCACCTCCGGCTTGGTGATTTCTCCCACTGGGAAGAGCGTCCTGGCCAGTTGTTCCTGGCCCAGGGTATAGAGGAAATAGCTTTGATCCTTGTTGGTGTCGAGTCCTTTAAGCAGGCGATATCGCCCATTGTTTTGCGCTACCCGCGCATAGTGGCCAGTGGCGATATAGTCTGCGCCCTGACTCATGGCGTAGTCGAGAAAAGCCTTGAATTTGATCTCTTTGTTGCATAACACGTCTGGGTTTGGTGTGCGTCCCCGGCTGTATTCATCGAGAAAGTAGCGGAACACCCGATCCCAGTAATCCTTGGCAAAGTTTACTGCATCCAGGGATATGCCCAGCCGGTCGCACACCCCCAGCGCATCGCGTGCGTCCTCGGCAGCGGGGCAGTGGCCGTTGGGATCGTTTTCTTCCCAATTTTTCATGAACAAGCCGCTGGCATCGTAGCCTTGCTGCTGCAGGAGCAGGGCGCTCACCGATGAATCAACACCGCCGGACATGCCGACGATAACACGGGTTTTGGTGGAGGTGTTCATCTCTCATTAGATCAGAAAATAGGTGGATTGGGCGAGGGCGCTAAGCCTCAACACGTCCTATGTTGGGGCGTAATTGTAACAAATAAACCACGGCCTGGAGAGGCTTCATACGATTAGGGGCCGTTAAGGAATAACTAGTGCTTTTCTGGTTAAGCCTCATTGTCACACCCGTGAATCCCCGTAAAGGGGACAATGGGGCGCAATGCCTTACGGTGATTTGGCCCCTTATGCCGTTCCCACCATTCTGAATGTACAGATTACAATGAACGACGGCTTGGCGATTGGCGGAGAGCAATTAATTTTGGTTCATCGTCGAATTCACTGTGATTTTCCATCAGCCTAAGCGTATATCCAACTTGCCACAATGAAACAGAATTCTTGCTCGGTAATTGGCGAAGTTGCGGAACCCTCGGGCGTTAGCTGGTCAAGTCCAAAATCCGCTGTAAATTCGGTCTGGTAATGACAGTATTTCAGCCCGTCAGGGCGGCGACGTTTTGGCTGTCGCTATAGGCGCCCATTCCCTGAATTCATCCATGTCGAGGTAACGGCGTTCCGCCCATACTTCGTTTTGCTCGGCCAGTAAGGCACCGATCAAGCGTAGCGCCGAAGCATCGTTAGGGAAGATGCGGATCACCCGTTCTCTCCTCCGAATTTCCTCGTTCAAGCGCTCCTGCATATTAGTCGTGCGCAGTCGTCTGCGATATTTCTCCGGCAGCACCATCACCGCCATCGCGTCCTCAAAACCCGCTTCCAGGCAAGCCACCACCTTGGGTGCCGTTTTGCTGAAGCGTTCCACGAATTCATTCAGGCGCCTTCTGGCTTCTGCCATATCGGCCGCCTGGAAAATCACCTTGGCGCCGGCAGCGACGTCCGCGCGCAGCTTGGGCGAGCTGTGGCCGAGCAGGTTGCGCATCAGGTGCACTTGGCAGCGTTGCCAGTGCGCACCCTGAAAGTGCTTTGTTGCCGCCTGCACCAAGCCACTATGACTGTCGGATATGACGAACATCACCCCCTTGAGTCCGCGCCCGCGCAGCCATTTGAACATCTCGTCCCACGTGGCATAGCTCTCCGAGTCACCGATCTTGATGCCCAGAATCTCGCGGTATCCGTCGCGACGGATACCGGTTGCAATCAATGCCGCGCGCATGACGACCCGGTCGTCTTCCCGCGCTTTGATGAACAATGCGTCCACCATCACGAAGGGGTAATCCTCATCCAGCCTGCGCTCATTGAAACGGCGGACACGCGGGTCGAGCCCCGCACACAGCGCACTCACCGTCGATCTGGAGAAGCTTGCACCGCATAATTCTTCGGTAATGGCGCTCACCCTCCGGGTCGATACGCCTTGCACCACCCTTTCCATCAGCGCCAGCACGAAAGCCTGCTCGCTACGTTGGTAGCGCTGGAAAATGTCCGTCGAGAAGCTGCCGTCCCGCGTCTGCGGGACTTGCAGTGTCACCGGCCCAACACGCGTGTACAGTGTCCGCGCACGGTATCCATTGCGGTAACCTTGCCGCTCGTCCGAGCGTTCATGCCGACCCGCACACAAGCTCTCCGACACCTGTGCCTCCAATATCTGGTTCAACACCGATTCCACCAGCTTCGCCAGACCGTCCTGGCTGCCCAGCAACTCTGGCAATAAATCCCGGCTAACGCTAACATCATATCCAGCCATCGCTTCTTCTCCGTTTGGTTGATTAACGTCTCGGAATCGTCAATTTACCAAACCGAAGCGGTGGCTACTCCACTAAATTATTTACAGCAGTTTACGGACTCAATC
>CAMTYI010000161.1:0-3632 GCA_947085925.1 uncultured Gammaproteobacteria bacterium
AGAAACATACACAGTCAAAGGCTGAAACATTCACAGTGGAAGGCTATAACAGCCTCTTCCGCCATTTTTTAGCAAGAATGCGTAGAAAAACCAAGTGCTATAGCAAATGTGAAAAAATGCTGAGATTTTCCATGAAACTACCCATGGCCAAATGGAACGGTGATTTAGCTATACTTAATTAACAATGCCAATTTTTCCGCCACTGAATTAGGGGTATGTGTGCCGGAACTTTCTAAAGTAAACTCCTCAAACGATCCAGGTATACGATTTCATCCGGCGCGGTATTGTTGCGTTGCGCCTGCCAAATCATTTCCGCCAGGCATTCCGCCATGTGATGTTCCACGGTATGCGTGTCGTGCAGGCGAGTCAGTAGTTGTTTGTAGATATCTCTTATTCCTGCCGGGCGGTCCGTGGCGAGCTGTTCGCGTATGGCGATGTGCATTCCCATGTGCAGAAAGGGATTGGTTTGCCCCAGCTCCGGCATGTAATCTTTGTCGCGTGATGCATCTTCATTTTCCAACAGCGCATGAAATTCTGGATGTTCAAGAATGACGCTGGTGAGCATTTCTTCCAAGGGTTCCAGCGGTAACTTCTCACGGTGCTTGCGCCATGATTCAAAGTAGACGCGGCGAAGCTGATCACGGTTTTGTCCGAATAGCATAATGATTACTCTGTCTTGTCTGGATATTCACACAGGTCATGAATAATACACGAAGCGCAGCGTGGTTTGCGTGCGATGCAGGTATAGCGTCCGTGCAGGATCAGCCAGTGATGGGCGTCGTGCTTGAATTCACCGGATATCACTTTCAATAGTTCCTTTTCCACCGCCAGCACAGTTTTACCGTGGGCGAGTCCGATGCGGTTGGCGACGCGGAAAATGTGGGTATCCACCGCGATGGTGGGTTGGCCGAAAGCGGTATTGAGAATGACATTGGCGGTCTTCCTGCCCACGCCCGGCAGAGCCTCCAGTGCCTCGCGTTGTTCTGGAACCTGTCCGCCGGTTTTTTCAACCAGGATGGCGCACGTTTTTATGATGTGGTGTGCCTTGCTGTTAAAAAGACCGATGGTCTGGATGTGTTTTTTCAGGTCTGTTTCGCCCAAGTCCAGAATGGCTTGCGGTGTGTTGGCAACCTTGAACAGTTTTTCCGTGGCCTTGTTTACACCCTTGTCTGTCGCTTGGGCAGAAAGAATTACTGCGATCAACAGTTCAAACGGCGTGGTGTAATTCAGCTCAGTGGTTGGGTGGGGGTTGGCCGTCTTGAAGCGGATAAATATCTCGTGGCGTTTGCGTGGGGTCATGGGCGTTTTGTCATGCAGATCATGGTCGATTACGCAGCAGTCCCTGCGGTGCTTGTCGGCATCGCCACATTGCCGCCTTTACGGTGGTGAGCGACCGCACCGCGACGCTGTTTGCGACGCGCGTCGATGACATTCTTGAGTGCAATGAGCAGACCCAGCCCGATGAAAGCGCCAGGAGGCAGGAGGGCAAACAGGAATCCGCGATAATCGTCGAACAGGGTAATGGTCATCCATTTGGCACCCTCGCCAAACATCAAGTGGGCCTGGGAGAATAGCGTGCCCTTTCCTAGTGCTTCTCGCAGGCCACCCAGCACTACCAATACGGCAAGAAAGCCCAGTCCCATGGTAAATCCGTCCAGCGTGGCGCGGCCTACAGTAGTCTTCGACGCGAACGCCTCAGCGCGGCCTAATACCGAGCAATTGGTGACGATCAGTGGGATGAATATACCGAGCACCAGGTACAGATCGTGAACATAGGCGTTCATGACCAGCTCGATAGCGGTGACGATGGAGGCGATGACTACCACAAAGACCGGGATGCGCACATCAGGTTTGACCTGATGGCGGATCAGGGATACCACGGCATTCGACAGCACCAGCGTCACCAGGGTGGCAATACCCAGCCCGAGGCCGTTGATGACGGTGCCGGATACCGCCAGCAGCGGACACAGCCCAAGGATCTGCACCAGCGCGGGGTTGTTGTCCCACAGCCCATTCTGGGTGATTTCGCTGTAATAACCGCTGGAGTCATTATTTGCCATGGGGGTTGACCTCCGTCGGACGTGAGGCGAATATCGTTTCACGGTTCGCAGAAAAGTATTGTAAACACTTATGCACGGCCTTGACTACAGCGCGTGGTGTAATGGTTGCTCCGGTGAATTGATCGTATACCCCGCCATCTTTCTTGACGCGCCACCCGGCGTCGTCGGGGTTCGACAATGATTTTCCATTAAAGCCCGTGATCCAGCCGGAACGCTCAACCTCAATGGCGTCGCCCAGCCCGGGTGTTTCGTGATGTGTGATAACCCGCACCCCGGACAGTGTGCCGTCATAGCGAATCGCTACCAGCAGTTTGATCGCGCCGCTGTAACCGTCGGGGGCGATGGGTGACATAATCGCTGCTACAGGCGTGCCCTTCAAGCGCGCACGGTATACGGTGACAGGCTGATCAGTGCCGAGGAATTCTTTGGATGCCACTGTAATTATGTCGGTGGAGATGTCGTTGTCATGCAGTGTTGAAGGCACCAGGCTGTTCAGGGTGC
This sequence comes from uncultured Gammaproteobacteria bacterium, assembly GCA_947085925.1. Lineage (GTDB taxonomy): Bacteria > Pseudomonadota > Gammaproteobacteria > Ga007554 > LNEJ01. The sequence goes on from CAMTYI010000161.1 coordinate 2,562, forward strand.
GCAACAGCGTCGTGCGTTCCTCAATGGCGATGCGCTCAGCGGTGGCGTCGTGGGTGAGTGCCACCATTCCTGCGCCGATCACGGTGAACGCCCCGAGCAGCAGGGCCATTTTCAGCATGTGTTTTGGTAGGGACATGCCGATCAGTCTTTACGTTTTGCGCCGTGGCCGAAAACGCGCGAGTGGATGTAGTAGTCGATGGTCGGCGTCGCCAGATTCATCAACAGCACGGCAAAGGCCACCGCATCGGGATAGCCTCCCCAAGTGCGGATAACGTAGACCAGTACACCGATCAGCGCGCCGTAAAGAAGCCGTCCGCGGGTGGAGGCGGGCGCGGTGACTGGGTCGGTGGCGATGAAAAATGCGCCGAGCAGTGTGGCCCCGCTAAACAGGTGGAAGAGTGGGGAGGGATAGCTTGCGGGATTGATTATAAAAAAGATCAGTGCCATGCCCAGCAGCCCGCCGATCATGGCGACGGGGATATGCCAGTTGATGACCCGTTTGTGGAGCAGCCACAGCCCGCCCAGCAGAAAACCCGCACTGATCCACTCGCCACCCTTGCCCCCGAAATGGCCGAAGATAGGCGCGGCGCTGATGATATCGTCCACGCTATGATCAAGCTTGATCTGGGTTTTCAGGGTATCCAGCGGCGTAGCCGTGGTCAGCGCATCCAAACGTAGGCCAGCAGGCAGCCCGCCGCCGAAGATGATGTGCAGCGTATCGAGGAGACCCAGGCTATGCTGGGTTATCAGCATCAGCGGCGCCTGCCACGAGGTCATTTCCACCGGGAAGGAAATCAGCAGCAGCACATAGCCAACCATCGCCGGGTTGAAGGTATTGTAACCCAACCCGCCATAGAGCTGCTTGGCGACAATGATTGCAAACGCAGTGCCGATCAGCGTAATCCACCATGGCGAGAGCGGCGGGATGGAGATGGCGAGCAATACGGCGGTGACCAGTGCGCTACCATCCGTCAGGAAGGGTTTGAGTGGTTTATCGCGCATCGCCAGCATCGCCGCCTCGCAGCCCAGCGAGATCGGAAGAGCACACGTCTGAACTCCAGTCACGGATAT
>CAMTYI010000162.1:0-4386 GCA_947085925.1 uncultured Gammaproteobacteria bacterium
ACCGCCAATATTTTTTTGGTAGGTGGGAGGTAAGAAAGGTTTTCCGGCTTTCAGTCGCGGGGCGGAGTAAGTAATGTTGGCTGCCAGATTTTGAAAGCCTGGGCGTTTGATCGTCATGCCCGCAACGCTGGTCAGTGCGGCCTGCTCAATGGCGTTTAAATCGGCGTAACGTAGCCTTGTAACAGTGGGGCCGTAAGCAAAGTCCCAGTTGCCGGGAACACCGACATCAACGCCAAGTGCCTTGACCGGATCCACAATCGCGTTGCCGTTGGTGTAAAGTGCTTCTACGCCACCGTGATAGGTGTCGCCAATGTTCATCAAGACACTGTTCGGGTTTTCCTGACGGATTTGCTTGATGAGCGTTGCTGTACGCGCCAATCCGCCGCGTTTGGCGATGGTTGTCGCGCCTGTTCCAGGGTCTTTGACGAGGTCGGCGTGCGCGGTTAGATGTGCATGAAGATCGTTGAGATGGATGAAGGATATGGTTTTTTCACCTACAGGCGTGGGCGTCAGCAATGCTGTATTTACAACGGGTTCACTTGGTCCGGCTACAGTAGTGCCAGCACTACCTCCGCCGCATGCGGTGACGGATAGAGATAATAACAGAGGGCCAATCAGTCTGGTTTTATTTGAGTTCATGTGGTGAGTCCTTATTTGTCTGCGCCGTTGTTACAGTGTTGCTGTCACTGACTGAGGGTTCGTCTCATTACAGTGTCAGCTATGCTACACGCGCCAGGTTACTCAAGGATGTCTCTTCAATGACTGTGTGTTGCTGCAATGTTACGGTTTGTTACAACGGCAATGCGGCAGGGTTCAAGCGAGCATTTTTAGGTATAGTGTATGCGTATGAGTGAGGCCTATTCAGAACGCCATGACATCTTGATCGTTGATGACGATCAAGAGCTTGTGCAGATGTTGACTGAGTATCTGCTTGAACAAGGGTTTTTTGTCCGACGTGCCAGCGATGGGGTGCAGATGCAAAGTATGCTTGCGGCCAAACCGGCCGACCTCATTCTGCTGGACATCATGCTGCCCGGAGAAGACGGCCTGAGCTTGGCGCGCCGCATTCAACCCACCTTTAACGGCGCCATTATCATGCTGTCAGCACGAGGCGAAGCGATTGATCGTGTGGTGGGTCTGGAGCTGGGTTGCGATGACTATATCCCCAAGCCATTCTTGCCGCGAGAACTACTGGCGCGTATCCGGGCCGTGCTGCGGCGCAAAGCCAGGTTTGCCGAGGCACCCAGAGCGGATCAGCCAATCAACGAATTCAAATTTGGCCCCTATCGCTTACTGCTCGATGCGCGCGTACTGATGTGCGGCAATGATGAGGTTACGCTCACTACGGGTGAATTTGATCTGCTGGCTATTTTGTTGCGCCATCCAGGCAAGGTTTTGACGCGCGACCAATTGGTAACTTTGGCGGAGGGGCACGAACGTTTACCATTTGATCGCAGCATTGATGTGAGAGTTGTGCGTTTGCGACGAAAGATTGAAGCCGATCCGGCTAATCCACTTTATATTCGCACGGTGCGCGGGGTTGGCTATCTGTTTTCGCCTGGCGGTGTGCATGCGCATGGCTGAACGCCCAAGCCTGGTAAAAAACATATCCCGTGGTGTACTTGTTCTCACGGCAACGACAATGTCGATCACGTTGTTCATGTCGAGCTGGCTGGTGCTTTGGCCGATTGCCACGCGAGGGGTAGACGATCTGGCGGCCATCATGTTGTTGTCCACAAAAACATGGCTTGAGCTGCCCGACGAGCGCAAAGTCTCTTTTACTGCCGAGCTGCACGCCGTTCATGATCTTGAGTTGCGTGCGCAACCCCCCGTACGAGGCCGCGATAGTCGTCTTCCGTATCTGATTCTATTGGGACATGCGCTCAGTAAACGGGCCGGTTATCCAGTGCATGTACAGACCGACACCGAGAACCATTATTGGGTCAATCTTAGCCTGGGTGAATCTGCGGTGAGTCTTTATTTTGACAGGGAACGCTTTGCAACCGCCCCCGTGTTTGCCATGACAGCTATTATCACGATTGGCATCGGCATGAGTTTTCTGGGTGCCTGGTGGCTGGCTGGATCGATTCGCAAGCCGCTGCAAAATCTCACGCTCGCCATGCGGCAGGTAGAGTCCGGCAAGTTGAAAATCCAATTGAGTGATGATGGGCCAAAAGAGCTGGCTGATCTTGCTTTGGGTTTTAATCGCATGGCTGCCGTATTGCGCGCGCAGAATGAAAATCGAACGGCCCTGCTCGCGGGTGTCTCACATGACTTGCGTGGACCCTTGGCGCGCATAGGTTTGGCTGTGGAGTTGCAACGCAAGCATCTGGACAGTGATGGACATGAGCGAATTGAGCGTTATCTAAACGAAATGAACGGCATTATTGGAAACTTTTTGAAGTTCAGCGCAGATACCTCTCCAGAGAACTTTCAGACAGTAGAATTGCACTCGCTCATTCGTGAGCGCGTCAAGAATTTTGCGGGGGAAGGCGCGAATATCACGAGTGACGTGATGGGAGAGTTTCTGACCCAGGCTGACCCGGTATGCGTGAAGCGGATGTTGGACAACCTGATTGGCAATGCAGTCCAATACGCGGGGACGGACGTCATTGAGGTTACATTACGGCCGTATCAGCCGCAGGGCGCGATCATTGAAGTCACCGATCATGGGTCAGGGATAACACCGGAACAGCTAAGCGATGTACTCAAACCCTTTGTCCGGGGCGAGCAAGGCACCGCCATGGGAAAGCTCGGCTCGGGTATGGGCCTTGCCATCGTCAACGAAATTGCAAGGCTGCATGGCTGGCAATTCTCATTACATCCAGGGCCAAACGACGGCTTGATCGCCCGCATCATCGTGCCGGAGTGCTGGTAGAGCTGTACGTTATTGGGATTATCCCTCGCCCGGTTTGCACGCGCCACGGCAGGGTATGCTGATGCGCTCGCGCACGGTGGTATCCAGACGTAGCGCGGTTAATGTCCCGCCCCACACGCAGCCCGTATCCAGGTGGTGGACGCCTTGCACGTCACATGCCCCCAGCGTCGACCAGTGACCAAACACAATCTCCATCTCCGCGCTGGCGCGACCTGGCGCCATAAACCACGGCAGGTGGCCGGGTGACTGCGTGCCGGGAGCGCCCTTTTCCTTTAGTGCCAAGCGCCCCTCGCCGTCGCAATAACGAAGCCGTGTAAGGCAGTTGGTGATAAAGCGTAACCGGGCGGCACCCATCAATGCGGTTGACCATTGATCCGGTCCATCACCGTAGATGGCGGCAAGATAGCCGTGATACCCGTTTCCGCGCAACGCGCCTCCCACCTCGGCGGCGCAGCTCCGTGCCGTGGCAAGATCCCACTGCGGTGGCAGTCCGGCGTGGAGCATGGTGACGCCCAGCGTGGCGTCGTGATGCAGCAGAGGCCGATGGCGCAGCCATTCAAGCAGGTCTTCACGGTCCGGCGCATGCAGCACGTCATGGAACGTATCATTGCGGCGCGTGCGTGTATGCCCACCCGCTACCGCGAGTAAATGGATGTCATGATTGCCCAGCACGGTCACCGCATGCGCCCCCAAGCCCCGCACGAAGCGCAACACCTCAAGAGATTGCGGTCCGCGATTGACCAGATCTCCGGCAAACCATAATTGATCTTGCCGTGGATCAAAGGTGATGTAGTCGAGCAGGGCCATCAGGTCATCGAAACAACCCTGAACATCGCCGATGGCATAGACCGCCATGCGGTTTTAACCCTCGATCAGGCTGCGCAGCATCCATGCGGTTTTTTCATGCACCTGCATACGCTGGGTGAGCAGATCCGCCGTGGGCTGATCGTTGGCTTTCTCGACTGCCGGAAAGATGGAGCGCGCGGTACGCGTCACGGCCTCCTGTCCTTCCACCAGCAGCTTGATCATTTCCTCGGCCTTGGGCACGCCGGTGGTCTCGGGGATGGAGCTTAATTGCACAAATTCGGAGTAGGTGCCGGGAGCAGGGAAGCCCAGGGCGCGGATGCGTTCCGCAATCAGGTCAACAGCAAGCGCCTGTTCGTTGTATTGCGCCTCGAACATCAGGTGCAGGGTCTGGAACATCGGCCCGGTCACATTCCAGTGGAAGTTGTGGGTCTTGAGGTAAAGCGTGTAGGTATCCGCCAGTAACCGTGACAGTCCATCCACAATTTCAGCGCGGTCTTTTTTCGAAATGCCGATGTCTATCTTCATGTGATCTCCATCCTTTCCCTTTGAATTTAAAAATTATTTTACCGTCATGTGGGAATATTGCATAACCCGTCGCTGATGTAAAGGGCGTTGTTTTGGTGTAGCGAGCAAGTAAACTGTCCTAAGTTGTAGCACATGATCTGTCCGGTTTTATAGTGGCCTTCCACAGGGGGGGGCAA
>CAMTYI010000163.1:0-14146 GCA_947085925.1 uncultured Gammaproteobacteria bacterium
CAACACGCCAAAGAAGGGCACGAAGACGCTATGGTTGCCCGAATAATCCTGATCGGGGGAATACCACACTGCCTTGTTATTTTTGAGCGCGCGCAGCATGGCGCGGATGTTGCCATGCTCAATGACCGGAGCATGCCTCTGACGCGCACGGCGCATCACCTCTTCAAACAACGCATTGTTATGCGGACGGTAGGTGGCGTACAGCGGCACACGCATAGCCAAGAGTGTTGTGGCAATTTCCACGGTAGTAAAGTGCGCCATGAGCAGGACTACCCCCCGCCCCTCCTTCAGTGCCGCCTCGACATTTTCCACTCCATCCACGTCCGCCAGAGGACGCAGCCTAGCGGCTGGCGCCCACCAGGACAGCACAATTTCCATCATGCCCATGCCCAGTGACTCGAAATGCCTACGGAGCAGCTCATGGCGCTGAGCCTCGGTCAACGCCGGGAAACACAGCGCCAGATTGACGGAGGCGACATGCCGCCGATGCCCAGGCAGCACCAGCAACAATCTTCCCAGCACGCGACCCACGCGCATCAACCAGGCGTATGGCACCCGGGACAGGCACCAGGTAATGCCAAAGCCTATCCAGAGCGGCCAGTAGCGGGGGGAGAGGAAGCGGCGGGTGGGGAATGGGGCGTCAGTCACAGGGCAAAGATGATAACTACCGTGGGGCGGTTTGTAAAATCAGGACACCCAAATGACTACCATGCGGACGGCAATTTTTCGTGAATAGTGATCGTCTTGCCTTCGATGTTGATATATCCCCCGGTGGTGAGATCGCGCAGGATGCGCCCCACCATCTCGCGCGACGCGCCCACCCTGTTGGCGATTTCCTGCTGGGTCAAACCATCGCTGATGATGAGCTTGCCATCTGCAGGCTGGGCAAGGCTGAGCAATATCTTGGCCACCCGACCATAGACATCCATCAGCGCCAGGCTTCTGACATTTTCAGTCAGCAAACGCATTCGATGGCTCAGACTCTTGATCAAACTTAGCGCGATATCGGGATGATCCGCCAGACACTGCCGGAAGTCGTCCTTTGATATCACCATGAAAATCGACATTTCCGTGGTCATCACCGAGGCCGAGCGCGGCTCGTCATCAATCAACGCCATTTCGCCAAAATATTCGCCCGGCCCCTGGGAATTAAGGATAATCTCCTTGCCTTCCTCGTCCTGCAGGAACACCTTGACCTTGCCTGAAAGGATCACATACAAAGAATCGGTTCGATCCCCCTCACTGATCACGATGGTGTTCTTGGGGACAATCTTCTTTGCAGCATGCGCCAGCAGCGATTGCAACTCGTCCTCGCGCAAGGGCGAAAAAAGCGGAACGTTAGTCAGCATGATGTCTACCATTAGTGGAATCAATTGCAATGTTCTATAGTAATCCCATAAGGGTTTTATTTACACACCATTAACGGGGAACAAGGATGAACCGCCTCTCCAAGGCATTAGTGTTGGGCGCGCTTACCAGCCTGCTGGGGCTGGTGGTGGGCCTTACCCCTTTTGGTGCTATGTTGGAAGAAAACCTCGGCCTGGATACATTATTCAAGCTGCGCGGCGCGATTGCGCCACCCGCCGATGTAATTGTAGTCACTATCGACAAGCAATCCTCGGACCTTTTCGGCCTTCCCAACAAACCCTCCAAGTGGCCACGCGGCTATCACGCGCGGCTGGTCGACAATCTGGCTCGCCAGGGCGCACGCGTCATCGCCTTTGACATGCTGTTTGACGAACCGCGCGGTGCCGATGACGATCAAGCGCTCGCCCGATCAATAGGCAACGCGCGCAACGTTGTACTGGTTGAAGCGCTCAAGAAAGATTCTATTTCGCTGGGCAACGCGTCCGCGCAAGCCACGACGCAGGAAGCCATCATCGAGCATGTGGCACCGTCTTTGCCGCTGTTCACCAGCAAAGCACTGGCCACGGCGCCGTTCCCATTGCCCAAGGTGCCTGTAAAGGTCAGCCGGTTCTGGACGTTCAAGGCAGGCGCGGGAGATGCCGCAACATTGCCCGCCGTGACATTCCAGGCCTTCGCGCTGCCGACGTATGACCGATTTCGCAGCGTGCTGGCACAGATCAACCCCGCTCGCGCCGCCGCCCTGCCCGAACACAGCGAACAAATCGTCAGCAACCACAACCTGCAACAGGTGATGCAAACGCTACGAGGTATTTTCAGCCAGGATCCCGCTATTGCAGAAAAAATGCTGGCGGCGCTCAATGGAAAGAATGATCAGGAAACCCACCTCATCCGTTCACTCATAAAATTGTACGCCGGGGAAGCCTATCCTTACCTCAACTTTTATGGGCCACCCCGCACTATCGCCACCCTGTCCTACCATGAGGCATTACAGCTTTCGGAAAAAACAGACTCTGCACATTTCAAGGACAAAGCGGTTTTTACCGGATTTTCCGAAGAGCACCAACCCGAGCAAAAAGACGGTTTTTATAGCGTATTTTCACAACCCAACGGACTGGACCTCAGCGGCATAGAAATCGGCGCCACAGCGTTTGCCAATCTTCTGGAAGACCGGCCCATCCTGCCCGCCAGCGTCCCCTTATACTTTTTTATCGTCATTGCGTGGGGATTGCTGATCGGCATCACCAGCCGATTCTTGCCCATCACCATCGCATTCGGTGTCGGCATCGCCTTTAGCGCCATCTACTTCGCCATCGCCGCCTACCAGTTTAATGCCGCCAACCTCTGGCTGCCGCTGGTCATCCCGCTGTTATTGCAAGCTCCGCTCGCCTTGTTTGGAGCGGCTGTATGGTGGTACGTCGACACCAACAAAGAGCGCCGCCGAATTCATAAAGCCTTTGGCTATTACCTGCCCGTCACGGTGGTCAATGAAATATCAAAAGATGCTGGGGATATAAAAAGCGGTGCCAAATTGGTGCATGGCGTATGCCTATGCACCGACGCGGAAAAGTACACATCCATTTCAGAGGCGCTTGATCCCGAAACATTAAGAAAATTAATGAATGCTTACTATGAAGCGTTATTTACACCGGTGCGGCGACACGGCGGGATCATTTCCGATGTAGTAGGCGACTCGATGCTGGCCCTGTGGACGGCTACCAGTACCACCCATGACCTCAAGCACCAGGCATGCCTGGCAGCATTGGATATCGCACAAGCGGTGGACCAGTTCAATCTGACATCAAGCCACACACCGCTTCCCACACGCATCGGCTTGCACAGTGGCATGGTCATGCTGGGCAATGTCGGCGCGGTGGATCACTTCGAATACCGCGCAGTGGGCGACATCGTAAATACCGCAACACGCATACAGACATTGAACAAAAAACTCGGCACACGAATATTAGTATCGAGCGATATTTTAAATAATCTGGAGGGTTTTTTATCACGTGAACTTGGTATTTTTCCGTTGGCGGGAAAATCCAATCCCGTAATTGTTCATGAGCTGATTTGCCACATCGAACAGGCGGATGATCTCATGCACCAACAGTGCGCCGAGTTTGCGGAGGCGCTTACCGCATTCCAGGAGCAGCGCTGGCGCAAGGCGGCAGATCAATTCTCGGCCATACTTCGCACCAGCGATCGTGACGGCCCTGCACGGTTTTATCTGGCGTTGTGCGACCAAAAACGAAATCGCCGCCGCTCGGATTTATTGCATGGTGTATTTCCTACAGAAAAAAATGAATGAAAAACTCTTGAAAAAAATCATTTTTTATCGCACTCTGTAGGGATAAGGATGCCACTCAAATAGAACTATAAGCCCCGTGCTTGGAAAGTAGATGCGTTGTTCAGGGAATCAGATCGCATATCTAACGTTATTCACAGGCATGCTGATCATTGCGCCCAGAAGCGGCGTAGCAGCATCCAATGAATGCGCGAATTGGGTAGCGAAAATCGTCTCGGCGGAAGGCGCGGTAGAGACGCGTGCGCATATGGAAGCGGCATGGCAGCCTGTCACGCCAAGCCAGGTCTTTTGCCCCGGCAATATGCTCCGCACCCAGGCACACAGCCGTGCCGCACTGCTGCTGAACAACCAGACCGTGCTGCGGCTCAGCCAGAAATCCACGCTCACCTTCCCCGCACCACACGCTGACAAACCGTTTTGGCTGGAACTGCTTAATGGCGCGATCAACGTCATTACCCGCACCCCGAAACGATTCCAGGTTGACACACCCTTCGTCAACGCCGCCGTGGACGGCACGGAATTTCTGGTGACTGCCACGGAAAACGAGGCCACCGTATCGGTGTTCGAGGGTCAGGTCAGCGCCACGAATCCGCAGGGACATTTGGTGCTAAAAAGTGGCGAATCGGCCAGCGCCAGCCCCGGCCAACCGCCGGTATCGCGTATACTCGTTCGCCCGCGCGATGCCGTGCAGTGGGCGCTTTATTACCCCCCCGTGTTCAGCTATAGCGCGGCGCCGGAAACCGCTGGTGGCGATTTTAGCGAGGGCGACGAAGCCTCCTGGCAAGCCCGCGTGCGCCAGTCCATCGCCGCGTATCAGTCGGGCAACTTGTCCGGCGCCCTGAAAATCATCGCCCAAACTCCGCAAGACGCACAAGGCACCCCGTCCTTCTTCACCTACCGCGCCGCATTACTGCTCAATGCCGGACGCAGCGACGAAGCCAGCGCCAATCTCCAGACCGCGTTGGGCATCGATCCCAACAACGGCCCCGCACTTGCCCAGAAAGCCGTCATCGCCATCACGCAAAACCGGCATGGCGAAGCGCTCGAATTGGCAAAGCGCGCCGTCGCTCAATCGCCACAAGCGGCTGCGTCATGGATAGCGCTTTCCTACGCCGAACAGGCCGGTTTCAACCTCCCGGCCGCGCTTGATGCCGCGCAACAAGCGGTGGAAAAAGAACCCGGCAACGCCCTGGCCTGGGCGCGGCTTGCCGAACTGCGGCTGTCGCTGGCAGACCTCAATGGCGCGCTGGCCGCCGCTAACAAGGCAGCAACGCTCAACCCGGATCTCGCGCGCACCCAAACCGTACTCGGCTTCGCCCAGCTCGTGCAGATCAACACCCGTGATGCACGCCTGTCATTCGAACGCGCCATCGCCCTCGATTCATCCGATCCATTGCCCCGCCTCGGCCTGGGCCTCGCCAAAATCCGCGACGGCGAACTCGCCGCAGGCCGCGAAGAAATCGAAATCGCCACTGGCCTCGACCCCAACAACGCCCTGGTGCGCAGCTACATGGGCAAGGCCTATTACGAAGAAAAGCGCAGCACCCTCGCCGCCACGCAATTCGACATCGCCAAGGCGCTGGACCCCAATGATCCTACGCCATGGTTCTACGATGCCATACTCAAGCAAAGTACCAACCGGCCTGTCGAAGCACTGCGAGACCTCGATAAATCCATCGAACTTAACGACAACCGCGCGGTTTACAGGTCGCGGTTATTGCTGGATCAGGATCAGGCGGCACGCAGCGCCAGTCAAGCGCGCATATACAACGACATTGGGCTGCAGCAGCTCGCGCTCAGCGAGGGCTGGAAATCACTCAACGCCGATCCGGCGAATCACTCCGCGCACCGTTTTCTCGCGGACGCCTATGTCACCCAGCCACGCCACGAAATCGCTCGTGCCAGTGAACTACTGCAAGCACAACTGCTGCAACCCATCAACATCAATCCTGTGCAGCCACAGCAATCAGAAACCGCCCTGAACATATTGAGCGGGGCCGGCCCTGCCAGCCCGTCGTCCAACGAATTCAACCCTTTGCTCCAACGCGATCAATTTCGCCTGCAGCTCTCCGGCATGGGAGGCTCCAATAACACCTGGGGTAACGAACTGGTACATTCCGGGATCATAAAAAACTTTTCCTACAGTCTCGGTCAATTCCGTTACGAAACGAATGGATTTCGCCCCAACAATGACCTGCGACATGACATGTACAATGCCTTTGCCCAGGCCAATCTATCACCCAAAACCAGCGTGCAGTTCGAATACAAATCCAGGGAAACAGCAAACGGCGACATTGCGCTACGCTTCGACCCAGCCAATTTTTCGGCCATGAACAGAAGCAGTTTCGACACCCGCACTGAACGATTCGGCTTTCGACACTCCCCCACAGCCGATTCCACATTTATTGCATCGGTCGTACATAGTAGTCGACAGGAAAACCAGAACATCTTCCCAAGCGCACTGAACGTCAGATCGCTATCCGATGTGTCGGGTTATACCGGCGAGGCACAGTACCTGCTGAACATGGTGAAATACAGCCTGATCGCTGGCGCAGGCCGGTACGACGGAACACACAAGATCAACGAAACCCTGGATTTTACCTCCATCTTCGGCGACGCATGCCCCATATTCATTGGCACCTGCGCGGAGAGATCGCAAACCGATGTGCGCCACGACAACGCATACGCCTATACACATATCCGCCACACATCGCAACTGGTATGGATGTTGGGTGCGAGCTACGACAATTTCAAAGAAAACCCTGTTGCCCGCAGCCAGATTAACCCGAAACTCGGCATGACGTGGCGCCTCACGCCGCACACTACCCTGAGGTTGGCAGCCTTCAGCACATTGAAACGCCCTCTCGCCTCCAGTCAAACCATTGAACCAACACAGGTTGCGGGTTTCAACCAGTTTTTCGACGACATAAACGGCACGGCATCCAGGCGCTACGGCATCGGCATGGATCAACGGCTTTCAGATACCCTCTTCGCCGGGGCGGAACTTTCCATCAGAAAACTCGATGTACCTATTTTGGAATCCGCCACCGCGTTCTTTGAGGAAAATCAGCACGAGAAATTACATCGCGCTTATCTGAACTGGATAGTGACCCCGAGAACAGCGATCAACGTGGAGTACCACATTAATAACTTCAACAGAGATTTTCGCCCGACCTTCAAGGATGGGATGCCATCACGGCTCGATACCCAGCGATTACCCATCAGCATCGTCTATTTTCATCCATCCGGCTTCTTCTTCAAAGGTGGCGCGAGTCACATCTCCCAGAAGATCGAACTACCTTTGCTCGCGGGTGACACCAGCAACGATCAGAGCACCTTCTGGATCATGGACGCCAGTGTCGGCTATCGACTACCCAAACGCCTCGGCATCATCAGTCTGGACGCCAAAAACTTTCTGGACAAGCTGCCCAAATATCATAATGTCCATTTTCAGACGTCCGAGCCGAAAGAACTCTTGTTTCAGCCGGGGCGGGCCATCTATGCCAGATTCACATTCGCCTTTTGATATTAATTTCAATATCATTTTTTTGACCACTCGGAAAAAGGAGCTACCATGAAACACCACACTACCGGCATACCCACACAAAAACTGCTCGCCCTGATCTTAATGGCGGCCTTGTCGTCCGCCTGCGCCGCACTCGACTCCCGCAGCGGAGTAAAACCCGATGACGGCGGGAACCCAGGCGGCAATGCTACACCCTATCTTCCCATCGACGGAAAACTGGCTGCGGAACTGAAGGACAAAAATGTCAAAATGCTGGTGGCACTCGACAAAGACGGCAAACTCATCGTCATGAATGAGCACGGTGTAATCATCCAGCCATGCGGAGAGGAATGCTCAGGCTTGAAGGACGTCACGGTGCGCGCCATCGAAAATCCGGTAATCTTGAAAACGACGCGTAATCCCACATGCGCCATATGGGTCGTAAACGGGCAGGCAAGGCAAGTCTGCTGGTGAGCAAGTGGCCCGGATGAAGCGCGGGCCACATCCGTGCTTGCTATAACCTTTATCACAACTCAATCACTTGAATTTGTTCGATGGTGGGTATTTGCCGCAGACAGAAGGGATGGTGGGTGCGTTATTGAGTGAAATTGGTTAAGCCGTCGTTCATTGTAATCTATACATTCAGAAGGGTGGGAACGGCATAAGGGGCCGTAATCACCGTGAGGCATTGCGCCCCATTGTCCCCTTCACGGGGATTCACGGGTGTGGCAATGAGGAATAACCAGAAAAGCACTGGTTATTCCTTAACGGCCCCTAATCTCCACCCTCACCACCCCACCAACGGAGCATCGTCATGGCTGAAAAAATTCACAAGTCCGATGATGAATGGCGGGCACAACTGACGCCGGAGCAATACCGCATTGCAAGGCAGGGCGGCACCGAGCCGGCGTTTACCGGAGAGCACTATGAGCGTAAGGAAAAGGGTATTTATTGCTGCGTGTGCTGCGGCACACCGCTATTCGGCTCCGCTCAAAAATATGATTCCGGCAGCGGCTGGCCAAGTTTTTGGGAACCCATCAGCGGCGAAAGCCTGGAAGCCACGCGCGATTCCAGCTTCGGAATGAACCGGACGGAGGTGACATGCGCTTCTTGCCAGGCACATCTGGGGCATGTCTTCAGCGACGGGCCGCCGCCTTCCGGGCTGCGTTATTGCATTAATTCTGCGGCGTTGGATTTTGATGCGGAGGGGAAAGCCTGAAAATAGTCTGGCAGCCTCCCCAACAAAAAAATATCGCCTCACCTCTTGAGTTTTCCGGGAAACGCCCGATATAACGTAGTGAGTGCGATTAAGTTTGCACTTTCCCGTCCCACCCCTCCCGGGACGGGGACCCCTATACCCGGTTTCCCCAAGCCGGGTACTTTTGCCCCGGCAGCTCCTCTTTTGGAAGCGCCGGGGCTTTTTTTATGGCTTTTTAACCTAGAAACGGCGGTTGGACGGGGTGGAGTGTGAGGTTTTCAGGGCGTAGGGCATGCCCGTAAAGGGCGTAATGAGGCGCCATGCGCACTGAAAACCGTGCAATCCGCCCTGTAGCGGATTCACCAAGCAGGTGAACTCGCAGGGCATAAAAAGCCTATTGAAAACACATTTCTAACCTCCCATAGAAGCGGTCAACTGCCGTTTCTAGGTTTCAGCCACTCGTCAAGTTTGGCATGTGCGTCTTCTATGCCTATCCCCTGTAAGGCCGAGAACAGTTGGACGGTGGGTAGCAGCGCTTTATTTTCTACATAAAGCTCGCCCAAGGTATTGCGCACCTTTTGCAATACCGCGCCCGCTGCACCCTTGCTGAGCTTGTCGGCCTTGGTCAGCAGTATATGGACGGGCCGTTGCGCATGACGGCATATCTCAAGCATTTGCCAGTCAAAATCGGTGAGGGGGTGGCGGATATCCATCATGATCACCAAACCGCTCAAGGACTCGCGGGCAACCAGATAACGCTCCATCACTTGTTGCCAGTGCTGGCGCGTGGTGAGGGCCACCTTGGCATAGCCATAGCCGGGCAAATCCACCAGACGGCGCGTCTCATCCAGCGTAAAGAAATTGATTTGCTGGGTGCGCCCTGGCGTTTTACTGACCCGCGCGAGTGCGCGCTGGTCGGTTATGCGATTGATAGCGCTGGATTTTCCGGCATTGGAGCGACCGGCAAAGGCCACTTCTCTGCCGATGTCGGGTGCAAATTGATCGGCGGTGTGGGCGCCGGTGGCGAATGCCGCGCGCCGGTAAAGGGGGTTCATTGGATTGTTACCGGTGTGTGGGCGGCCACAGTGGTCGCCCTGAATGTCGATGATTTTCGTATTACTTCTTGCCGGGGCCAAAAATGTAGCGTGACAGCGTCGCCTCATCCTCACTGACGCGACGCACCAGATGGTCCAGGCTAATAATGGCGTGTTCGAGCAGGTTCACGGCGATGTAGGGGTGTTCCACGCGCAGGCGCTTATACTTGGCGCGCGCCAGCTTCAGAAGCTGGGTGTCGTCGGCCATGGCGACGATACGCAACAAGCGCGGCTCTCGATCAAAAAATGACATCTCGCCCATCAGCTCGCCTTCTTTCATACGCCCCACCTCAACCACCTGACTACCGTCGTCGTGCAACAGCGCAACTTCGCCTCCAACGACGAAGTACAGCGCCTCGCCGACATCGCCGATATTGGCGATGATCGCGTCTTTCTCGTAGTCGACATACTCGGTGTATTCAAGCAGGGTTTCCACCTCCTTGACGGTAAGCGACGCGCACAGGTATTGCTGATTCAGGAATTTGGTGAGATTGATTTTTTCTTTTAGGGTCATCGGAAACACTCCTTGATGGGGATTGTCTATAGCATAGCAAATAATCAGGCGCTTGCTTTAGTGCGATGACTTGCATAGGCTAGCAACCGTAACGGTATGACTCAAATAACAAGGAAATAGGCACGTGAAGTATATGACAAAATGGCTGTTGTTTCTGTTGTTTGTTCCGGCACTGGCATCGGCGGGGTTGTTTTCGCCCGCACTTGAGGAGGGAGTCTCCTATCAGGTGATCACGCCCGAGCAGCCCACTGTCAGCGGTGAAAAGGTCGAGGTGGTCGAGCTGTTTTCATACGCCTGCCCGCATTGCTACCATTTTGAGCCAAACATCGAACGCTGGCTCAAGACCAAGCCGGAAAACGTCAAGTTCGTGCGCATGCCGGTTATCTTTCGTGACGATTGGACTATTTTTGCCAAGGCGTACTATGCCGCAGAGGCCCTGGGGGTGCTGGATAAAATCCATGGCCCGCTATTCAGCGCCCTTCACGCGCAAAAACGCCGCATAAGCGATGAGGCGGCGTTGATGGCCTTTTTTGCAGAACAGGGCGTCAGTAATACGGATTTCAAAAAAGTGTTCAATTCGTTCGCCGTGGACAGCAAGGTGAGACGCTCCAAGGAACTGACGCGGCGTTACGGCATCAACTCCACCCCGTCCATGGTGGTGAACGGAAAGTACCGGGTTGACGGCCAGATGGCGGGCGGGATAAACGACAGGTTTCTGCAAATTGTTGATGGCCTGGTCGCTAAAAAATAGAGCAACGGTGCCGCTATCTGGATAAGCGCACACCCTCTCCCGCTTTGTGAGGGGGGTAACAATGGAATAACATGAAAGCAGCCGAACTCTTTGTCAAATGCCTCGAAAACGAAGGGGTGGAATATGTTTTCGGCATCCCCGGCGAGGAAAACCTGGCGGTGATGGATGCCTTGCTGGATTCCCCCATCACGTTCGTTACCACTCGCCATGAGCAGGGCGCGGCGTTCATGGCCGATGTCTATGGGCGGCTTACACGGCGCGCGGGTGTGTGCCTGTCCACACTCGGCCCCGGCGCGACAAACCTGATCACGGGCGTGGCAGACGCAAACATGGATCACGCGCCCGTGGTGGCGATTGCCGGGCAAGCGGGCACCAACCGCCTGCACAAAGAATCCCACCAGGTGCTTGATCTGCAAAAGATCTTTGACCCCATCACCAAATATTCTACCCGGCTGTTGACGCCCAACACCATCCCCGAGGTGGTGCGCAAGGCGTTCAAACAGGCGCAGATGGAGAAATCCGGGGCGTCGTTTATCGAGTTTCCAGAGAATCTTGCGGAGATGCCCATCGAGGCCTCGCCGTTACGCGCGCAGTACCCAACGCCGCCCGAACCGCCCGCCGATCGGGTGCAGTACGCCGCCGAAGTTATCTCCAAGGCGCGCAGCCCGATCATCCTCGCGGGCAACGGCGTGATACGCGCCCAAGCATCTGCCCAGCTTGCAGCCTTTGCGGGCAAGCTCAATATCCCGGTCACCAACACCTTTATGGCCAAGGGCGTTATCCCCTTCAAGCACCCAATGGCACTGGGCAGCGCGGGCCTGCAGGCCCATGATTATGCAAATTTCGGTTTTGATGAGGCCGATGTCATCATTTGCGTGGGCTACGATCTGGTCGAGTATCACCCCTATCTGTGGCACCCGACATGCGACCGCAAGATCGTCCACATCGACATGTCACCCGCAGAAGTGGATGCGCACTATGTGGTGGAGGTCGGCGTGATCGGCGACATCAGGCACAGCCTGGATCGCATCGCGGAACTTGCCACGCCACATCAGGGCCACCGCCTGCGCCCGCTGCGCCAGGCGCTGATCGACGAAATGAAGGTACACAGCGCGGATCAGGGCTTTCCTGTCAAGCCGCAAAAGATCATCTGGGATTTGCGTACCGCGCTGGGACTGGAAGACATCGTGATCTGCGATGTCGGCGCGCACAAGATGTGGATGGCGCGCATGTTCCGCTGCGAATATCCCAACACCTGCATCATCTCCAATGGCTTCGCCAGCATGGGCATTGCCGTGCCGGGCGCGATTGCCGCGAAGCTGGCCTACCCGAACCGGGCTGTGGTGGCGGTGACGGGCGATGCCGGGTTTCTGATGAACTCGCAGGAAATCGAGACCGCGATGCGCATGAACACGCCGGTTGTGATCCTGATCTGGAATGACTGCGGTTACGGGCTGATCGAATGGAAACAGATGAACACCTATGGCCGCGCGGCGCATGTTAAATTCACCAACCCGGATTTCGTCAAATACGCCGATTCATTCGGCGCCAAGGGCTATCGCGTTGAGCACGCCGATGATTTACTGCCGATCTTGAAAACGGCGCTGGCGGACAACACTGTAAGCATTATAGACTGCCCTGTCGATTACAGCGAAAACCTCAAGCTCACCGAAAAATTGGGGGAAATGATCTTTCAGTTATGACTGCCGTCGCCCATCTCGCCCACTCAATGTATCACCAGTCCAGCGCGAAACCGGCGGTGAAGACGCGCCTGCGTTTGTTAAGTTACAACATCCAGGCGGGCATTGCCTCAACTCGCCCCCACCATTACTTCACCAAAAGCTGGAAGCATGTGCTGCCGCATCTGGGCAGCTTCGACAACCTGGATCGCATCGCGCATCTGGCGAGCGATTATGACGTGGTTGCGTTGCAAGAGGTCGATGCGGGCAGTATGCGCAGCTATTTTGTCAATCAAATCGAATACCTGGCGCGCCGAGGACATTTTCCTTATTGGTACCACCAGACCAACCGCAATCTCGGCAAATTCGCGCAGCACAGCAATGGCCTGCTGAGCCGAATTCAGCCACGGGAAATCATCGAACACAAACTGCCCGGACTGATCCCTGGGCGCGGCCTGATGATGGTGCGCTATGGCAGCGATGAGCACCCACTGATTGTCTTGCTCGCCCACCTGGCACTCAGCAAACGCGTGCGCTTGCAACAGTTCGCGTTCATCGGCGAAATTGCCAATCAATATGAACATGTGGTGCTGATGGGTGATCTGAATTGTCAGCCGCAGAGCAATGAAATGGACGCTCTACTGGAAAATACCCGGCTATGCGAACCGTTGGAGGCATTGCACACCTTCCCCAGTTGGCGCCCGTTCCGCAATATCGACCACATCCTGGTCACGCCGACCCTGAAGGTATGTGACATGCGCGTATTGAGTCATGCGGTATCGGATCATTTACCTATCGCGCTGGAAATCGCCGTACCCGAAAATGTCCACTTGGTCGGGCAGGCCCATTTCCCCTAGCCCATGCAAGCCGGCGAATACCCCCTCCTGGCGCGGTTAATACGCGCAAGCCGCTGGGCTGCACTGGCGACACTGCATGAGAGCGCCCCTTTTGCTTCAATGGTGGCCTATGCGCCCGAGGCGGATTTCAGCGGCTTTTTGCTGCACCTGAGCCGTCTGGCGCCACACACACGCAACCTGTTGGCGGATCCACGGGCATCGCTGGTCATCAGCGAACCCGATACCGGCGGCGATGATCCGCAAACGTTGGCGCGCATCAGTGTCCAGGGGAGTGTGATTGAATTGACGCGCGGCAGCGCTGAATACAGAAACGCGCGTGAGCGTTACCTTGAGCACTTGCCTGAGGCCGAACAGCTATTCGGCTTTGGCGACTTCATGCTGTTCCGGCTGCTACCCGCCGATGCGCGTTACACCGGCGGTTTTGCCCGCGCTTACACGTTAAGCCGCGCGCAACTTGAGGCGACGGCGCGTTTTGATGGGGTAGCCTGACCATTTCAAATTACCCATTAGCCCCGCAACCGTTCACTCAAGGTAGGTTGGGTCTCGGCAACCGCTCCATGCGTTGCCCTACCTCCTGCGTCCATGCAGTCGAAGCGTAGCGAACCCAACATTTACCCGTGAAGCATACAAGGGAACAATGGGGAACAAGGCCTGAAGCAATCATTCTATTGGGTCCGCTACGCTTGACCCAACCTACATGCTGACCTTACTCAACCTGCGATTTTTTATACCAAAATTTGGCCTTTTCCGCATCGTGCGGCAATCCAAACCAACCTTCCGCGTAACCCACCGCCAAAAATTCCTGGGCCTGACTTGAGCCGTTTTCCGCCGCCTTGTGATACCACGCCACGGCCTCCGCTTCATTCTGAGATCGGAAG
>CAMTYI010000164.1:0-8801 GCA_947085925.1 uncultured Gammaproteobacteria bacterium
CACAGTGGAAGGCTATAACAGCCTCTTCCGCCATTTTTTAGCAAGAATGCGTAGAAAAACCAAGTGCTATAGCAAATGTGAAAAAATGCTGAGATTTTCCATGAAACTACTCATGGCCAAATGGAACGGTGATTTAGCTATTCTTAATTAACAATACCATATTTTTCAGGAGATACCGCATACGGGAAATTTCTAGAGGATATAAAAAGCAAATTCGGCGGGTTCCGGTTAGCACTGCTTCCCATTGGGCACTATGAGCCAAGATGGATGATGGAAACACATCATATGAACCCTGATGATGCAGTTAAGTTGCATAAATACATGAACGTCAAACAAAGCATTGGAATGCACTTTGCGACCTTTGGTGGGCACAATGATGAAGAGGTTGACGCCCATGAAAAAGATTTACGATCAGCATTAAAAAAACATGAGGTTTCAGATTCTGAGTTCGTGATATTAGGCTTTGGCGAGGGAAGAGATTTTCCACATATAAATACGGCGCGCGAGTAGAAAATCGCTACCCCGCCATCCGCCCACCCCTTCCGCCACCACATAATCAATGCGCTGCGCCATGTCATCAAAAATTGTCTTGATGGGCGCAATTGCGATGCGTTGCCCCAGCCGCATGGCAGCAATATGAGCGAAATCCATTCAATGATGATGGCCACCGTCGCCATGCACATGCCGATGAGAAATTTCTTCCGTTGATGCTGCACGCACATCAACCACATCTATTTCAAAAGTCAGCGTCTTGCCCGCCAAAGGGTGATTGGTATCCACATCAATTGTTTTGAGTCCCGCCTTAACCACAACAACCTCCCGTGGGCCGTCATTGGTATTAACCTGCACCACCATGCCCGGCTTATAGACAATCTTTCTACCGGAAGGATTGACCACGTGTTTAACCGATACTCTCTGTTGCGAATTTTCACGCCTCGTACCATAGGCCTGTTCTGGTGACAGCGTTACCGTAAACGTGTCACCGGCTTGCTTGCCCGTCAGAGCATCTTCCAATCCCGGCAGCATTCCGTGATGCCCATGCAGATAAACCATAGGATTACCCTGATGCGAGCCTTCAAAGACCTCTGTACCGGGTTCGCTCAGCCGATAATGAAATGTCACTACTTTATTGGTTTCAATCAACATGCGCTTTCTCACTCCAGATATCTAAATTTTGTCTTGATAGCGATTTTACTACAGATCAGCACGCAACCCTTATTTCCATGGCCGGTCACTCCACTGATGCAAGACCAGGCCCGCCATAATCAATGCGGTACCCATCCAGACTTGCATCCCCACATGCTCGCCATTCAAAAACGCTCCCAACAACAGGGCCATTATTGGCGTTATCAAGGTTATCAATGCTATGCGTCCCACCGCGAGGTGCTTGAGAGCGTAGTAATACAGGATAAAACCCAGCACAGAGCCTACCGTCCCCAAATAGCCGATGGACAACATCGCGCGAAGGGGTAATGCCCGAGGCAGCGAGCCATCCACGAGCATCCACGTCGTCAAATACAGTGGCGCCGCCACCAACAGACCACCTCCTGTTACTGCCATGGCAGGAAGATCCGCACCGATACGTTTAATCCACACAGCGCTTGCCGCGTGCAGAAACACGGAAAGCAGCACAGCCGCCATACCTAATACCGCGTAGGTGTCCGTGCGCACTCCTACGCCAAAGATAACCGCCAGCCCCACTACGCCTGCCACCATGCCCGCAAACTTGCTTGGCGTAGCGCTGTTTTCACCCAAAAACACAGCGGCCAGTACGCCTGTCATCAATGGCGTCAACCCGTACAAAACCGAAATCAATCCCGAGGGAATATGCTGCGCTCCCCAGTAAACGCTGATCATCGCACCATAAATACCCAGCCCTGCCGCCAAATAGGTGCGCCGCGCATTTTTATGCCAGGGCATATCGACACGCAGCACGCGGACGAGCGCCAGACACAGCACAGCACCAAGCAACATGCGCCCGGTCACCCCAAACAAAAACCCGCCACCCTCGCTGCTCCACTTGATCGCCAAAGGCGTGGTGGACCAAATGAGAATGACACCGATAAAAGCGGCCGGCACAGACACTGCCTTGTCTCCCCAATGATGACGCCAAAAACAAAAAGGCCGCGGAACGTGAGCTCTGCGGCCTTCGGAATACTACTGACAACACTAAATAATCAGCGGGTTACATCCCTCCAGCACGCAAGCGCACGCCACGCGCGTAGCTTGGGCAAGCAACGCGCCGCAGGAATGGTCATTGAATGGGGACGGGTAAACATGCTCTGAGTCTGCCAGCACACACATGGATATGCAAGTACAAACTGGCTTCAGGTATTTCGGGCACCCAGCTCACTTCCTGCGCCATCCCTGGATTTGCTTGCTGATCAGCGGTAATGCCGCTTGTGGCGCCGATCATGCCCGTGTTGGGGCGAATCACTAAAAATTGATTTTTAGTGGCCCCCTTAAAGCTGCCGGGCGCTTGGTGGCGTGCCGCAAACGCCGAGCACATGCCGGCCTTACGTCTGAATCGTGCCAACGACAGGTGGAAGGCCGCTATAAAACCGGACAGATCATGTGCTACAACTTAGGATAGTTTACTTGCTCGCTACACCCAACGAAAAATACATTGACAATACCCTATAAATATAGTATGGATTTCCGTGGCAGCATTGTCTGCCACATGGAGGTGTTGTATGGGCAGTAGATTTTTAGTCTCGCATAACAAAGGTGACGTGGACTGGGTTAGGCTGGCCGAAATTTTTGAAAAAGCGCCGTTTGCCAAGAGGAATCCGCCTGATATACAGAGAGCTTTTGAAAATAGCTATACTTCATGCTTCGCCTATGACAACACCCGGCTGATCGGGGCAGCGCGCGCGCTGTCGGATGGGGTGTATTACGCCACTGTATTTGATGTTGTGGTGGCCATCGACTATCAGGGCATGGGAGTTGGCAGGGCGTTGATGGGCACGTTGTTAAAAAACCTCCCCTTTGACAAGATTTTCCTCACGGTCCCGCCGAACAAGCAAGGGTTCTATCGAAAGTTCGGGTTTTACAAACACAACAATGCCATGGGACGATACGCCCACCCTGAACAGGCATTTGAGTACGGCGTTTTGTCACGCTGGGAGCAGGTGGCTACACGGACTTTCTGGTGGTCAAAACCGTCTTGTGAGCCGCGCCCTGAAAAAAAATAGGGTTGTGGCATTATCCCGATCGCCCTTTTCGCTTTATTCCGATAGCACACTTCTGCGCTATTCGTATCTTAACGCCTCAATAGGATTGAGCCGCGCCGCTTTCATGGCAGGGTAGATGCCGAAAAAGGCACCGACAAAAAAGGCAAAGGTGAAGGCCAGCACCACCGACCAGGCACTGACATCAACAGGCAGCGCAGGGAATGCAGCCCTGGCGCCGTAGGCGACACCCGCGCCGAACAGGATGCCGATGATGCCGCCGATCACCGAGAGCGTCACGGACTCGATGACGAATTGCAGCAGGATGTCGCGTTGCGAGGCGCCGATAGCCTTGCGCAAGCCAATCTCACGGGTGCGTTCGCGCACCGATACCAGCATGATGTTCATGATGCCAATACCACCGACCAGCAGCGAGATGCTGGCAATACCCGCCAGCACATAGGTGAAGGTAGTCAGGATGGTCTGCATGGTGGACAACATGGCCTGCTGACTGATAATGGTGAAGTCTTCCTCGCCGGCGTGACGCGCAATCATGATGGTCTTGATCTGTTCCTTGGCGCGCTCGATGGCGTTTTCGTTGATGGCCTGGGTGAGGATGTTGGTCAGACCGTCCTGATCGAAAATTTCCTGCGCAGTCTCCACCGGAATGAAGACGTGATCGTCAATGTCCATGCCCAGCGTGACGCCCTTGCTTTCCATGATGCCGATGACGCGAAACTTGGTCTCGCCAATCTTGACAGTGCGCCCCAGCGGGTTGGCCTCGCCGAACAGCTCTTTCCTGACTGTGCGCCCGATGACTACAACGCGGCGTTGCGCGTCGACATCGGCCTTGGAGATGAACGAGCCGATCTCCGCACGCAGATTGCGTACCTGCTCAAAATTTTGATCGGTGCCGATGACCTCCACGTTGCGCATACGGTTCTGATATTTGACCGGGGCGTTGCTGACCACTACCGCGCTCAGGCCGTTAAGCAGGGTAGCGCGCTTTTCCAGCGCGCGTAGATCGGCGAGAGTGATTTTTTGTATGCCCGACGGCATGCGGCCCATGCCGCTGGTTTCGGTTTTACCGGGGACAATAATCAACAAGTTGGTACCGATGCCCATCAACTCCTTGCGGATGTATGTCTGGGCGCCCTCGCCAATGGCGACCAGCATGATTACCGAGGCCACGCCGATGATGACGCCGAGCATGGTCAGAAAGGCGCGTATCTTGTTGGCAAGCAGGGCGTCGAAGGCGATGCGCAAGTGCTCGAAAGGATTCATAGCGCCTCTGCCCCCGCAGAATTTTTCTGGTCGGTGAGCATATGCCCATCGGCCAGGGTCAGCACGCGCCGTGCGTGTTGTGCCACACGCGCATCGTGGGTGACGACCACCAGTGTTGTGCCCTCCGCGTTGAGTTGCTCGAACAACGAGATGATCTCCATGCCGGTCTTGCTGTCCAGATTGCCGGTGGGTTCGTCGGCGAAAAGCACTGCCGGATTGTTGGCCAGGGCGCGGGCGATGGCTACGCGCTGCTGCATCCCGCCGGACAGTTCCGACGGGTAATGGCTGGTGAAATCGCCGAGACCGACACGGGCGAGCAACGCCTTGGCCTTGTCGAGCCGTTCACGGCGGCCCAGTCCGTGGTACACCATGGGTAACGCCACATTCTCGGCTACAGTGTAGCGCCCAAGCAGATTGAACGACTGGAATACAAAGCCGAAAAAACGATTGCGGATGTGCGCCATCTCCGTGTCGCTCTTCGCCGATATTTCTTCACCTTCGAGGCGGTAATGGCCGGAGGTGGGCACATCCAGGCAACCGAGGATATTCAGGAGGGTGGATTTGCCGGAGCCGGAGGCGCCGACCAATGCGATATATTCGCCGCGCCCCACTTCGATGCTAATGCCTTTGAGCACCTCATAATGAATGGCGCCAGTAACAAACACCTTGGTGACATCGTCAAGCCGAATGAGGGGTGCGTCGGACATTTTTTATTTCTGCCGGGCGCGCACGCCGGGTTGCAACCCTTCCTGATCGAGCGAGGTGATGATCCGTTCGTTTTCGCTCAGCCCTTTGCGCACCTCGGTGGAATCCCAGTTTGACTGGCCGGGCGTGATGACGCGCCTGGCAACCTTGCCGCCCTCGATCACATAGACGTAGTGTTCCTTGTCCTTGGACATGATCGTCTGGGCGGGAGCGTAGAGTATGTTTTTGAGCGTGTCCACAATGATTTCCACATCGGCAGACATGCCGGGGCGGAGAAAGGGGGGTGGATCGGTCAGGCGTAGTTTCACGGTGACGTTGCGACTCTTGAGTTTTTCGATAGACACGCCGGGCGAGACCTCGAACAGGGTGGCGCTGAATTTTTTATCGGGCAGGGTATCGAATTTAATCTCGGCGGCTTGCCCGACCCGTAACCGGCTAAGGTCCACCTCGTCCACTAGCGCCTTTACATACAGCCCGCTCATGCGTGTGACGCGCGTCACCGGCGTGCCGGGCTGAACCAGCTCGCCTGCCTTGACAGGCACTTCCATGACCGTACCGTCCATGGGGGCGCGAATCGTGGTGTAATCCAGATTCAACTGCGCCACGCGCAACGAGGCTTCCTGCTGTTTTACATCGGCCTCCGCTGTCTTGATCTGGCGTTCCTGAACGCCTGCTTGCTGGAGGTTTGCCTGTGCGGTGTTAAGCGCAGCGCGCGCCACCGCCAGTTCGGCCTCGCTCGTCTCCATCTCACCGAGTGGGATCAGGCGTTTGTCGAAGAGCTGTTTTTTCTTGTCGTATTTCTGTGTCGCGTCGCCTAGCCGTGCCTTGGCTTCTGCCAGTGCCGCCGTGGTGCGCGCCTTATCCATTTGCAGCGAGATGTGCGCCGAAGCGAGGCGGGAACGCGCCGCTTCCAATGCCGAGCGTGCCAGATTCAGCTTGGCTTGCGCCTGCTCCGCATCAAGGCGCATCAGGGTGTCACCGGCCTTGACCACATTCCCTTCCTGCGCCCGGACCTCGATCACCTGGGCTGCGATTTCAGCTTTCACAAGCGCCGTTGCGTCGGTGTCCACCGTCCCGGTTTCCGTGGGTGTAACCGTGATCACCAGATCGCCCCGTTTGATGGGCGTTGTTTCCACCATCATCACCTGACTTTGGCGATAATAGTAAATAATCGCACCAAGGATCAGTGCGACGACCGTGGCGACCAGGATTTTTTTGCGGGATGGCGACATGAAAAATGTTTTCCTCACGGCATAGGCTGAGATGGATAATAGCAAATAACGGTCACTGGCCTATTCATTATGACCGCGATAAAAATGAGGAGCGCATGAATAAAATAGATCAACTTCTGGACATTATGGCACGGTTGCGTGACCCCAAGGATGGCTGCCCCTGGGACCGTGAGCAAACCTTGGCGAGCCTGGTGCCCCATACCATCGAAGAAGCCTACGAGGTGGCGGATGCGATTGCGCAGGGCGACCTGGACGAACTACGCTCCGAGCTGGGTGATTTGCTGTTCCAAGTGGTGTTCTATGCCCAGGTGGCACGTGAGGCGGGGCAGTTTGATTTCGATGGCGTCGTTGATGCGATCACCAGCAAAATCATCAGCCGCCATCCGCATGTCTTCGGCGAGGCGAAAATTACCTCTGCCGCCGATCAGTCGCTGGCCTGGGACGAACACAAGGCCGCCGAGCGTGCCGAACGCGCCAAGCGGGAGGATCGGCCTGCCAGCATTCTCGACGGCGTAGCGCGCACGCTGCCCGGCCTGACACGCGCTGCCAAGCTGCAAAACCGTGCCGCGCGTGTCGGATTCGATTGGCCACATATAAATCAGGTGATGGAAAAACTTGCGGAAGAGACGGCGGAAATCCATGCCGAGATTGCACAAGGCGCTACACCCGAGCGCATGGAAGATGAAATCGGCGACTTGCTGTTCGTTGCCGTCAACCTCGCCCGTCACGCCAACATTGATGCCGAGGCCGCGCTACGTGTGGCATGCGCCAAATTTGAACGGCGCTTCAGGCGTATCGAGGCATTGCTTGGGGAGCAGGGTAGAACGCCGCAGGGGGCAACACTCGAAGAGATGGATACGCTGTGGGATCAGGCCAAGAAGGAAGAACGTGCCTCGCCGTGAGCATCCTTCATCTCGTGTACTCCCTGTTCTCGCCATGTGTCACTTTGCTAATTCAAGGCCCGTTGTTGTAATCTGTACTTCTTTTAAACCCCTCTATCGAGTCCACCCTTCATGACCAATAACGATCTGTCCATCGTCGTGGTAGACGACATGCCGCTTGGCCGTGAGGCAGCATGTATTGCGCTTGCCAGTGGCGGTTATCGCGATATACGCAGTGCCAGCTCTGCCAGTGAAGCGCTAACACTGCTGAAAGAGCGCCCCGCCGATGTTGTGCTGGCGGATTGGGTGATGCCGGAAATGGATGGTCTGGAACTCACAAACCACATCCGCCAGCAGGATGAGGCCGGCAACCACTATACCTCCGTCATCCTGTTTACAGCAAAGGAGGGCGTGGAAAATCTCGTGCTCGCCTTTGAGCGCGGTGTCGATGACTATCTGACAAAGCCCGTCAATGAACGTGAACTCGCGGCACGCGTCCATGCCGCCGGACGCGTCGCTGCGTTGCAAAATTCGCTGTTCGAAACCGCCCAAAACCTGGCTGCTCACAACCTGCGCCTGGAAGAAATGGCGACTACAGACCCACTTACCGGCCTTGGCAACCGGCGTTTTATGCGAACCCATCTGGAAGCGTTGATGCTGGAAACCGCCACGCGCGGCGGCGCTATTTATCTTGCTATCGCAGACATTGATCACTTCAAGGCGGTCAATGACAGCCACGGACATGCAGTGGGTGACGAAGTGCTGGTGTCCATCGCCAATCGCCTGCGCCGCGCGGTGCGCCCAACCGATGTGGTGGTGCGCATGGGTGGGGAGGAGTTTGCGCTGATTATGCATTGCGTGGAGACCAGCCAGTGCAACCCCGCCATCTTCGAGCGTATCCTGCACACCATCAACCAGCGGCCAGTCAAAACCGCAGCGGGCAATCTTTCCGTCACTGTCTCGCTCGGCATCTGTTTTTACAATAGCGCGGTTCAAGGGCCGACCTCAGTGGAGGCCATCCTTGAATGCGCCGATACCAAACTGTATCAAGCCAAAGAGGGTGGGCGGAACCGCGTGGTGCTTTAGAACGGCGCGTCCGTCGGAGCATCGGGACATTATGAAAATTTGGCGGCGATTTTTCTTTAGCGTGATATTGGCCCTTGCCGCTACGCAGGGCGGATGCGGTGGCGGCGGAGGGGGTGCCACGCCTCCACCGCCGGTGAAAACCTATGCGATCAGCGGCACAATCAGCGCTGCCGCGTATACCGCGATGGACAGCGACGTCAATGACCCCGCCGCGCCGTATGCACCGAATGACGACTTCGACCATGCCCAGCCGGTCGGTAATCCGGTGGCGATTGGGGGGTATGTCAACCTCCCCAGGAGCGGGCGCCCCGGCCGGTCGTCGCGGATTGGTGATGTGTCGGATTTTTACAAAGTCACCCTCGCCGCCGGCCAGACCATAACTCTCAGCATCGGCGAAGCCGATCTGCAATCCAACGATATCGACAGATCGGAAGAGCGTCGTG